>JASCOJ010000119.1 GCA_029959645.1 Microbacteriaceae bacterium PS02332 | reverse complement strand
GGCGTCGACAGCAGGGCCGGCGACGGCGCTGGTCGGGCCGGCGGCGACTCCGGTCGGGTCGGCGAGGGCGACGGCGTCGACCGGGTCGGCGACGGCGGCGGGGACCGGACCGACGACGGGCAGCAGGACCGCCGCGACGAGCAGGCCGAGGACGCTGCCGACACCGATCCGGAGTCGGCGGACCGCGACGTCGCGCTCGTCGCGTCGACGCACCACGTCGTCCCCGCCGGCGTCCATCCCCTCCATCCCACGACATCGGCGCCGCCCCGTCAACCTCCGGTCCGCGAACCCGGCCGCCGCCCGGACCCCGGCGGGGAGGCCGCCGGGACCGCGGTGTGCGGCACTCGGGAATCGGCCGTGAAGATCGGTGTCCGAGCGGAGTGCCCGGGACTGCTCGGTAGACTCGATCCGGATCGTTCCGGTCCCGCACCAGTTCCGGTCCGCGCCATCGCGACCCGACGCGCAGAGGAGTACGCCCACATGGACACCGGTCTCGTTCCGACGTTGATCGTCATCGGCGTCGTGGTCGTCGTCCTCGTGGCCGTCGCGATCTGGCTGTGGCAGTCGCACCGGTCGCTCGTCGCCGTGCAGGGCCGTGTCGACGCGGCCTGGGGCGAGATCACGACCCAGGTGCAGCGTCGTGCCGAGCTCCTGCCGACCGTCGTCGACACCGTCCGCGGGTACGCCACCCACGAGGACGGCGTCTTCGCCGACGTCGACCGCGCCCGGGCCGAGACCGTCGCCGCCACCGACGCGACCGCCGCCTCCACCGCGGAGGGGCACATGCAGAAGGCCCTGAAGCGGGTGTTCTCCGTCGCGGAGGGCTACCCGCAGCTGCAGTCGAGCCAGGCGTTCCTCGAGCTGCAGTCCGAGCTCGTCGGCACCGAGGACGCGATCCAGTCGGCACGGCGCTACTACAACGGCGGCGTCCGCGAGCTCAACACGAAGGTCCGTGGCTTCCCGGCCTCGGCGTTCGCGAAGCGTCGCGGCGTCGGGGAGACGGCGTTCTTCGAGACGGCCGAGCCGGCGGCGATCGCCGAACCGCCGCGCGTGCAGTTCTAGTCGACCGATCCTGATCCGACCGGCTCCGCCGGGAGGGCGCGGACGCCGAGCGCTGCGGCCACCGCGCCTGCGGCCGTGCCCCGGTCGGTGACCTCGACCCCGTCGAGCCCCTGCCACGCCGCGGTCCGTCGGAGCAGGACCGCGAGCCGGTCCGCGTCGATCCGGGCCGCCGGTTCGTGCCACGCGGTGCGGACGTGGAGCACCCCGCGCTGCCGGTCGCTCTTGAGGTCGATGCGCCCGACGAGCGTGTCGTCCTGCAGCACCGGGAGGACGTAGTACCCGAACACCCGCTTCGGCGCGGGCGTGTAGATCTCGATCCGGTAGTGCAGCCCGAACAGCCGCTCGGCACGGGGTCGGGTCCAGACCACGGGGTCGAAGGGACTGAGGACGGCGTCGGCACCGACCGCGCGTGGCACCCGCGCGTCGACGTGCATCCACGCGGGGTCCGACCAGCCCGCGACCGTCACCGGCACCAGCTCACCCGACTCCTGGAGGTCGGCGATCGCGCTCGCGGTGTCGTCGGCGCGGAGGCGGTGGTGGTCGGCGAGGTCGGCGCGCGTCCCGACGCCGACCGCCCGGGCCGCGCGGCGCACGAGCTCCCGGACCGCGGTGGCACGGTCCGGTGCGGTCTCGAGGAAGCCGGCGGGCAGGACCTGGTCCGGCAGGGCGTAGACGCGCTCGAACCCGGCGCGACCGGCACTGACCACCTCGCCCCAGCGGAAGAGCTGCTCGAGCCCCGTCTTCACGTCGCTCCAGCCCCACCACTGGCCGCGGCGCACGTTCGACTCGTGCTCGACGGCGCTCGCGGGCATCGGTCCCTCGGCTGCCAGGACGGCCAGCAGTTCACGGCGGACGGTGGCCGTGCGCTCGACGTCGGCGACCCGGGTCGGTCCGGCGTCGCGGCGTCGGAAGGCGTCCATCCGCCAGCGGAACAGGCGCAGGTCGTCCCGCGGGATGAACGCGGCCTCGTGCGCCCAGTACTCCAGCCACGGGCTGCGGTCCGTCAGCGTCAGCCGGTCGAGCGCCGCCTTGTCGTACGCTCCGAGCCGCGCGAACAGCGGGAGGTAGTGGCTCCGCTCGAAGACGTTCACGGAGTCGATCTGCAGCAGCCCGAGCCGTGCGGCACCGGCCGAGACGCTCCGAGACGGCACCGGATCGGCGGTGGGGCGGCCGAAGCCCTGGGCCGCGAGCGCGACGCGGCGGGCCTCGGCCGCGGAGAGCGTGGACCTGGGCATCCCCGCACGCTACCGGTCGGCGCCGACAGCCTGTGGGACCCCGTATGCCGCATCCGGCACACGACGTCCGACGCGTGGATACAGTTGCCGCATGGCTTGGGGCAAGAAGAACACCCATCCCGACCCCGTGGTCGAGGAGTCGGTTCCGAACGGCGTGCGGATCGCCGGAGCGTGGTCGTGGCGCATCCTCACGGTGGTCGGCGTCCTCGCGCTGTTCATCTGGCTGCTGACGGTCTTCAGCGAGATCCTCATCCCGTTCCTCATCGGCATCGTGATCTCGGCGCTGCTGATCCCCATCTCGAACTGGCTGCAGCGGCACCACGTGCCGAAGTGGCTCGCCGTCGTGCTGAGCCTGCTCGGCGGGCTCGCCGCGGTCGGCGCCCTCATCTGGCTCGTCGTCGACCAGGTCATCGCCTCGTACCCGTCGCTCCGCGACCGCACGGTGTCGCAGTACGGGAACGTCAAGGAGTTCGTCCTGCACTCCGGGCTCGGCGTCACGCAGAAGGACGTCAACGGCTGGTTGGACGACGGCACGAAGTGGGTGCAGGAGCACTCCGGCTCGATCCTGTCCGGGGTCGCGAGCGCCGGGTCGAGCGCCACCCACGTGTTCGAGGCGCTCTTCATCATCCTGTTCACGACGATCTTCCTGCTCATCGACGGCAAGAACGTCTGGCGCTGGACCGTCCGGCTCTTCCCGCGCAAGGCCCGTGCCGCCGTCGACGGTGCCGGCGTCGCCGGTTGGATCACCCTGACGAGCTTCATCCGCGTGCAGATCTTCGTCGCGTTCGTCGACGCGGTCGGCATCGGCGGTGGCGCCTTCATCGTCGGGCTGTTCTTCGGCGGTCTGCCGCTCGTCATCCCGATCGCGGCCTTCGTCTTCCTCGGCGCGTTCATCCCCGTGGTCGGCGCCATCGTCACCGGCTTCCTCGCGGTCTTCATCGCGCTCATCTTCAACGGCCCGCTCGCCGCCGTCCTGGTGCTCGGCGTCGTGCTGCTCGTGCAGCAGATCGAGGGGCACATCCTGCAGCCGCTCGTGATGGGCAACGCGGTCAAGGTGCACCCGCTCGCGGTCGTGCTCGGCGTCACCGCGGCGTCCGGTCTCGCCGGCATCGCGGGTGCGTTCTTCGCGGTCCCGCTCATCGCCACGCTCAACGCGATGGTCACCACGATCGCGAGCGGCCGGTGGCGCGGGCTCGACTCCGACCATGTGCTCGAGGCCACCCCGAAGCGCGGGCAGCACGGCAAGATCCAACTCATGCGACGCCGGCGGCACACGGTGGGCGACGACGTCCCACGTCCCGGCAGCGACAAGCAGCCGGACGCCGTCGAGGGCACTGCGAGCACGAACTGACCGCCGGGTTCGTCGCGGGGCCCGCGACCGACGATGATGGGTCCGTGACCGACACCGCGCAGCCGATCCCCACGCTGGCCGACATCGAGGCGGCGCGCGAGACCATCGCCGGCGTCGCACGGGTGACGCCGATGGAGACCTCGCAGTTCCTCGCCGAGATCCTCGGGTCGCCGGTGCACCTGAAGTGCGAGAACCTGCAGCGCACCGGGGCGTACAAGGTGCGGGGTGCCTACAACCGCCTCTCGACGCTGAGCGCCGACGAGCGCGCTGCGGGGGTCGTCGCGGCCAGCGCCGGCAACCACGCGCAGGGCGTCGCCCTCGCCG
This sequence comes from Microbacteriaceae bacterium PS02332, assembly GCA_029959645.1. Classification (GTDB taxonomy): domain Bacteria; phylum Actinomycetota; class Actinomycetes; order Actinomycetales; family Microbacteriaceae; genus Curtobacterium. The sequence continues at coordinate 7,523 of JASCOJ010000119.1, read as the reverse complement.
CGCGCGAGCTCGGCATCCCGGCGACGATCTTCACGCCGGTCGGCGTCGCGCTCCCGAAGCTCCAGGCGACCCGCCACTACGGCGCCGACGTCGTGCTCCGCGGGCACACCGTCGAGGAAGCCCTGTCCGCCGCGAAGGACTTCGCCGCCCAGACGGGCGCGGTGTTCATCCCGCCGTTCGACCACCCCGCGGTGATCGCCGGCCAGGGCACGCTCGGGCTCGAGATCGTCGACCAGGTGCCGGACGTCGACACGGTCATCGTGCCGATCGGCGGTGGCGGGGTCATCGCCGGCATCGCCATCGCGGTGAAGGGCATGGCGGAGCGCACCGGACGGCGGATCCGGGTCATCGGGGTGCAGGCCGAGAACGCCGCCGCCTACCCGTCGTCGATCCGCGCCGGACAGCCGGTCACCATCACGACGACGCCGACCATCGCGGACGGCATCGCGGTCGCCCGGCCCGGTGACATGAACTTCCCGATCATCCGCGACCTCGTCGACGAGATCATCACCGTCTCCGACGACGACGTCGCCCGGGCGCTCCTGGTGCTCCTCGAACGGGCGAAGCTCGTCGTCGAGGCGGCGGGGGCGGTCGGCGTGGCAGCGATCATGGCCGGCGCCGTACAGGACACCGGCCGGACCGTCGTGCTCCTCAGCGGCGGCAACATCGACCCGCTCATGATGGAGCGCATCATCACCCGCGGCCTCGTCGCGGCGTCGCGCTACATCGGCATCCGGATCATGCTGCCCGACCGCCCGGGCCAGCTCGCGCGGGTCTCGCAGGTGATCTCCGACGCCGGCGCGAACGTCGTCGAGGTGCTGCACACGCGGCACGGCCAGGGCCTCGTCATCAGCGAGGTGGCACTCGACCTGTCGATCGAGGCCCGCGGACCAGAGCACGCCGGTGAGGTCATGAACCGCCTGCACGAGGCCGGCTTCCGTCCGGAGCAGCTCACGAACTGACCGCGGGCCTCCCGGCGCCCTGGCCCGGCTCGCCCCGACGGGCGGCGCAGCGTCAGCACGGCGCACGGAACCGTCCCGGCAGCGTCAGCGTCCCGTGAGGGCGGATGCTCCCGGCCCTGCGTCGGGGTGAAGCTGCCGTCATGACCCTGACCGCGATCCTCCCGACACTCCGTGCCTCGGTGCCGGACCCCCTCGACCCGTCGGCGTGGCCGGCGCACACCGAGCCGACCGTCGACGACGTGCGCGTCGCCGCGGTCTCGATGTCCCGCCTGGCGGAGATCACCGGGACGCCGTGCGTGCACTCCGCCGAGCAGGCGCCGCCGCGGTACCGTTCGCGGGACTGGTCGCCGCGGGGCATGAGCGTCGCCGTCGCGGCGGTGACCGCCGTACGACGGACGGCCGACGGGGTCGTCGTCGAGCTCGACGCGGTGCTGCCGGACTGCGCGGTCACCGGCGAGGCCCGGCTGATCGGTCGGCGCACCACGGCTGCCCCGGTGGTCGTCACGGTCGAGACCGCCGCGTCCCCCGACGCGGCATCCGCCGCCGCGGGCGTCCGGATGACGGTGCCGCGCGACGTCGCCGTGGGGGACCTCGTGTGCCTGCCGTGCTCGCAGGCCGTGACACACCGGCTGCTGATCGACCGCACGGCCGCGACCGACCTCGGCGCCGTGTCCGTCGCACCGTCGTCGACCAGCGAGCCGGCCGTGCGGGTCGTCCGCGCGCCGGCAGACGCGCCGGCCGGTGTCCGCTCCGTCGTGACGGCCGTCCGGTGACCGTCGTCGACGTCGTCCGCGCCCGGGTCGCCGACGGGCAGCACCGGTGGGGCCGGCTGACCGTCCGTCCGGTCGACCGCACCCTGTGGAGCTCGCGGACGCTCACGGTCTTCGCCCCCGGGACCTCCCGGCGGGAGCGCGCGTGGCTCCGCGCCTGGCACGCGTGGGTCGTCGTCGGGGCGGTCGCGGCCGTGGTGACCCTGGCGATCACCAGCGCCCTCCCCGCGGGTGCCGCGTTCGGGGCCGCCGCCGCCGTCTACGCCGCCGGGTTCGGCGTGCTCGGGGCGGTCACGCGGCGGTCACGGCGCCAGGTGCGGTCCGTGACCGTGACGACGCACCACGGGGAGCACGGCGTGACCCTGCACGGGGACGTCCACCTGCTCGACGAGTCCCTCGACACGCTCACCGTCCTCGAACGTGCGATGCAGCGCGGACGCCTCACCCCCGTCGAGTTCGAGGTGGTCTGGGCCGACGTGTGGAACGCCCTGCCGCCACGGTGAGCGCGCGTCGACAGGGCGTCCGGGGGAGTCCTCGCCGGGGCAGGACCGGCGTCAGGGCTCGTAGCGCTCGACGGCCGTGACCTGCACGGCGATCTCCTTGCCGTTCGGCGCGGTGTAGGTCGTGGCGTCGCCGGCGCGCAGGCCGACGATCGCGGCACCGACCGGGCTGACCGGGCTGTACACGGTCAGGTCCGAGCCCTCGGCGACGATCTCGCGGCTGCCGACGAGGAACGTCGACGGGTCGCCGGCGATCGTGGCGGTCACGACCGTGCCGGGCTCGACGGTGCCGTCGAACACGGCCTCCGTCACGGTGGCGGTCTTCAGCAGGTTGGTCAGCACGCGGATGCGCGCCTCGATCTTGCCCTGCTCGTCCTTGGCGGCGTGGTACCCGCCGTTCTCCTTGAGGTCGCCCTCCTCGCGAGCGGCCTCGATGCGGCTCGCGATCTCGGTGCGGCCCGGGCCACTCAGCTGGTCGAGCTCCGCCTGCAGGCGGTCGTGGGCCTCCTGGGTGAGCCAGGTGGACTGCGTGTCGTTGCTCATGTCGTTTCCCTTCGGCGCGGTCGTCCGGGGCGGTGTCCCGGCCCCAGGACGCTGCCGGGCCCGGACGGCCCGAACAGAACGAGACCGGCCGATCGGCCGGTCTCGTGCAGCGGATCAGCGCAGTCTACGGAATCCAGCAAGAGTGGATCAAGCCGGTGACGGCCCGCGTCGTCGTCGCCACCTCGGTCGACACCGAGCGGGTGCGCTCGCTGGACACGGGCAGCGTCACGACCTTCCAGCCGACGATCGTGTACGACTTGTCGAGCGCCTGCACCGCGCAGGAGGCCCGGGTCCCCGGGTCGACGGAGATCGAACTGTGCACGACGGTGCTGTGGTCGGAGAGCACCTGGTACCCGATCACGTCGTTGTCGAGACCGTGGTCGTCCTGGCCCGGTCCGGCCCAGAGCGCCCACGCACCGAACACGACCACGACGGCCGCCGCGGCGGCGATCGCCAGTGCCTTCGCACGGCGACGGGCACCCGGGCTGCGTCCGTAGCGGGCGGCGAGCGCACCACCCGCGGCCCGCGGATCGGCGGAGGCGTCGGCGGACGTGGCGGCGGTGGTGCCGTGGTGCTGATCGGACAGTTCGGGGCTCCCGGGGTGGATATCCTGGTGCAAGGGTAGGACACGTCCGCCGTGTGCCACCCGTGATCTCCCGGACAGCCACGAGTGAGGAACGCTGTGCCCCATCGCCTGTTGGCCGTGCACGCCCATCCCGACGACGAGTCGAGCAAGGGAGCGGCCACCGCGGCCCGGTACGTCGCGGAGGGGGCCGAGGTCCTCGTGGTGTCCTGCACCGGGGGTGAGGCCGGCGACATCCTCAACGAGACGCTGTCCGACTCGGCGAAGGCCCGCGCACACCGGGACATGGCGGGCTTCCGCCGCACCGAGATGGCCGCCGCGCAGGCCGCGCTCGGGATCCAGCACGTCTGGCTCGGGTACCACGACTCCGGCCTGCCGGACGCCGAGCAGGGCGAGACCGTCCGCCCGGGCACGTTCGCCACGGTGCCGCTCGAGTACAGCACCGCGGCGCTCGTCCGGGTCGTCCGCCGCTTCCGGCCGCACGTGCTCGTCACCTACGACGAGAACGGCGGGTACCCGCACCCGGACCACATCCGGACGCACGAGGTGTCGGTCGCGGCGTGGCACGCCGCCGCCGACCCGACGGCGTACCCGGAGGCCGGGCCGGCCTGGTCGGTGTCGAAGCTGTACTACGAGCGGACGATGAACCCGCGCCGGTTCACCGCGTTCACCGACGCCCTGCGGGAGCGTGAGCCGGAGAGCCCGCTCCTCGAGCAGCTGGACGAGTGGGCGGCCCGGTTCGCCGACCGGCCCGACCTCGCCACGAGCCACGTCGACGTGCACGAGTACTTCGACGCCCGCGACGCCGCCCTCCGTGCGCACGCGAGCCAGGTGCCGCCGGACAGCCCGTTCTTCTACTGGCCGAACGACCTGCTCGCCGAGGTCTGGCCCACCGAGGACTACCAGCTCGTCGAGGCCCGCGTGCCCACCGAACTCCCCGAGAGCGACCTGTTCGCGGGCGTCCCAGCCGGAGAGGACACCGACGCATGAGCCTGCTCACCCTGGCGCTCGCCGCCACCGTCCCGAGCCCGAGCCCGACCTCGAAGGTGCCCGACGTCGACGTCACCCCCGGCGTCGCCGGCTTCGTCGCCATCGCACTCGTGGCGGTCGTGACGATCCTGCTCATCGTCGACATGACCCGCCGGATCCGACGGACCCGCTACCGCTCCGAGATCCGGGAGCGCCTGGAGCACGAGGGCGGCGTCGTCGACGACACCCCCGGTGTCGCCCCCGGCGAGGACGGCCGCCGCGACCTCGGCGACGACCCCGAGCGCCGCTGACGGACGCGACTCCCTGCCGGACGGGAGGCGCGTGGCGGCACCGCCCCGCGCCTCCCGTCCGTCGTCAACGGACCGGGTGCATCGCCACCAGGAGGATGCCCGCCCACTGCGCTGCGAACGCGGCGACCGTGAGGGCGTGGAAGACCTCGTGGAACCCGAAGAACCGCGGTGACGGGTCGGGCCGCTTGAAGCCGTACACCACCGCACCCAGGACGTAGGCGCCCCCGCCGGCCAGCACGAGGACGGTCATCGGGACACTCGCGGCGAAGAGCTGCGGCAGGATCCCGAACGCGGCGCAGCCGAGCGCGACGTAGAGCGGCACGTAGAGCCACCGCGGTGCGCCGATCCAGAACACCCGGAAGGCGATGCCGAGGAGCGCCCCGCCCCACATCACCCAGAGGACGACGACCATCTCGGTGTGCTGCAGCGCACAGACCGCCACGGGCGTGTACGTGCCCGCGATGAGCAGGAAGATGTTCGTGTGGTCGATGCGCTTGAGCACCGCCTTGACCGTCGGGCCCCACGGGAACCGGTGGTAGGTCGCCGAGACGCCGAACATGACGAGCGACGTCGCCATGAACACGGCGGTGCCGGCCTTCGCCGCCGGTGTGGCCGCGAGGCTCACGAGCACGACGCCCATCGCGATCGCGAAGGGGAAGGTGCCCGCGTGGATCCACCCGCGCCAGGCGGGGCGGGGAGCGGGGGCGGCGCTGTCCGCCTCCTCCGTGAAGGGGACGTGGGGGAGGGGCGGCGCACCCTGGTCTGGCTGCATGTGCCGACGATATGGCGGGGCGGCGGCACGTCGGCTGGGAGTCCGTCGTGCGGGGCGGTGCACTACAGTCGACGCGTGACCGGGAGGCTGGGATGGGCGGGGCGTGGGCTCCTGTACCGCGCGTACCAGAACCGCATCCGCCGGGAGATCGACGGGGCGCAGAAGCCCAAGCACGTCGCCATGATCGTCGACGGCAACCGACGATGGGCCCGCCAGCTCGGGCTGGAGACCGCCGCGCACGGACACCGCGCAGGAGCGGCGAAGATCCCCGAGTTCCTCGGCTGGTGCGAGGACCTCGACATCCAGGTCGTCACGCTCTACCTGCTGTCCGCCGACAACCTGAAGGGGCGCGGCGGCGACGAACTCGAGCAGCTCGTCAGCATCATCGCGCAGCTGGCCGAGCGGCTGGCGGAACACCGGAGCTGGCGGGTGCAGCACGTCGGCGCGAACGACGGGCTGCCCGCCGAACTCGTCACCGCCCTCGAACGGGCCGAGCAGCGGACCGCCGACCACACCGGCCTGCACATCAACCTCGCCGTCGGCTACGGCGGCCGGCGGGAGATCGCCGACGCCATGCGCAGCATCGTCCGGGCGCACGGCGAGGGTGGCGGCACGCTGGACACGCTCGCCGAGGTGCTCACGCCCGAGCTCATCGGCGACCACCTGTACACGCAGGGTCAGCCCGACCCCGACCTGATGATCCGGACCTCCGGGGAGCAGCGGCTCTCGGACTTCCTGCTCTGGCAGAGCGCGCACAGCGAGTTCTACTTCGTCGAGGCGTTCTACCCGGACCTGCGCGAGGTCGACTTCCTGCGCGCCGTCCGCGACTTCGGGCTGCGCTCCCGACGCTTCGGCGGCTGACGAGCGGCCCGCTGCTCGCTCTCCGGACTGCATTCGACCGCATCGAGGCGCCCGCGTAAGCTCACAGGGTCCTGCCCATGGAAGGTGCACCCCCGTGACCACGATCGACGACTTCGCCGCCGGCTTCGCCGAGGACCCCGGGTACCTCGACCACGCGGCGTTCGGCCCGGTGCAGACCGCCGTGCTCGAGGAACAGCGTGTCCTCGGACACATCCAGGAGCACATGCGCTTCGGCGCCATCGAGACGCTCGACGAGCAGGACGCCCGGGTCCGCGCCGTCGCTGCACGCCTGGTCCGCCGTCGTGTCGAGCAGGTCGTGTCGCAGTCCGCGACGACCCCCGGCCTGCTGCACACCGCGTTCGGCATGACCGGCGGCGTCCTCGTCGCCGCGGACGAGTACCCGGCGCTGCCCCTCGCCCTCGCGAGCGCCGCGTCCGCCACCGGCGGCCGGGTCCAGCCCGTCGTCATCGAGTCGGGCGCCGGGCCGCTCACGCCCGACCTCGTCCGCGAGCGACTCTCCGACGACGTCACCGCGGTCGCCCTGTCCCTCGTCGACTGGCGCACCGGCTACACCGTCGACCTCGCCGCGATCCGCGACGTCATCGGCGACCGTCTGCTCGTCGTCGACGCCATCCAGGGCTTCGGTGTCGTGGACGCGCCCTACGAGGTCGCCGACGTCGTCGCCACCGGCGGACAGAAGTGGCTGCACGCCGGGTGGGGCACCGGCTTCGTGTCGTTCAGCGAGCGTGCCCTCGAGCGCCTGCAACCGGCGCTCTCCGGCCCGCACGGCACGACCGGCTGGCCGGGCGACGTACCGAGCGTCCGACCGGGCGCCGGTGCGTTCTCGATGTCCCGCATCGACCCGGTGTCGCAGGCGCGGCTCGCCGTCGCCCTCGAGCGGCTGACCGCCGTCGGCGTCGGTGCCGTCCAGGCGCGGGTCGCCGACCGCGTCGAGCGCGTGCTCGCGATCGCCGACGAGTTCGGGCTGCCCGTGACGTCGAGCCGCGACCCGCGCGAACGGGCCGGCATCGTCGTGCTCCGTCCGGAGCCCGGCCGGCTCACCGCCCTCGGCGCCGCCCTGCACAACCACGGCGTCACGGTGACGACCCGGCTCGGCGAGGTCCGGGTCTCGGCGTTCGCCTCGACGACCGACGAGACGCTCGACATGTTCCGGGACGCCTGCGTCTCGTACGCCACGTCGCGCTGACGACCCGGCGGCGGACGGGAGGCGCGGGGCGGGCCCGCACCGCGC
>JASCOJ010000118.1 GCA_029959645.1 Microbacteriaceae bacterium PS02332 | reverse complement strand
CGGGAGGCCCGGTACCAGCTGGTGCCGGGCCTCCCGTCCGTCGTCCGTCGCGTCAGCGCGGGATGACCGAGAAGAGGAACTTCTTCCGGACCATGTACCAGACCAGCAGGATGAGCACCGTGTGGGTGAGGGTGCCGACCCAGACGTTGCCGTAGTCGAGCGGGATCGACGCGACCGCGAGGGCGAAGAACACCTGCCAGACGAACACGTAGAGGCTCGCCTGCCCGAGCGGGATCCACAGCCAGCCGATCGCGGCGTTCACGGGCTTCCAGAACACCGTGAGGATCGCGTAGGACACGATCGCGAAGAACGCGATGTCGATGAGCCGGCCCCACTGCAGGTCGACGCGCTGGTACGCGGTGTTGTAGAGGTCGAGGTACATCGACGCGGGGAACGGACTCGGCGTGAAGTCGAACCGGTGCCCCGCCCAGACGTAGACGAGGAACGCCGCGTACAGGCACACGGCCACGCCGACGAGCACCTTGCCGACCCGGCCGGTCAGGGCGCGCGTGACCTGCCGCCGGTAGTACCCGAGCACGAGGCCGTGCGTGAAGACCACCTGCCAGGTGAGCAGCGGGAACACCGCGTCGAACTGCGAGTTCAGCGGCTTGAGGTCCGGGTACACCGCCTGCAGGCCGTAGAGCGCCCAGCTGACGACGAGCAGCGCCCACCAGAACCCGCGCCGGATCACCCACAGGAACACCGGGATGAACAGGCTCAGCACCACGAAGAGCCCCATGATGTTGAACGGCCACGGGCCCATCTCGAGCAGCAGGAACTGCCGGATCGCGTACCAGGGCGGCGGGTAGGCCAGCAGCTGCATCGCGTTCGGGTACAGGTCGTAGACGCGGCCCTCGGCCTGCACGCCGTCCAGCCCGGTCCCGCGGTCGGTGAAGGTCGAGATCGCGTCCGTGTTCAGGAACGGCACGAAGCTCAGCGCGAAGACGATGAGGATCACCGCGAGCGTGACGAGGTACTGCTTCCGCGCGCGCTTGAACGCCCCGATCGCCGACGCCCACTCGCCGAAGCGCGCGACGCCGAGCGGGTAGACCATGCCGAGCACCACGCCGGAGAGGAACACGAACATCTCGGCGCCGGTGATGGCCCCGACCGCGTGCAGTGTCAGGTACGAGTACGGGCCGGAGACCTCGATGTGCGTGATCACCACCGCCAGGATGATGAACCCGCGGAACAGGTCGAGCCGGAGGTCGCGCCCGGGCTTGCCGTCGTCGGGGTACCGCCAGCTCGGCAGCACCCGACCGACCAGCCCGCTCAGCACGAAGACCACCGCGAGCCCGGCCGCGAGCCAGACGATCCACGCCATCTGGTCGCCGCCGGTGTCGAGCTGCTGGTTCGTCGCGACGGCGCCCTGCTGTGGCGTGACCCGCTCGGTGACCGGTCCGAAGACGAAGTGGTCGGAGTCCTGCAGGTCCGTCCGGAACGACCCGGCGATGCCCGGTGCCTTCGCGAACCGCCAGTCGGCGACGCGGTTGCCCGCCTCGGGCTCGCGACGGTCCGCCTCGATGTACGTCACCGCGCGGACCTGCGGGTGTGCCTCGACCTGCGCGATGACCTGTCGCCACCAGCCCTGCTTCACCGCGAGCTCGTCGGCCCCGCGCAGCGAGTGGTCGTAGAGCGCCCCGGTGTCGAGGAGCATCGGGCGGTCCTGGCCGACGGCGTAGGCGTCGTAGAAGTCCTCGGGCCGCTCCGAGCCGTACCCCCACCGTTCGTCGAACCGCTGCGCGACCTCGTCGGGCTGGGGGACGTCGTTCCTGGTGAGCGGCACGTCGCGGCCGGCGGCCTGCGTGGCCTTGCCCTTGCCGAAGTAGTACATCGACTGCCCGACCCAGTCGACCGACCGCGCTCCCGGCCAGTACGGCGCGTACGGGTCGTCGGCCGCGGTGAGCTGCCCGTCACCGTTCGTGTCGAGCTTGGCGGTGTCGGTCGCGGAGAGGTCGGCGAGCCGGCCGGCGGAGTCGCCGAACGGGTACCCGGCGCCGTACGACGGCGACCAGACCATCTGCGCGGCGGAGTCCCCCGCGTGCACCTGCTGCGCCAGTGCCCGGAACGCGCGGACGAACTGCGTCGGCTGTTGCCCCCACCGCACCCACGTGCCGTTCATCTGCGGGGCGAACCGGACGAGCACCTGCGTCTCGGCCTGTCGGTGGAGCTGCTCGAAGACCGTGTTCGCCCGACGCGCGTCGGCCGTGGTCAGCGTCGACAGCGCCTGGTCGGGCTCGAGGCTGACCACGAGCACGGCGCCCTGCGTCGCGGCGGCCCGTGCCGCACGGAGCAGTTCCCGCCGCGCGGCGCGGTCGACCGGGTAGGACACCTCGACGCCGTACATCGACGGGGTCGCGCCGAGGCGGCCCTCGTAGCCGTCGGGTGCGTCGGAACCCCAGTCGAGGTCGGGCCCGAACCCGGCCTTGCCCGTGGAGGGGTGCACCACGCCGGGTCCACGGGGGGCGCCCGACCCGGGCGGCGCTGCGGGCGGCGCAGCGGGCGGTGCCGGGGGCGCGGCCCCGGCGGGCAGGGCACCGCCGAGGAGCAGCGCGCCGAGGACCGTGACGAGCGCGACCGCCTTCGCGGTCCAGGTCCTCATCGCGTGCACACCATCGTCCAGACGTTGTGCCCGCCCTCGTGCCGGTGCTCGAGTCGGTCGAGCGCGGCGATCGACAGGGCCAGCCCACGACCGCCCTCGTCCTCGACGTCCGGCATCGTCACGGCGCTGAGGTCGAGGTCGGCGGGCTGCCCGTTGTCGACGAGCACGGCGCGGTACTCGATGGCGTCGGCGTCGAGTTCGATGGTGAAGCGGCGACCGTCCTCGCGGTCCGAACGGCGCGTGTGCTCGACGACGTTCGCGGCGATCTCCACCAGCGCGGTCTCGAGGGCGAACCGGTGGCTGAGGTCGGTGACGCCCAGCCCGTCCCACCAGGCCGCGAAGGCGTCCTGCACGGTGTCGACCGACTCCGGGACCGCGGCGACGTCGATGATGGTCGGTGTGCTCACAGCGGTCCTCCGACCGTCGTCGTCTCGTGCTCCAGCGGCGGTGCCGCCGGGGTGGCCGCGTCGGGGCCGGTGTACCGGACGGCCTTCACGACGATGCCGAAGATGAACAGGTCGAACACGACCCATGCGGTGTTCACGAGCGGGGCGATGCCGTCGGCCTGGCCGGCGAGGTACCGGATCGCGATCATCACGAGCGCGGCGACGAGCGCGGCCATGGCGACGAGCTGCGGCTTGACGAGGTCCCACCGCGGCCGGGCCTGGCTCTCGTCGCGGACCTTCGGGGTCACGCGGAAGCCGAGGGGCTTGCCGCGGAACACGTTCTCGAACGCGCTCGTGACCGACTCGATCCACACCGGGAACAGCGCGAGCGAGTACTGCTGTCCGCGCCACGTCGGTCTGCCGGCGGCCACCACCCAGAACAGCACCTGGTTGAGCACGAGGAACGGGATGAGCCGGACGAAGAAGTCGAAGCTGTAGGCGCTGACCGGGACCACGCCGAACGACAGGCAGAGCACCGGTGCCGCGATGTACACGACCGCGGCGAACCCCGACAGGTAGCTCCACATCGTGGAGAAGTACATGAGCCGCTGCCCGAACGACAGGCCCTTCTGCACCAGCGGGTTCTCGCGGAAGAACACCTGCATCGTGCCCTGGGCCCAGCGGAGGCGCTGCACGAGCATCGTCTCCAGGTCCTCCGGCGCGAGGCCCTTCGCGAGGATCTCGTCGTGGTACGCGGAGCGCCACCCGAGCCCGTGCAGGCGCATCGCGGTGGCCATGTCCTCGGTCACCGAGATCGTCGCCAGCGGCATGACCGGCTGGGCCTCGTCGTCACGGTTGACGTCGAGGGCCCGGGCCAGGACCGCGATCGACTCGATGGCCGCGACGGGCGAGGCGTCCCGCTGGCCGAGCACGTCGAGCGCGGCGTCGTCGAGGCCCGCGAAGGTGTTCGCGTCGGTGGACATCGCCGCGAGCTCCTGGAGTTCCGCGCGGACGGCCTCGAGGTCGGCCGCGGCGAACCGGAAGGCGATCGCGTCGATGCCGCGCTGGAACCGGTACGTGACGTCGCCGAGTGGCTCGCCCTCGGCGATCTCGACCCGTGCGCGGTCGACGACCACCTCGGCGTCCGCGAGCGCGGTGAGCACGCGGGGGTCGGTCTCGGTCTCGCGGGCCCGGGCGAGCAGCTTCTTCGCCGTCTTCACGGTGCGCTGCACGCTCGTCTCCACCTCGCGCACGTACCGGGTGATGCCGAGCTGCATGAGCGCTTCGCGCCGGAGGATCGCGTTCGACCCGCAGAAGAAGGCCGCGTTCCAGCCGTCCTTCGACTGCTGGATGGGGCCGTAGAACAGCGGCGCCTGGCTGCCGAGGGGGTCCGATTCGGGGACGTTCTCGAACCACTGCGGCGTCTGCACGAGCGCCATCCGGTCGTCCTTGAAGTACCCGAGCGTCCGGTCGAGGATCGACGGTTCCGGCACCTGGTCGGCGTCGAGGATGAGCAGGAACTCCCCCTGCGTGGCCAGCAGGGCGTTGTTGAGGTTGCCGGCCTTGGCATGGCGGGGGCGGTCGACCCAGTCGGCGCCGCGGGTGATGACGCCGAACCCCTCGGCCTCGGCCGCGGCACGCATCTCCGGACGGTTGCCGTCGTCGAGGATCCAGGTCTCGTGCGGGTGCGAGATCGCCTTCGCCGCACGGGCGGTACGCATCACGAGGTCGATCGGCTCGTTGTAGGTGGTGATGAACACGTCGACCGTGACGGGCGTGCTCGGCGGTGTCGGCGGCTCACCCCGCTCGCGGAGCTTCCACGCCCCGATCGCGAACAGGACGGAGTCGATGACGCTGTACGTCTCGGCGAGCACGAGCGGCACGGCGATCCACCAGGAGTGCCAGTTGACCGACCCGACCCAGCGCCAGGCGACGTAGTTCACCCCGGAGACCGCGGCGAGCACCGCCACCGTCCGGACCGCGTACAGGCGCCGGCGCGGGGTGCCGACGGTGAGTCGCCGACGGTCCTGCCGGCCGACGTCGAGCGCCGTCACCGCCCGCTCCCGCGGTGGTCGCCGTCCTGCTCCGTGGTGCGCTGCATCGCGTGCCTCCCTGATCCCGAATGCCCCCGGGCACGGTCACCCGTGCCCACTGCGTGCTCACGGACCCGCCGCTGGTTCCAGGTTGTGCCAGCGGTACCGGTCCGTCCGTTCCGCGTCGGCCTCCCGGGTCGGCCTCAGCGTGGCTCCATGTCTACCGCAGCAGCACGGCTGCTGCCAGGTGCCGCCCCGTTCCGCCCGCCGCGTCTGCGCGACGCGGATCACGCGAGGGCACGGTGCTGCCCCCGCCGGTCCCGGTCAGCTGCCGAGCACCCCGACCGTCGCCAGTGCGACCCGTCGACGGGCCGCGGCTTCGTCGTCGCCGAACCGGTCGATCGCCCACGACACCGCCGTCAGGAGTTGGAAGACCTCGCCGGCCGTGACGCCGCCGTCCGGGCGCGCCCGTGTGAGGAGCTCCCCGGTCCGGTCGGTGAGCCGCTCGGACACCGGACGGACCGGGGAGCCGCCGTCACGGACCGCGGAGGCGATGCACGTCGGCAGGTCCTGCCAGATCCGCAGTCCCCATGCGAGTCGGAACATCCACTCCGCCAGCGCTCCGGCCGGTGCGACATCGGCCTCGAGCACCTCAGAGTCGGCCAGCAGCGCGTCGACGCTGTCCACCATGACGGCGGCGAGCAGGTCGTCGCGCGTCGGGAAGTTCCGGTAGAGCGTGGCGTTCCCGATGCCCGCCGCCGTGGCGATGTCGTCGAGCGGCGCCGTGATGCCCTCGGCCGCGAAGACCGTCGCCGCGGCACGGAGGACGGCGTCGCGGTTGCGACGGGCGTCGGCACGCATGGGTCGGGTCGCTGCAGTCACTTCGTGCTCCTGGTTGCGGAAGTGGGGAGTGTCCCCACATACTGATTCCGGGGACGTTCCCCACTTCATCGTACGACGACCACACCAGGAGTGCACATGACCGGACAGCTCGACCAGAGGACGGTGCTCGTCACGGGCGCCAACGGCGGACTCGGCACGGAGTTCGTGCGGCAGGCGCTGGAGCGCGGCGCCCGCCGGGTCTACGCCGCTGCACGGACCCCGAGGATCTGGGAGGACGACCGCGTGGTGCCGCTCCGGCTCGACGTCACCGACCCGGCGTCGGTCGCGGACGCCGCCGCGCGGGCGCAGGACGTCGACCTCGTCGTGAACAACGCCGGCATCGCTCCCGCCGAGGACGCGTCGGTCGTCGGCGGTGACGACGACGTCGCCCACCGGGTCTTCGAGACGAACTACTTCGGCACCGTGCGGGTCGGGAAGGCGTTCGCGCCGGCCCTCGCCGCGAACGGGGGCGGCGCGCTGCTGAACGTGCTCTCCGCCGCCGCGTGGCTGCCCCTGCCGACCGTGTACGCCGCGTCGAAGGCCGCCGCGTGGTCGGCGACCGGCGCGTTCCGCTCCGAGCTCGCGGGCAACGGCACGACCGTCACCGGGCTGGTCGTCGGGATGATCGACACCCCGATGGCCGACCGGTTCGACGTGCCGAAGGTCAGCCCGGAGAGCGTCGTCAGCCAGGCCTACGACGGCGTCGTCGCCGGCGTGGCCGAGGTCCTCGCGGACGACGACTCCCGGATGCTGAAGACCCTGATGAACGGCACCCCGGAGGAACTCGCCGCCGCGGTGGCCGGACCGCTCGGCGAGTTCGTGCCCTGACGCGCACGCGCGCACGACGGACGGGACCGTCGGCTCAGTCGCGCGACTGACGCGGCTTGCGCTCCGGGCGGTCGCCGTACCCGCCGCGGTCGTCACGGCTGCCGCGGTCGTCACGGTCGCCGTAGCGCCCACCGTCACGACGGGGACCGCTCTCCCGCCGGATCGGACCACGACGGTCCGGCTGGATCTCGATGAGCTTGCCGCTGATGCGGGTGTCGCGGAGGCGGCCGAGCACGTCCGGCCCGAGGTCGCTCGGGAGCTCGACGACGGAGAAGTCCGGGCGGATCTGGATGGCGCCGAAGTCGTCGCGACGCAGGCCGCCCTCGTTCGCGAGCGCGCCGACGATCTGGCGGGGCTCGACGCGGTGGCGGCGGCCGACCTCGATGCGGTAGGCGGTCATCGGCTGCGACCGACGACGACGGTCGCCGTCGCCGTCCGCGTCGCGCGCCGGTCGGTCGTCGCGGCTGCGGCGGTCGTCCCGCTCGGACTGCTGACGCGCGCGCTCGTCGGCCGGGTCGAGGAGCAGCGGGGTGTCCCCCTGCGCGACCACGGCGAGCGCGGCGGCGACGTCGGTCTCCGGGACGTCGTGGTGCTCGACGTAGTGGGCGATGATGTCGCGGAAGGCGGCGATGCGGGACTGCTGCTCGAGCGCGGCCGTGATGGCGTCGTCGAAGCGGGTGAGGCGCGTGGAGTTGACGTCCTCGACACTCGGCAACTGCATCTGCGTGAGCGGCTGGCGCGTGGCCTTCTCGATCGCGGTGAGCAGACGACGCTCGCGCGGGGTGACGAAGCTGATCGCTGCACCCGAACGGCCGGCACGACCGGTACGACCGATGCGGTGGACGTAGGACTCGGTGTCGATCGGGATGTCGAAGTTCACCACGTGGGTGATCCGGTCGACGTCGAGCCCACGGGCGGCGACGTCGGTGGCCACGAGGATGTCGAGCTTGCCGGACTTCAGCTGGTTGACCGTGCGCTCGCGCTGGGCCTGCGCGACGTCGCCACTGATCGCCGCGGCGGCGTACCCGCGGGCGCGGAGCTTCTCGGCCAGGGTCTCCGTCTCGCTCTTCGTTCGGACGAAGATGATCATGCCCTCGAAGTCCTCGACCTCGAGGATGCGGGTCAGGGCGTCGACCTTCTGCGGGTACGACACGACGAGGTACCGCTGCGTGGTGTTCGCCGAGGTCGTCGTCTTCGCCTTGACCGTGATCTCGGCCGGGTCGTTCAGGTACTGCTTGGAGATGCGGCGGATCTGCGCGGGCATCGTCGCCGAGAACAGGGCGACCTGCTTCGTGTCCGGCGTCTCGGCGAGGATCGTCTCGACGTCCTCGGCGAAGCCCATCTTGAGCATCTCGTCGGCCTCGTCGAGCACGAGGTACTTCAGCTCGGACAAGTCGAGCGTGCCCTTCGCGATGTGGTCCATGATGCGACCGGGCGTGCCGACGACGACGTCCACGCCGCGGCGGAGCGCGGAGAGCTGCACGCCGTAGGCCTGGCCGCCGTACACGGGCAGGACGTGGACGTGCTTCATGTGCGCCGCGTACTGCTCGAACGCCTCGCAGACCTGGAGCGCGAGCTCACGGGTCGGGGACAGCACGAGCGCCTGCGGCAGCTTGGCACCGGCCTCCATGCGGGAGAGCACGGGCAGCGCGAACGCGGCGGTCTTGCCGGTACCGGTCTGGGCGAGACCGACGACGTCGCGGCCCTCGAGCAGGATCGGGATGGTGGCAGCCTGGATCGCGGACGGGGTCTCGTACCCGATGTCCTTGACGGCCTTGAGGACGGGATCGCTGAGCCCGAGGTCGGCGAAGGTGATCACGGGCTCCTCGTCGACGGCTTCGGTGGGGGCGGTGTTCTCGGTGCTCATGGGACAAACGGTATCCCGTTTTCGGTCCGGACCCCAGACGGACGGGAGGCCCGGGGCTGCGTGGCTCCGGGCCTCCCGTCCGTCGACGTGGGCGTCAGGTGTCGGAGCCGACCCCGAGGACGTCGGCCGCGCGGTCGTTGAAGCGCGCGAGGAGGGCGGCGAGGGTCCGGAGCTCGTCCTGGTCGAAGACGCTCGTCACCTCGTCGAAGACCTCGTCGCCCGCGGCGTCGAGCCGGGCGAGGAGCGCGCGTCCGGCGGGGGCGAGGGCGAGGAGCGCCGCGCGCCCGTCGGCCGGGTCGGGCGACGTCGCGACGTAGTCGGCCTCGACCAGCCCGGCGACCCGGCGGCTCACCACGGGTCGGGAGAGTCCGGTGCGCTCGGCGACGACGGTGGAGCGTGCCTCCCCCAGCTGTTCGACGGCCCGGAGGATGACCCGGGCGGTGGGGTCGAGCCCGCCGGCCTGCTCGATGAGCACCGTGCGGAGGGTCTGCCGCACCCAGAGCCGGTCGAGCTGGCGGCGGAGGGACCGCTCGGCCTCGGGTCGGTCGTCCTGGCGCACGTCGTCATCGTACGTCGACCCGGATTGGTTGCTCGCTGGACGCATTCGATGTAAAGTTGCGTTGCCTGCAAGGTTTCAGGTTGCGCAGCGGCCCCACGCGGCCCACGTACCCGCCTCGCCTCCGCCCGACGACGCACTCGCCGTCCGGCACGTCGAACCAGAAGGACCCGCATTGTCAACAGTCACCGCCCAGTCGCCGGTGCCCGGCCGGAGCGCCGCCCCCGCGGGTGCCCCGGGTCAGCAGCCCCTGATGACCCACCGCCAGATCCTGCTCGTGATCTACGGCCTGATGGCGGGCATGTTCCTGTCCTCGCTCGGGCAGACGGTGTTCGGCACCGCGATCCGCACCATCGGTGACGACCTGCACGGCCTCGACCAGCAGGCGTGGGTCACCACCGCGTACCTGATCACCTCGACGATCGCGACGCCCATCTACGGCAAGCTCTCCGACGTCTTCGGTCGACGCCCGCTGTACATCTTCGGCATCGTGGTGTTCATCATCGGCGCCGTGCTGTCCTCGATGTCGACGTCGATGCTCATGCTCGCCGCGTTCCGCGCGGTGCAGGGCATCGGTGCCGGTGCGCTCATGTCGCTCCCGCTCGCGATCATGGGCGACATCCTCGCCCCCCGCGAGCGCGCCAAGTACCAGGGCTACTTCCTCGCCGTGTTCGGCATCTCCTCGGTCATCGGCCCGCTCATCGGCGGCCTGCTCGCCGGCTCGTCCGAGATCCTGTTCATCACCGGCTGGCGCTGGGTGCTCCTCATCAACGTGCCGATCGGCATCGCCGCGCTCGCCATGGTGATCGTGTTCCTGCACCTGCCGAAGGTGCACGACAAGGCCGACAAGCCGGTCGTCGACTGGTGGGGCGCCACCGCGATCATCGTGACGCTCGTGCCGCTGCTGCTCGTCGCCGAGCAGGGTCGCACCTGGGGCTGGGGCTCCCCCGCCGCACTCGCCTGCTACGTCATCGGCGTCGTCGGGCTCGTCGCCCTGCTGGTCATCGAGTCGCGGATGGGCGACGCGGCGATCATCCCGCTGAAGCTGTTCCGCTCGGGCACCTTCTCGATGGCGACCGTCATCGGCTTCCTCGTCGGCTTCGCGATGTTCGGCGCCATGCTGACCATCCCGCTGTACCTGCAGATCGTCGTCGGCCTGACCCCGACCGAGTCCGGTTTCGCCACGCTGCCCCTCGTCGGCGGCCTGATGATCGCCTCGATCACGTCGGGGCAGATCGTCGCCCGCGTCGGCCGGTACCGCGTCTTCCCGGTGATCGGCACCGCGCTGGTCTCGGCCGGCTACGTCGTCCTCACGTTCATGTCGATCGACAAGCCGCTCTGGTTCCTCATGATCGGCATGTTCCTCATCGGTCTCGGACTCGGGTCGGTCATGCAGTCCCTGACCCTCGCGTCGCAGGGGTCGGTCGAGGCCCGGGACATGGGCGTCGCCACGAGTTCGGCGACCTTCTTCCGCCAGATCGGCGGCACGCTCGGCACCGCCGTGCTCCTGTCGATCCTGTTCTCGGTGATGCCCGCCAACATCGTGCACGCGACGGCGGACAAGGCCGACCTGACGTCCGCACTCGACGCGGCGCTCGACCCGACCGTCGCCGGCGCGAAGGCGAACCAGGGCGTCATGGACCAGATCTGGGACCCGATCGTCGGCCCGGTGCAGGACAGCATCGACTCCGGCCTCGACCGCGGGACCGCGGCCGCGAAGCAGGCCGCCGACCAGGCCGTCACAGAGCAGGTCACCGCCGCGGTGCAGACGCGCGTGGCCGCCGGGACGATCCCGGCCGCCGCCGCCGCGACCGTCATCGCCCAGCAGGTGGCCGACGCCACCCCGCAGGCCGAGACGCAGGCGCTGTCCGCCGCCGCCGAGCAGGCACACGCCAGCGTCGTGGACGGACAGCTGGCCGTCGACTGGACGGACCGGGGACAGCGCACGTACTGGGTCGACCGGGTCGTCCCGGACCTCGCGGCGAAGATCGACGCGGGGGCGGACGACGACTCCGGCGCTTCGGCGACGAACGACACCTCGTTCCTCACCGGTGCCGACGCGCGCCTGACCCGCCCGTTCATGAGCGGCTTCAACGCCTCGTCGGTGACGATCTACTGGGTCGGACTCGGCGTGATCCTGCTCGCGTTCGTCCTGAGCTGGTTCTTCAAGGTCCCGCCGCTGCGGCAGCGCTCCGCCCTGCAGGAGCAGGCGGACATCTCGGCCGAGGCGCAGCTCGAGGCCGAGGCCGGCATGGCGGCGGCCGAGGCCGGGTCCTTCACCGGACCGATGACCGGTTCGGTCCCCACCTCGCGTCGATGACGCACCAGGGCCGTCCGCTCGCCCCCCGGGCGCGGCCGGCCCCCCCCACCCCACGGCGGGCGTCGTGACGCGCCCGGCCCC
>JASCOJ010000117.1 GCA_029959645.1 Microbacteriaceae bacterium PS02332 | reverse complement strand
CGCCCCCCCCCCGCCCCCCCGCCCACCCCCCCCCCCGCCCCCCCCCCCGGGGGGGGCCCCCCGTCGTGCGTCGGACGGGAGGCGCGGCGTGCGCCCGGCGGGCGGCGTGCGCCCGGCAGGCGGCGTGCGCCCGGCAGGCGGCGTGCGCCCGGCAGGCGGCGTGCGTCCGGCGGGCCTCCCGCTCAGTCCTGCCAGTCGATGGCGGCCCGCCCGGTGACGAGCTCGCGGATCTCCGCGGCGGCCGCCTGGTGCTCCGGGTGCACGACGTACGCGTCGAGCCCGGCCACGTCGTCGAAGGTCGCCACGACGGCGACGTCCTGGTTCTTCCCGGGGTAGGCCACGTTGTCGACCACCTCGAGTGACCGGATGGTGTCGATCGTCCCGACGAGCCCGACGAGCAGCTCGCGGATGCGGGCGACGGTCGGAGCGCGGTCGAGGTCCTCGCGCACGGTCCAGGAGACGACGTGGTGGATCATGC
The DNA here is from genome assembly GCA_029959645.1 of Microbacteriaceae bacterium PS02332. Lineage (GTDB taxonomy): Bacteria > Actinomycetota > Actinomycetes > Actinomycetales > Microbacteriaceae > Curtobacterium. Next base: position 11,196 of record JASCOJ010000117.1, on the reverse strand, counting down.
GGTGACCCCGGCCTTCGCGATCGCGGCGGCGAGTCGGTCGGCGTCGACGTGCCAGGTGCTGTGCACCCGGCCGTCGACGAGGACCACCGGGATGTCCTCGGCGTACTCCTCGCGCAGGGCGTCGTCGTCGAGGATGGACCGCTCGGTCAGCGTGACGCCGGGGTGGGCGGCGACGACGGACTCGACGATCGGCCGGGCCTCGTCGCAGAGGTGGCATCCGGGCTTGGTCAGGAGCATCACGGCTGGCATCCCCCCAGGGTAGCCGCGCTCGTCGATGCACTCCGGTGTCACCCGATGTGCCCCGGACATGCGAAAGCCCCGGCGAACCGGGGCTTCGGCGGCAAGTCGCGGTGACTTACTTCTTGTTGCGACGCTGGTGGCGCGTCTTGCGAAGGAGCTTGCGGTGCTTCTTCTTCGCCATGCGCTTGCGACGCTTCTTGATGACAGAACCCATGTGGACCTCGCTCGGACTGATGGTGATGTACGGACACCGGGCCGATGAAGCCGCGGAAAATCAACCTGGCCGATCCTACCGGAGCGCTGCTGCGATGTCGAACGGACGGCGTGTGGCGGTGTCAGCCGACGTCGGCGATGCCGCCGCGGAGGACCTCGGCGACCGCCGACTCCGGCACCCGGAACGACCGTCCGAAGCGGATCGCGGGCAGTTCACCCGCGTGCACCATGCGGTACACGGTCATCTTCGAGACGCGCATCATCTCGGCGACCTCCGCGACGGTGAGGAAGCGCACGTCGTCGAAACTGCCGGTCATGGTCCGCCTTCGGGTGGCTCGTCGGTGTGACCTGTGTGGTCCCTGGTCACTGTAGGGGCGCGCGCTCCCCGGTGTCCAGCAGACGTTCAGTCCTCGTCCTGCGGCTTCGTGAACCGCCGTCGGCTGCGGTCGACGACCCGCTCCCAGCCCTGCTGCGCCCCCGTGAACGCGGCGGTGGCCCGGAACGACGCCTCGGCCATCACGCGGCCGAGTTCGGTGCCGACCTCGACCGCGCCCTTCCCCGGGGTGCCGCTGCGTCGCACGGACACCGGCTGGCCGTCCGGCGTCCAGGACGTCGTCGCCAGCCTGCCGTCGGCGTCGACCGCGCCGGTGAAGGGCGTCACCCACTCCTCGAGGCCGAGCAACGGCTCCGGGTCGAGGCGGTAGTAGCGGTGCTGCCCCTCCTCCCGGCTGGTGACGAGGCCGATCTCGCGGAGGACCCGGAGGTGCTTCGACACCGTCGGCTGACTGACCCCGAGCCGCACGACGAGCTGTCCGACGCTGAGCTCACCACCGGTGCTGTCCGAGCCGTACGCGTCGAGGAGTGCGCCGAGCAGGTCCCGCCGCGTCCGGTCCGCGACGACGCTGAAGATGTCGGGCATGCGGCAAGGCTAGCCGCCGCCGCACGCATGTACCATGACGGACCGACCGCCCCACGCCCCCGGAGGCACACGATGCTCGACCGGCACGACCTGCTCCCGGCAGCGGCCCCCGTGGCACGGCGACGGCCGAACCGGTTCGCGGCGATCGCCCGGTCCTCCCCCTCCCGCCTGGCGATCGCGGTGTTCGTCGTGCTGGTGTTCCTCTTCACCGGGCTCTTCATGACCCCGATGGCCTCGGCGGACGGCACGACGACGCACTTCTCCGACGCGCTGTTCACCGCGGCGAGCGTGGTGTGCGTCACCGGCCTGGCGACCGTCGACATGGCGACGCACTGGTCGGTGTTCGGCAAGACGGTCGTGGTGATCGGCACGCAGATCGGCGCCCTGGGCGTCCTGACCTTCGCCTCCATCCTCGGGCTCGTCGTGACCCGGCGGCTGGGTCTGCGCGCGAAGCTCATCGCCGCCGGTGACTCCAACCCGCTCCGGACCCACCACGGCGCCGTGCCCGAGGGTCAGGCGGTCCGGCTCGGCGACGTCGGCACCCTCCTGCTGACCGTCGCGGTGAGCACGCTGACGATCGAGGTCGCGCTGGGGCTGCTCCTGCTGCCGAGCGTCCTCGCGGCCGGGATCCCGTTCTGGCCCGCGGTGGGCGACTCCTTCTACTACGCGGCGATGGCGTTCACGAACACGGGGTTCTCGCCGAACGCCGAGGGCCTCGTCCCCTTCGCCCACGACTACTGGTTCCTCTCGCTGCTCATGGTCGGCGTCGTCGCCGGGTCGATCGGCTTCCCCGTCATCCGCACCCTCACGAAGCAGCTGCGGTCGCCGCGGCGCTGGCCCATCCACGTCAAGCTCACGCTCGTCACGAGTGCCGTCCTGCTCGTCGGCGGCGCCGTGGCCTACATCGCGCTCGAGGCGTCGAACCCGGCGACCTTCGGCCGCGAGGGCGCCGGACGCACTGCGTTCCAGGCGCTCTTCCTGTCGACGATGACGCGGTCCGGCGGCTTCTCGCTGGTCGACTTCGACCAGCTGCACGGCTCGAGTCTCCTGGTCACGGACATGCTCATGTTCATCGGCGGCGGCTCCGCCTCCACCGCGGGCGGGATCAAGGTCACGACGCTCGCGGTGCTCTTCCTGGCGGCCGTCGCGGAGGCCCGGGGGCGCGAGGCCATGGAGGCGTTCGGCCGGAAGATCCCCGGCGACGTCCTCCGCGTCGGCGTCGCGATCGTGCTCTGGGGGTCGACGATCGTCGCGGTCGCGACGGTGGTGCTCCTCCAGATCACCGAGGAACCGCTCGACCGCGTCCTCTTCGAGGTGATCTCGGCCTTCGCGACGTGCGGCCTGTCGTCCGGGGTCTCCGCGGAGCTGCCGGAGTCGGGCAAGTACGTGCTCGCCGCCACGATGTTCCTCGGCCGGGTCGGTACAGTGACGATCGCCGCGGCGCTGGCCGCGAGCCAGAGCCGACAACTGTTCGCACGACCCGAGGAGAGGCCGATCGTTGGCTGACCGACACCGCTCACCCCGCCCGTCGTCGGGGAGCGTGCGCCACGACGCCCCGGTCCTCGTCATCGGCCTCGGTCGCTTCGGCGCCGCCACCGCCGGTCAGCTGGAACGGCAGGGCCGCGAGGTGCTCGTCGTCGACACCGACGCCGCCCTGGTGCAGAAGTGGTCCGACCGGGTCACGCACGCGGTGCAGGCAGACGCCACCGACATGGACGCGCTCCGACAGATCGGCGCGCAGGACTTCGCCATCGCGGTGGTCGGCATCGGCTCCGACCTGGAGTCGAGCGTGCTCATCACCGCGAACCTGGTGGACCTCGGCATCCCGCAGATCTGGTCGAAGGCGATCAGCCGGTCGCACGGCACCATCCTGTCCCGGATCGGTGCCAACCACGTCGTCTACCCGGAGCGCGAGGCCGGCGAACGGACGGCGCACCTGGTCTCCGGCCGGATGCTCGACTTCATCGAGTTCGACGACGACTTCGCCGTGGTGAAGATGTTCCCGCCGCGGGCCGTCCGTGGGCGCGACCTCGGCACGACCGTCATCCGGACGCGGTACGGCCTCACCGTCCTCGGCATCAAGCCGCCCGGCCAGGCCTTCGTGCCCGCGACCCCGGACAGCGTCATCGGCGAGGACGACGTCATCATCGTCTCGGGCACGGAGACCGACCTCGAGCGGTTCGCCGCACTCGAGTAGGCCCGGCGCGTCAGAGCCGGGAGAGCTCCTCGGCCCTGGCGATCGCCGCGTGTGCCGCGCGCTCGAGCGTGCCGGCGAGGTCCGCCTCCTGGAGCACCGCGATCGCACGCTCCGTCGTGCCCTTGGGGCTCGTGACCGCGCGGCGGAGGTCGGCGGGCTCGCGGCCGGAACCCGCGAGCAGTTCCACCGCGCCGCGGAGCGTGCCCTGCACCATCGTCCGGGCCTGCTCGGCGTCGAAGCCGAGGGCCTCGGCCGCCTGCTGCCACTGCTCGACGAGCAGGAAGACGTAGGCGGGGCCGGACCCCGACACGGCGGACAGGGCGTCGAGCTGCGACTCCGGCACGTCGACCACGGACCCCGACACGGCGAACACCCGGGAGGCCAGGGCCACCGCGTCCGCGTCGGCGGAGGCCCCGGCGCTGATCCCGGTCACGCCGAGGCCGATCCCGATGGGCGTGTTCGGCAGCGCGCGGACGACGCGCACGCCGGCCGGCACGTGTGCCTCCATCGTCGCGGTGGTCACGCCGACGGCGACGCTCACGACGACCGCGCCGGGTCCGAGGTCGGCGGCGACCTCGTCGAGCAGGTCCACGATGCCGAACGGCTTCACCCCGAGGACGACGACGCCGGCGCCCCGGACGGCGGCGCGGTTGGCGTCCGGGTCGGTCTCCGTCGCGACGGCGGACAGCCCGGCGGCGCGGTGCCGCGCGGCGGACGACTCCGACCGGGTCGTGACGGCGACGGACGCGGGGTCGAGCCCCGCGGCGAGCAGACCCTGCAGGACCGCGCCGGACATGGAGCCGACACCGAGCATCGCGGTGCGGGGCAGTTCGATCGTCATGGGCCCCGACCCTACCGGCGCCTCCGGCCTAGGATCGTTGACCAGGTCGGTACGAGAAGGGGTCGGACAACCACATGAGCGCTTCCGGAGGGACGAAGGCGATCGTCGCGGCACTCGGTGCCAACATCGGCATCGCGATCGTCAAGTTCGTCGCGGCGGCGATCAGCGGCTCGGCGTCGATGCTGGCCGAGGGCGTGCACTCCCTGGCCGACTCGGCGAACCAGCTGCTGCTCCTGCTCGGCGGCCGTCGCGCCCGGAAGGCCGCCGACGAGGAGCACCCGTTCGGCCACGGCCGCGAGCGCTACGTGTACGCCTTCGTCGTCTCGATCGTGCTGTTCTCGGTCGGCGGCGTGTTCTCCCTGTACGAGGGCATCGAGAAGTTCCGGCACCCGCACCCGCTGGAGAACTGGTGGCTCCCGGTGCTCGTGCTGGTCATCGCGATCGGCCTCGAGGGCTTCTCGCTCCGCACCGCCCTGAAGGAGGCTGCACCGCAGAAGGGCGACCAGTCGTGGGTGCAGTTCGTCCGCCGGGCGAAGGCACCGGAGCTGCCGGTCGTGATGCTCGAGGACACCGCGGCGCTCACCGGCCTCGTCTTCGCGCTGTTCGGCGTCGTATTGACCGCGATCACCGGCAACGGGGTGTTCGACGCGATCGGCACCGTGCTCATCGCGGTGCTCCTCATCGCCGTGGCACTCGTGCTCGGCGTCGAGACGAAGAGCCTGCTCGTCGGGGAGGGCGCCTCCCCCGGTGACGTCGCCCGGATCCGGGCAGCCGTGCTCGACGGCCCCGAGGTCGAGTCCGTCATCCACCTCAAGACCCTGTACCTCGGCCCCGACGAGCTGATGGTGGGCGTGAAGGTCGCGGTCGACGGCGACCGACGGCTCGGCGACGTCGCCGCCGGCATCGACGTCGTCGAACGACGGGTGCGCGCCGCGGTTCCGATCGCCCGGGTGATCTACGTCGAACCGGACGTCCTCCGCGACGGTCCGCACCCCTCCACCGAGGCGATCGTCCTCCGCGCCGCCGACTGAGCGAACCCGACCGATCGGCGGGAGCCCCGTCAGCGCCGCTCGGCGAAGAAGTCGTCGAGGAGCGCCGCGCACGGCGCCTCGAGCACCCCCGCGACGACCTCGGTCCGGTGCGGGAGGCGCCGATCGCGGGCGATGTCGTACACGCTGCCGCTCGCCCCGGCCTTCGGGTCCCACGCGCCGAACACGAGGCGCGGCACCCGCGCGGCCAGGACCGCCCCGGCGCACATCGGGCACGGCTCGAGCGTGACGACGAGCGTGTGCTCGGCGAGGTGCCGGTCGCCGGTGACGGCCGCGGCGGCACGGAGCGCGAGCACCTCGGCGTGCGCGGTCGGGTCCTGGCGGGCCTCCCGTTCGTTCCGGCCCACCGCGACGACCGCACCCGTCCGGTCCAGCACCACGGCGCCGACCGGGACGTCCCCGGTGACGAGGCACGCCCGGGCCTCGTCGAGTGCGCGCTCCATGGCGGCGACGAACGGCCGCCCGGCGGGGTGTTCCACGTGTCCTCCGACCCGACGCCGACGAGGGCAGCGACCGCCGGTCGGGGTGCGGCACGCTACGCTCGACCCTATGCGAGTCCACGTCGCCGACCACCCGCTCATCACCCACAAGCTCTCGGTGCTCCGCGACCGGACGACCCCCTCCCCCACGTTCCGCGCCCTCACCGAGGAGCTCGTCACGCTCCTCGCGTACGAGGCGACGCGCAACGTCCGGGTGACGGCCGTCCCGATCGACACCCCGGTGGCGCACACCATGGGCATCGCGATCGCGAAGCCCCGTCCGCTCGTCGTCCCGATCCTCCGCGCGGGCCTGGGCATGCTCGAGGGCATGGTCAAGCTCGTCCCCACGGCCGAGGTCGGCTTCCTCGGCATGGCCCGGAACGAGGAGACCCTCGAGCCACAGACCTACGCCGAGCGCCTGCCCGACGACCTGTCGAACCGGCAGTGCTTCGTGCTCGACCCGATGCTCGCCACCGGCGGGACGCTCGCCGCGGCGATCGACTTCCTGTTCGAGCGCGGTGCCGTCGACGTCACCTGCGTCTGCATCCTCGGTGCGCCCGAGGGCCTCGCGGCCCTCGAGGAGGCCGTCGGCGACCGCGACGTCACGATCGTCCTCGGCGCGCTCGACGAGCGCCTCGACGAGAAGGGCTACATCGTGCCCGGTCTCGGCGACGCCGGCGACCGCCTGTACGGCCTGGCCGAGTAGCACCGCAGCACCTCCGGACGGGAGGCCCGCCCGCAGACATCGGGGGGCCTCCCGTCCGTCGTGTGGCCGGACTGTCCGCTGCCGTCACCGTCCGTGCGGACGGTTGACACGTCGTTGGTATCCCACCCATACTCGTGCCATGAACGCAACCCTGTCCGTCCGAGCCCTCCACGAGGCCACGGGGACCGCCGGCACGATGATGCCGGCTGCTGCGCTCATGCGTTGTCGAATGTGTGCCTGACCGGTACCCGTTCCAGCCGGATCCCCCGCGACACCACCCTCGTCGCGCGCGCGTGATCCCCGGGTGACGACCGCATCGACGACGCACCGCCGGCGTCCCGCGGTCGGACACCGTTCCTCCGGATCAGCCCCGGTCCCGCACGGACCGCACTCCCGCTCGGGAGCCAGGGCACCTCGGCGCACCGCCGGATCCGGGACGACGCATTCGACACCGGCAGCAGCACCACCACGGTGCGCAGCCACACCCCCGGAGACCGCACCATGTCGCTCACCATCACCCCACCCGCCACCGCCGCTCCCCGTGGCGCTGCGACCCGGGCCACCGCGTTCCGCGCCGCCGTCCCCGCGTCGACCGACCTCGGCGGGGTCACCCCGATCCGTCCGCTCCGCCCGACCGCGCAGCAGCCGGTCCGACCGGTCGACCCCCGCTCCGCCGTGCCGACGAGCCCGGCGGTCGGCGCGCCCCGCAACCGGGCCCTCCCGGACGGCACCGAGGCCCGCGGCTTCGCTCTCTACGTCGGTCTCGACGAGGCCGCCGCCGCCGCCGCGGGCACGACGCTCGCCGCGGTCGTCGAACAGCTCAGGGCCCTGACGGCGCAGCTCGTGCCGTCCGCGGAGACCTACGCCGCGGTCGCCGTCGCGCCCGAGGGGTCGGGTGGCCGGGACGTCGACGTCGTCCGGCTCGCCCTGCAGGACCGCTCCGCCGTGGCCGCCCGCAAGCAGGTCGTCGAGCCCGAGCGGAACGAGACGGGCGTCGTCATCGACATCTCGCGCAAGCGCGTCACCCTCGACGGGGAGGCCGCGCCGCTCACGTACAAGGAGTTCGAGCTCCTGCAGTTCCTCGTCCTCCGCGAGGGGCGGACCGTCGACCGGCAGGCGATCATCGAGGGGCTCTGGTCGGACGACGAGGACGAGACCCCGAACGAGCGCACGATCGACGTGCACGTGCGCCGGCTGCGCTCGAAGCTCGGTGCGTTCGAGGAGATCGTCCGCACGGTCCGCGGGGTCGGCTACCGGTTCGACCGGCACGCCGACGTGGCCGTCCGGTACGCCTCCACGCCGTCGCCCGACGTGTTCTGACCGGTCGCTCCAGCTGCGTTCGGCGAACTCGCAGGAACTGACCGTCGCAACGCCTTCCCTGGCGTTACCGGTTCGTTATACAGTCGGACGTGCAGTCAGCGTTTGCTGTGGCGGTGACTGTGGAATGTGATTGCAGGACACTCTTGGTGCAAGGGAGCGGGCCGGTCGTCCACCAGGACGGCCGGCCCGCAGTCCGTTGTCCGTACCCGTCGGTAGTGTGGTGGTCCACCCGACGGAAGGAGCGCGACCGTGACCGATCCGCGCCGAATCGAGCACCAGTCCGACGGCGATCCGCACGGCGACGTCCCGCAGCGCAGCGAGAAGGCCGTCGCCGTCGCCGCCTGGGAGGCCCTCTTCCGCGCACAGGTCACGGTGATGCGCACCCTCAACGCCGAGTTCCCGTCAGCGGCCATCTCGTTCAACGAGTACGACGTCTGCTTCAACCTGTCCACGCAGCCCGGACGCCGGTGCCGGATGCGCGACCTCACCGGCCACCTGCTGCTCACCCAGCCGAGCGTCAGTCGGCTCGTGGACCGGCTCGCCGCGAAGGGCGTCGTCGAGAAGCAGCCCGACCCCACGGACGCCCGTGGCGTGATCGTCGCCCTCACCCCGCTCGGGTTCGACGTCTACCGGTCGGTCGCCGTGCAGCACGCCACGACCATCGCCGAGCAGGTCGGTGCCGGGCTCGACGACGCCGAACTCCGCACGCTCACCGAGCTCTGCACGAAGCTCCGCGTCGCCGCCGCCGACCCCGCCCGACACCGGCCGGCCGGGACGGCAGCCCGGGCGGTGTCGGCATGAGCGGCGCCGTCGTCTGGCTGCGCGACGACCTGCGGCTCGCCGACAACCCGGCCCTCCGTGCCGCGCTCGACCTCGGTGGTCCCGTCACCGTGCTCTACGTGCTCGACGAGGAGAGCGAGGGCATCCGGCCGTTCGGCGCCGCGGCGAAGTGGTGGCTGCACGGCTCGCTCGCGTCCTTGGACGCCGAGCTGCGGCACCGGGGCTCGGCCCTCGTCCTGCGGCGCGGGCCCGCCGCCGAGGTCGTCGACGCCGTCGTCGCCGAGGCGGACGCCGACGCCGTGTTCTGGAACCGCCGCTACGGCAAGGTCGAACGCGAGATCGACGCCGGCATCAAGGCGTCCCTCAAGGACCGCGACATCGAGGCGCACAGCGCGGCGGCCAACCTGCTCTGGGAGCCGTGGACGGTCCTCACCGGCCAGGGCACGGCGTTCAAGGTCTTCACCCCGTTCTGGAACGCCGTCCAGGCGATGCCGGAACCGCGGCAGCCGCTGCCCCAGCCGGGCGCGGTGCCGGCACCGCCCGCGGGCGTCCGCAGCGACGCCCTCGACGACTGGGGCTTCCTGCCGACGCAGCCGGACTGGGCCGGCGGGATGCGCGACGCCTGGGAGCCGGGCGAGCACGGCGCACACGACCGCCTCGAGCGGTTCATAGACGAGGCCCTCGCCGACTACGACCAGCGGGACGAGCCGGCGCAGGCCTCGACGAGCAGCCTGTCGCCGCACCTGCGCTGGGGCGAGATCAGCCCGTACCAGGTGTGGCACCGCCTGCACGGGCAGCTCGAGCCCGAGCAGCGGCGGATGGTCCCGGCGTTCCTCCGGCAGCTCGCCTGGCGCGAGTTCAACTGGAACGAGTACTTCCACTGCGACGACATCGCACGCGTCAACGTGCGCCGTGAGTTCGACGCCTTCCCGTGGCGTGACGTGTCGGACGCCGAGCTGGACCGGTGGCGCGCCGGCACCACCGGGGTGGACCTGGTCGACGCCGGGATGCGCGAGCTGTGGCACACCGGCGCGATGCACAACCGTGTCCGCCTGGCGACGGCGAGCTTCCTCGTGAAGAACATGCTCGTCGACTGGCGGATCGGCGAGCAGTGGTTCTGGGACACCCTCGTGGACGCCGATGCGGCGAACAACGCGGCGAACTGGCAGTGGGTCGCCGGCTCCGGCTTCGACGCGGCACCGTACTTCCGCGTCTTCAACCCGGACCGCCAGCTCGAGCGGTTCGACCCGCACCGTGAGTACGTCCGGCAGTGGGTCCCCGCCGACGAGGACCGGCCGGAACCGATGGTCGACCTGAAGGCCTCGCGGCAGCGCGCCCTCGCCGCCTACGAGGAGATGCGACGCACGTGACGGAGGTGTCCGAGGCGGTGCTCGCGCAGATCGACGACCTGCACCGCCGGCGGGTGGCCGACGGCACCGCGCCGAGCAGCGTCTGGGGCGTCTTCGACCGCTCCGGCCTCGTCGCCTCCGGCGGACACGGTGACCGCGGCGACGGGCGGGCTCCGGACGCGGACACGGTGTACCGGATCGCGTCGTGCACGAAGAGCGTCACGGCCGCGACCCTCCTGACCCTGGTCGCCGAGGGCCGCGTGCACCTCGACGCGCCCGTGACCGACTTCGTCCCGGCGTTCTCCGCGGTGCAGCTCCCCACCGCGGACGCACCCGTCCCGACGCTCCGGATGCTCCTGACGATGTCCGCGGGGTTCCCGACCGACGACCCGTGGGCCGACCGCCAGGAGTCGATCGCGGACGACGAGCTGGACGACGTGCTGCATGCCGGCCTGCTCTTCGACTCGGTGCCGGGCACCCGGTTCGCGTACTCGAACACCGGCTACGCCCTGCTCGGGCGGGTGGTGGCGGTGCTGACCGGGACGCCGTACCCACAGGCGGCGACGGACCGGGTCCTCGGGCCGCTGGGCCTCGGAGCGACCGTGTTCGCCGCCGACGCCGCCAGCGGGTACGTCGTGCAGGGGCAGCGTCGCGACGACGACGGGTGGGAGCGCCTGCCCCTGACCGGCCCCGGGGCGTTCTCCCCCATCGGCGGCCTGTTCTCGACGGTCCGCGACCTCGCGCGCTGGGGGACCTGGCTCGCCGCGGCGTCCGACCCCGGGCGGGACACCGCCGCCGTCGACCCGGTGCTCGACCCGGCCGCCCGACGGAGCATGCAGCAGCTCGCGCGGTTCGTGCCCGGCCCGCTCGTCGCCGGAGCTCCCGAGCGCCCTGGCGGGTACGGCCTCGGGCTCTTCGTGGAGCACGACGACCGGATCGGCCCGGTCGTGTCGCACTCCGGCGGCTACCCGGGCTTCTCGGCGCACATGCGCTGGTCGACCGCGACGGGACTCGGCGTCGTCGCGTTCGAGAACGCGACCCAGGCCAAGGTCGCGGTGGCGGCCGTCACCGCGCACGACCTGCTGCTCGCCGAGCACGTCGAC
>JASCOJ010000116.1 GCA_029959645.1 Microbacteriaceae bacterium PS02332 | reverse complement strand
CCGCTCACCATTGGTGAGCGGCGCTTCGTCATGCCGGCGAAGCGTTACGGCCCGGTCCTGGTTCCTCCAGCTGAGAGTGCAAGATTGAAAGGAGGAGACGTCTGCTCTTGTGGTGATCCTCCAGCTGCTGCACCGACCTCGGTTCCAATGGCGGTGAGATCGACCAGAGATCGCCAGCTTGCGACGTCCCGCGTCGAGCGCACTCAGTTGAAGGATCCACCCGCGGCCGGCAGGTCGCTGCCCATCACCCTGACGCAGCATCTCGCTGACATGCTGTGGCTCACCGGCACCACGAGCCCCCGGATCCTCCGGGAGCAGCGAGACCGCTTCGAGAGCGACCCCGCCCTACCTGACCCAAACGACCCGATCTTCGCCCAGTCGTCTATGCGCTGGTGCCGCACCGCCGCCGACGCGGTCCTCCTCCTCGCCTACGAGCAAGCCGCAGGTCATACCGCGACCATGCTCTGGGATCTCGACCAAGACGAGCGCGTCGTCCTCAGCACCCGCGTCCACGAGTAACCGCCAACGACGGACCGGGAAAGGCTGCGCCTCGAACCGTCCCACGCTCGATGAACCCGATTGCCGGTGTGGGCGCGCTGGACCCTGTGCATGCGGCCACTGTCCGGTTGACCGAATGAGCGTTATCGGCGCTCTAGCTTTGTAGAGTCGGCCGAATCGCGATCCCCTGGATCGCCCTCGCAGAACGTCACATGCCACAGGTATGATGGCTGCGATCGAGCATCAGGGGGACCCATGGATCCGACAGCGGCCGCAAAGCCGGCAGGGTCAGTCATTTCGAGCGTATTCAAGCTCCTGCTGCCGAAGGTTGCGCCACACTTCCGATGTGCGCTATTCGTCGTCTCGCACGCGAAGGCGCAGGGCACGCCACTGAAAGTGCTGCAGCTTCGAAGAGCGCTAGCCGACGGGAAGATTCGTCGCCTGTTGAAGGCGAAGGACTCGAATTCTCGCGCTGAAGCAGGACGCCTTGTTGAACGCGTACAAACGAGGCGGCTTGCAGGAACCGAACAGGCTATCGATCTTCTACGACTCATCGAGGCCGGGTACTTGAGTATCGCGTCTCCCGGGGAAGCCGTCGCTGGCCTAAGCGTCCAAATCGCCGAGGGCATGGACCGGTTGAGCGATGGTCTGCGCAGTGCAGCAAGTGGACCAGAGGCTTTTCTGTACCTCGCACGGCTCTTCATGCCGCCGCTCGAGCAGGATATACGACGTTTGCGGGAGTTGCACGGCGGCGTTGTGGTTCGCATGGTGAACGAACTTGCAGAAGTGCATGACCGTCGCGTAGTTCTTGAAGCGTGGGCGGCTGAGAGACCGGAATGGTACTCTCCGTCTCCTGCTATCGAGGGTTGGCTTGGGGAACTCGCACTCGAATCGGGTACCCGTCGCGCTGCACGTGTTTTTCTGGATTCCGCTCTCAGCCTTGGTGCCAGCCCAACTGCCTACTGGAAGGCGCGCCGAATCTCAGTCGTCGAGCTACCTCCGGAGGAACAAGAGACATACTTGTCGGACGTTATCGACGAACCAGTGATTCAGGGAATGCTGCTTCGAAGCACCCCGTTGGCCCGTCGTGAGCGACTTGCGACGTGGTCGGCCGACACTGCAATGCAGCGAGCGTTTAAGGCAGCGCTGCGAGTGCGCTCTTACCGAGACGAATCCGACTTCGATTCTGCTATCGAGGCGGGCCGGGAAGAATACCGGGAGCACTCCCACTACGGAGCGGCGCTTGTTGCGGTCGAGTGCCTGCTCCGACGTGGCACCAGCGAAGGCGCCCTCCAACGTGGAGCTGACCTGAACGCCGCGGCCCAGATGGCGATCGAACTGCGAGATGCACGACGCAGGTGGCGCGCTTCAAGCAGCGACGCCGTCGCTCATGCAATGCGCGCAAACATTCTCCTTGCGAACGACGATCGAGCCTGGGCGCTGTCCCAAGTGGAGCCTGCAGGTGAGGCGAGCCGTGACGAGGCGGAGGCGCCGGTAGTTCGCAACATGAGCATCGTGCTCGTTGCAGAGCGTGGAGATGTTGCCACAGCTCTGGAGATGTGCAATGAATCGACCGACCGGGCAACGCGGCTACAGGTGGAGGCGCGCACAGCAGAACTTGCCCTCGATGATCAGCGAGCGGCCGAGCTGTGGGCAGAAGCCATCGATGTCACAGAAGACTGGGACGAGAAGGCAAACCTTTGTTTCAGAGAAGCCTTACATGGGCGGGTGAACTCCTTCGTTCAACAGCTTCGAACTAACAACCCCGAAGTCGCGGATGAGATCGAACTCGTCGCGGCTCTCTACAGCGATGATCCGCGCGGTCTCTTCAATGCGGAACGGGAGTCACACCTCAACCCGCGGGTCGCTCATGCGCTTCAGCAGTACTACGCGTCGAGGGATCGGATAGACGAATTCATCGCCGTAGCCGAGCGGTCCGCGCGGCAATGGGGAAGCGCGGACGATATGCTTGTCGCTGCACGCGGCTACCTTCGCCTCGGTCGCCACTCAGAAGCTGCTGTTTCAGCCGCTAACGCTCGACTCGCTGGAGGCGGGTCGTGGGGCGGTATTTACGAGGCAATAACCGTTCAGATCGAAAGCGCGAGCGGCCAGGAGGATTGGGCCAACGCCATTCAATTCGCCAGAGAGGCAGTACGCGCTCGTCCCGGCTCGTCACGCGCCCGATGGGCACTCATCCGACTCCATCTTTACGCGGGTGAGGATGATCTCGCGTTCGCGGCGTGGCAGGACGCGGAAAAGGCATTGGTGCCGTCCAATACCGCGGAAGCGACGGCCTGGCTGTATCTCTTTCGGCTCTATGGTTCCAAGATGAGCAGCTTGCGCGAACTCCAGACCGTCGCACTTCGCTTCGAGGCAGACGAGCAGGTACGGACGCTGGCGATCGGCGCGCTGGTTCTTGCTCCAATCGAGGATGATCACGATTCGGTTGACGTTTCCTCGCTCCTCAAGCATTTTCAGGAGGAGTTCCCGGACGCACCCGGCGCCACTTCTCTCCACGTAGATACTGATGATCCAGCCGCGCTTCTAGATCGGCTTGACGAGTTGGCGGGCGGCCCCCGTGACACCAGTGCCATTGATGCCGGTCTTGCGAACGGAAGTCTGCCGATCGGCATTGCGAGCCAAGTAGCACGACGGTCCTACGCTGCAACCCTTATTCGCCTTAGGCAAAGCCCTCGCTTTGCCGTTGAACTGCATGACGTCGATGAGCGGGCGACCGTCGAAGCCCACATTCACCGCGCTGTTGTAATCGACACCTCCGCGCTGTTGACTCTGGCGACGATACCCCCGACCGCCGCCGAAGAAATCGCGGGGAGTTTCGTCCTGAAATCGGCGACGCAACAACTCGTCGACCTCAACAGTGCGGTACAGGATCTGAACGGCGATAGCGGTGGCACGTTCTTCCCGAGCAGTCACGCCCAGGGTCCGCGATTCGAGCTCGCAGACGCCTCGGTTCTTCTAGACCGGAGACAAATCGCCTCATCGATGCTTGACCGACTGCGGCTCACTAGCCGCCAGTCTTCGGGTGGCAGCGCGCAAGTGCTGCCTGAGGAAGCACGCGAACTAGCCGGGCCATGGACCGCGTCTATCGCGCTGGCAGCTAACGCGCACCTGCCGCTTTGGTGCGACGACGTGAGTGCTCGCCGCGTTGCGACCGCCGCGGGGGTACCCGCCTTCGGTACTCCTGCCGTGTTGGCGCACCTCCGGCGAAGTCGTTCGCTTAGTCCCGCAGAGGCGGACACCACAGAAGCGGCCCTTATTCATGGTTGGATGATCGGTATCGCGTTCGCGGACGCGCCCTACAAGCTGGCTCTGCAGCTCGATGAATTTGAGGCGAAGGGTGCCGCGTTTGCTATCCACCACAGTGACGGTAATGCAGTCGCGGAGAAAATCGCACTTGCCCTAGATGCGCTTGAACATCGGTGCGAGGATGCAGAAGCTGTGCAGCAGTGGACCCACCTCATGTCCGCCTACCTCGCTCGGATCTCCGAGTCCGGGGGGCACGCCCGCCGGAATGTCGCGCTATTCTTGACAGCAATACTCGGCTCTGAATGGATGTCCCCCTCCTCACTCCCGTTTGTACTCGCGGGAGCGCGAAGTGCTGTCGAAAGCGACTGGCGCAACGTGCTCGAAGAGGCGTTCCGAGCGCACTTCCGAAAGCTGGTCGACGTACTCGACTACGGCACAGCCGGACACTACGCGCGCTCGCTCGTAGCAGCGGTCAGCGAAGCAGATCGGCTCGTCATCGTAGGCATCATCCTCGAACGTTGAGCGAAGCGTCCTCGCCACCGACAGTCGCAGGACCTCGCCGGTGGGCCCCGGACACCAATCCCGTCCGCGTCGGCGTGCGCCAAGCGATCCGCCAAACCTCCGGCGCGTGCAATCCGTCACCTGACACCTCCAGCCGCAGTGGGATGAACACGGTTGGCACTGGGCCTGCCCGCGGCGGTCCACTTGCACACACTGGACGAGCACACTCGGGCGCGGCTGTGCGTCATGTCCCGGAGTGCCGTCGACGAGGAGTCATAGCCCCGTAACCCAGTTGCGCGGGAAATCCCCGTTTTTAGGCGGCCTCGTTCGGGAGACAAGCTCTGGGCGGGCGCGACGAGCAGGAAGAGGAAGCAGATTGGCTTGCGGGCGAGCCTCTCGTGCCGCGCGACGCTGCGTTCAGGCGGGCCTAGCGGGACGCCACGGACGATGACGTGGCGAGGCGCTACCAAACCATTGTGCCGCGTGCCCGTCGCCGGGCGAACCAGTCCGAAGTGCGACGCCTGGTAGTCCGCTCCAGGCACAAGCGTGCGACCTCGACCAAGGCAGCACCGTTCTGAACGCCGAGCGCCCATTCAGCCCGTGGAATGGATCCCCGATGCCCGTGGAACGCCTGCCAGTACTGGGATCCGCCATCCGCGCCACCACTGGCCTCCGCGAATAGACCGAACACCTCGCTGGGACCGGCCACGCACGCCGAGCGCGATCAGGGCGACCGGCCGGGTCCCACCGGCAGCCCGTGCCGTGGTGTGAGCAGACGAGGAGACGATGGTCCCCAAGACGCTGGCCGTGAGCGCGGTCCTCGCAGCGACGGCACTCCTCATCACGGGCTGCGGGGGAACGCCGGTGCGATCAGACGAGACGAGCGCGACCTCGGTCACGCCCGATGAGGCGGAGCAGTCCGTCACCGCCTTCGTCGACCGCTCGACGACGGCGCTCGGCGGGGACTGGACGCCACGGGGAGGTCCTGGGCTCAGCCCCTGCACGACCGTCGGCGGCGACGACGGCGTCTCGTGGGTCGTCATCGTCGATCGTCAGGCCGGGGACGACCCGCACGCCGACGTCGACGCGATCGAACGGCTGTGGAAGCAGCGGGGTCTGGCCACGGAGCGGTACCAGAGCGGCGGTGCCGATCCGATCGCGGGGATCCGTGGCACCGGCGGTCCGGCGACCTCCGTCGACTTCTCCGCCGACCCGCGTGGGTACGCGGTGACGGCGGAGTCCGAGTGTGCCGAGGGTGACTCCGCCGACATGGTCCGCCGTCAGGGTGACGCCTCCGCGGGGTGACGGCACCGCGCCATGCCCCTCGCGTCGCTGCGGCCCTCGGCCTACTGTTCAGGTGTACATACACAGTAGGTCAATCGCCGACACCGAATGGAGCACTCATGCGTACCTCCCTGGTCATCGGGGCCGTCCTGGTCCTCGCCGCCGTCGTCCTCGTCGTCCTGCACATCTGGTGGATTGCCATCGTGGTCGGTGCGCTCGGCGTCGTCATCGCCCTCGCTGCGGTCTTCCGTCGCACCGCTCGTCCGGGTGACTTCAGCCGCAGCGGGTGGACCGGTCAGTGATCGCGCCCTACGTCCGCGTCGGCTGACGTCGCGCTGGCGACCCAGGGCCGACCGTGGCAGGGTGCTCTCGGGGGTACACATGACGACGATCCACCCGACGAGCCAGCTCGGACGGTTCCTGTCGGCGGCGTTCGCGCCCGCGCACGTCCAGCACGGCAGGACCATCGAGGCCGGATACCGGGACCTCGTGGACGCGCTCGGCTGGTCCGACCGTCGCGACCTCGCGAAGGACATCGACCGGGTGGTCACCGCGTGTGTCGACGACGACCAGGTCCGGGCCGCGCTCGAAGCCGCGGGCTGGACGTCCTCGTCGTCTTCGGAGACGGGGATGCAGCCACGAGCGTGGCTCTTCTCGCTGCGCGCCCGGGCATCGGTGGACCCTGGTCGCTTCGGTCACGGGTTGGACGTCCCCACGCCGGACACGACGCCGGTGCTCGGGCAGCTCCTCCGCTCGGACTGGTCCACCGCGCCGGGGGCGACCCTGGACGCGGCCATCGGCGGAGCCGAACTGGACGAGGTGAAGCGCCTGCGCCGTGAGGTCGTCGACGTGCTGGCGGCCTTCGACGACGACGGGCGACGTGCGTTCTCCACCGCCAGCGGTGCCCGGCTCGACACACGGCGGGACTTCGGGATGGACGAGGGCGGGTGGCTCGCCTGGGTGCGGCACCGAGCCACGGTCCGCATCGGGTTCCTGCAGACGCCCGCGATCGGCGGCGACGGCTCGCGGTGGCCCGTCGCGGCCTACGACGACGAGCTCTACGAGCTCCGGGCGATGCCGCTCACCATGCGGCGACGGGCACTGCACCGCATGGCCTCGAGGTTCCTGCAGCGTCGCGCCGCGGACCTCCCGCTGCTGTTCACCGGACCCTTCCACGGCCTCCAGGACGAGGCGCACGCGTTCCGGTTGTACGTGCTGCAGGAACTCATCCTCGCCGGTGAGCAGCCCGGGACGGAGCGGTTCGTCCAGGACTGGTACGACAGCCGTGCCCGCCGACGGCAGGAGTACGGGTGGTTGCCCGTCGACCGCGGCCGGTTCGAGACCGACGACACCGGGTGGGAGCGCACCGCCTCCGAACGGTTGCGCTCCTCCATGACGCCGGGCCCCACCCGCCCGGAAGCGATCCCGATCGTCGCGGACGGCGGCGGGACAGGAGGCCTGCTGGAGCAGTCGACGGAGGTGCAGGACGCGGCGCGGACGGCGGCGATCCGCACACCGTTCCACTGGTGGCACGTCGAAGCGAAGGTCGTCCGCACCGAGGACGCGCTCGACGCCGGGGAGGTCCCCGCCGCGCTGCTCTCCCTCGGCCTCGAAGCCCTCCGCCCCGGTCCGGACCCGGCGACGCTCAGCATCGCGCGATCGACACCGACGGAGGCGTGGGCGGAGCTCTTCATCGGCTCGGCCGGTGGCGGCGCGCACGGTTCGCCCGGCGCCGTCACGCAGGGTCGCGCTGAGGCGGCACGGGCGATGGGTGCGCTGGCGGGCGCCCCGGCCGACGCCGACTTCGCGACGATCGAGGACCACGTGCTGCGCCGCCGCTGGTGGGTCTTCAGCGCCGACACCGGCTGGCACCACGGTGACGGGTGGGAGAGCGGCGTGGCCTCGCTGTCCGACGACGGACGGGAACTCGCCGTCGTCGTGGCCTCCGACACCTGCTGACGGCGGAGCGCCGTGGGTTACGCTCCCGGCATGCTCTGGGGGAGACGACGCAGACGATCGACGGCGACGGCTGCTGCGGTGATCACCGCGGCGCTGCTGCTCACCGGCTGCTCCGTGCACGTGGACGCGGGGACCGCCGGTGCCGCCCGGGCGGAGCGGGAACTGTCGCAGCTCGACGGCGTGGTGTCGGTCCGCGGATCCGGGACGAACAACCTCCCGTTCGCCGGGACCGTCTCCGTGTTCGTCACCGCGAAAGACGGCCTGCCGGACGGACGACTGCAGCGCCTCACCGACCAGGTCGGCCGGTGGGTCGTGGAACACTCGGGCCCGGGCACGACGTACCGCGGCCACCTGGAGGTGGACGGTTTCGGGTTCTCCCTCGGCCGCACCGCGTCGGAGAACGAGCGCATCCTCACCGTGCTCCAGCCGCTCCGGCGCGGCGACCGGTGGCTCGGCGGTGACCTGCGCTCCGACGGACCGGACGGTACCGACCCGGCGCAGATCGACCTGGCCGTCAGGGCGCCTGCGGACCTCCTCGCCGGGTGGGAGGCCGTGCAGCGGGCCGGCGCCGCATCCGGGTGGAAGGACGTGACGGTGTCCGCGAACGCGTGGAACAGCCCGCCGACCGACACCGACCGCCTGCGGGACGCGGACCTCAGCATCTCCGACGGGACGGCGGGCGAGGACCACGCCGTCGGCGATCCGGCAGCGGAGGTCGCCGCGTACGAGCAGGTGACCGCGAGGCACACGGTGACCGGGGCATCCGTCTCCCCGGGCCGCATCCACCTGCACCTGGCGGACCTCGCCGACGTCGCCGACGCGACCGCCGTCATCGCGCGGACGGCACCGGACGCGGACGCCGTCCTCGACGGCGGCGTCGTCACGAAGGACGCCACCGGCAGCGACGGCAGCCCGCCGGAGGGCGACGACTACGCCGCCGCGGACCGCCTCGCCGCCGTCGTCGCGGACCGGCCCGACGTGACCGCCGTCTCGCTGAAGCCGGACTGGGTCGTCGTCACCGCAGCCGGTCCCGGCAGCGTCGTCCCCGTCGCCGAGGCGCTCGCCGCAGCGGCGTCGGCTTCATCGGTGACGTCGATCGACGTCGGGTCGGACGAGGAGACCGCCGGCGGGGACGTCGGGGCCGGACTGCTGGTGAAGGGCACCCCGTCGTCGCTCGCCGCGTCGGCGCAGGTCGGTGCGCGGTTGCAGGGGTACCTGCCGGCGAGCGCGAGTCTGTTCCCGACGAACAGGACCGTGACCGCCACGGTCGGGAGCGTCGAGGAGGTACCGGCGCTCGTGCAGGGGGTGGAGGGGCTGCTGCCGGACGGCACCAGCGTCACCATCGGCCTCCGCGGCCGGTACGCGGATGACGCCGCGCACCTGACCGTGCACGGTGGGACGCTCACCGTCGACTCGCGCAGCGGCGGGCGCACCGGCAGTGCCACCGCGGACGCGCTCGGCGAGGCCGCCCACGACGCCTGGAACGGCTGACCCCCGCAGAGCGGAGGGGACGGGAGGCCCGCCCCCGGTCCGTTCCGACCGGTCCGTCAGGACGCCCCCGGCAGCGCGCCCGGATCCTCCCTGCCGACGGCGAGCATGATCTCCGCGTCGAGCGTCGACCCGGGCCGCACCGTGCGCGTGAGCGCCGCGGCCGCCGCCCGCACGGCGGTCCGTTCCTCCGGCGTCATCCGCCGCAGCACCGCGCGGAACTCGCGCTGCCGCGCGGCGAGGACCTGCTCGACGAGCTCGGTGGCCGGTGTCTCGGCGGTGACCACGACCTCCCGGCCGTCCTGCGTCCCCGCGCGCTTCGCGACGAACCCGTCCCGCACGAGCCGGTCCACGATCCGGGTGATGCCGGACGGCAGGAGCCCGAGTTCCGCCGCGAGGTCGCCGGCGCGCATCGGCCCGCGCGTCACGATCAGGACGAGGACCCGGTACTGCTGCAGGGTCACCACCTCGAGCGCCGCTGCGAGCGACCGGACGACGAGGCTCAGTCCCACCGTGGAGGCCTCGAGGACCACGTCCCGGCCGGGTCGTCGAGCGTTGTCGGTCGTCATCCGCTCAGTGTCCCGCACTCACCGGTCGATGCTGCGGTGGTCGGGGCGGAAGCCGTTCTCCGAGCCCCAGAGGACGGCGTCGACCCGGTTCACCGCGCCGATCTTGCTGTAGAGCGTGCGGATGTGCGTCTTGACCGTGTTGACGCTGAGGTGGGTCAGCTGGGCGATCTCGAGGTTGCTCTTGCCCTGGGTGATGAGCGCGAGGATCTCGGACTGCCGGTCGGAGATGCCGTCGTCCCGGCCCGGCCAGTCCACGCCCGGCCCGCTCGGCACCCGTCGTCGTGGCTCGCCGATCACGTGTTCCCCGGCGGCGACGCGACGGAGGCCCGCCACGAGGTCCGTACCGCTGATGCTCTTGGCGAAGTACCCGGTGGCCCCGCGCCGGACGGCGGCGTCGATGAGGTCCTGGTCCATCTTCCAGGTGAAGACCGCGACGGTGCGGATGCGTGGGTTCGCCACCAACCGGGAGACGTCCTCGTCGTCCGGTTCCGGCTGGGCGAAGGTGTCGTAGAGGGCGACGTCGACGTCGACGGTGACCCGTTGGCGGGCGTCCATCTGCACGATCTCGAGCTCGCCGGCGAAGGGCTGCAGCATGTCGGCGAGGCCGCGGAGGACCAGCTCGTAGTCGTTCACGAGCGCCACGCGTGTGCGGTGCGGCATCGGGCTCCTGTCCACAGTCACAAGCAGAACCACCCCCAGGGGTGAGACGACCGCTCGGTCGTGCTGGTTCGTTCGGACTTGCACGGTACGGACGGCCTTGTACCCCGTTCGCAGCAGCCCCTGGGAATGCGTTCCTTGTCCAGGAGCAACTTGTTCGTCGTCGGCATGCGTCCGACCCCCCTGATCCGGAAAGGACCCCCATGTCCGATGCACTCGCTCCCTGGAACGCGTCACTGACGCTTGCGGAGCACTCGATCATCGCCTACGCACTCTCCGTCGCCGGCCTCGCGCTCTTCGCGTTCTTCGTGAAGTCGCTGGTCTCGACGAACGAGGTGACCGGCCGGTACCGCACCGGCGTGTACGCCGGGATGTGCATCACCGGCATCGCCTTCCTGTCCTACGTCCTGCTGGTCGTCGAGTTCGCGATGGGCTACGAGCGCAAGGGCGACCTGTGGGTCCCGAACGCCAACGCGATCCTGTCGTGGGCACCGCGGTACTTCGACTGGACAGTCACCGTCCCGCTGCTCGTCATCGAGCTCCTCGCCGTCGCGACGCTCGCCGGTGCCGCCGCCCGCCGCCTCCGCGCCGTGGGCATCGCTGCCGCGTTCCTGATGATCAGCACCGGCTTCATCGGTGGTGTCGTCGTCGACTCGGGCACGAACACGGGGGCGCTCTGGCTCTGGGGCGTCATCTCCGGCGTCTTCATGGTCGTCCTCTACGTCCTCGTGGTCTACGTGGTCGTGAAGGGCCGCCGGGACCTCGCCGACACCGAGGCCGCCGCGACGCTCCGCAACGCCGGCATCCTGCTCATCATCACCTGGATGGCGTACCCGATCGTCTTCGGCCTGCAGGGCTGGGGGCACGGCGGTGCCGTCATCACCTGGATGCAGGTCGTCCTCTCCGCGGCGGACATCGTCGCGAAGGTCGGCTTCGGGTCGATGATCCACAAAATCGCGAAGATCCGCTCCGCCGTCGACGTCCGCGACGGCGTCGACACCCTCCCCGAGGCCCTCTGGATCTCGTCGGAGAAGCGCTCCGAGGGTGTGCTCCCGCAGGTCGCGCCGCACACCGCCGCCACCGGGCAGGGCACCGGCACCGGTGAGCGACTTGGCCGTCACTGACACCGTGCTCGCGAGCACCCCGGGGGGCGGGGCGCCCCCCCCCCCCGCCCCCCGGCGGGCGGGCCCCCGCCCCCCGCCCCCCCCCCCGCCCCCCGGTCGTCCGGCCCCGGGCCTCCGGCGCGCCATCAGGCCCCGGGTGACTCCGGAGTCCCCGGCGTCCGCGGACATCGCGATCATCGGCGGCGGTTGCTCCGGTCTCGCCACCGCGGTCCGGATCGCAGCCGGACCGACCGACCGGTCCGTGGTCGTGCTCGAGGGCCGCAGCGGCCCGGACGCGCGGTCCTGGTGCTCGTGGGACGACGGCAGCGACCCCCTCCCGGAGGCGCGCTCCGCCTCCTGGTCCCGCTGGCAGGTCCGCACCGACCGCGGCACCAGCACCGGCGTGGACGCCGCGCACGCCTACGTGCTCGTGCGCGCCGCCGACCGGTGGGCCGCCGCGC
>JASCOJ010000115.1 GCA_029959645.1 Microbacteriaceae bacterium PS02332 | reverse complement strand
CCCCGAGACTCGGCCTGAGCGACACGTCTCGGGCTCGCGCACGCGAGACTTGTCGCTCAGACCGAGTCTCGGGCTCGCGTGGCGGGCGCGACGGCCGCCCACGGCACGCTGAGCTCGCCGAGGCGCCAGCGGGCGACCCCGTGCAGCACCGGCCAGCCCCGGTCGCGCATGCCCCGCACCGCCGCGATCCAGCGCTGCCGCGGGCCGTACGTGCCGAGCGGCGCCGCGACGGCCCACGCGAGGTCGAGGTCGCGGAGGAACGCGTGCACCCGCTCCCCGGGCACGTTCCGGTGGATGAGCGCCTTCGGCAGCCGTTCGGCGACGATGCTCGGGACGTCGAGCCCCGCCAGCCGCAGCGCGACGGTGAAGGTGTGCGGGGCCTCCCGGTCGAGCGTGACCCATGAGGCGACGCGACCGACCTCGTTGCAGGTGCCCTCGACCAGCTGGCCACCCGGCTGCAGCCGGTCCTGCATGATGCGCCACGAGCCGACCACGGCCGACTCGTCGTACTGCCGGAGCACGTTGAACGCCCGGATGACGGCGGGCCGGCGGCCGCCGGGCGTCGGGGTCTCGAAGCCCCCGAGCCGGAACGTGACACCGTCGCGCGTCCCGGCGTTCGCGAGCGCCACCCGGGAGGGTTCGATCTCGATCCCGGCGACCTCGACGTCGGGTCGGACCCGGGCCAGCCGGTCGCGCAGTTCGAGCGTGGTCGTCGGGCTCGCGCCGTAGCCGACGTCGGCGACGAGCGGGTCGTCGGTCCGCCGCAGCACGGGGAGCGTCGCGATCCACCGGTCGACCCGACGGAGGCGGTTGTGCCCGGTCGTCCCGCGCGTGACGGTGCCGATCGGCGAGGCGTTCCCGGGCATGCGACCAGGGTACGGGGAGAGCGCCGCTCGGTAGACTCGGAGCATGACCTCCACGCTCGTCCTGCTGCGTCACGGCAACAGTGACTGGAACCAGAAGAACCTGTTCACCGGTTGGGTCGACGTCCGGCTCTCCGAGCTCGGCGAGAAGGAGGCGAAGCGCGCCGGCGAGCTCATCGCCGAGTCGGGCATCGTCCCCGACGTCCTCTACACGTCGCTCCTGACCCGTGCGATCCAGACGGCGGACATCGCCCTGCTCGAGGCGGACCTCGCCTGGCTCCCGGTGAAGCGCGACTGGCGCCTCAACGAGCGCCACTACGGCGACCTGCAGGGCAAGGACAAGGCGCAGACCCTCGAGCAGTACGGCGAGGAGCAGTTCATGGAGTGGCGTCGCTCGTTCGACGTGCCGCCGCCCCCCATCGCCGACGACGCCGAGTGGTCGCAGGCCGGCGACCGTCGCTACGCCGACCTCGGGGACCAGCTGCCCCGCACGGAGTCGCTGAAGCTCGTGATCGAGCGGCTGCTGCCGTACTGGGAGTCCGACATCACGACGGACCTCGCGGCGGGGAAGACCGTCCTCGTCACCGCGCACGGCAACTCGCTCCGTGCGCTCGTGAAGCACCTCGACGGCATCTCGGACGACGACATCGCCGGGCTCAACATCCCGACGGGCATCCCGCTCGTGTACGAACTCGACGACGACTTCCGTCCGACGAAGCCCGCGTACTACCTCGACCCCGAGGCGGCCGCTGCGGGGGCCGCGGCCGGCGCCGCGCAGGGCGCGAAGAAGTCGGCCCGGCGGGCGACGCGCGGCGCACCCGGCCTGGAGGCCCGTCCCACCCGGGGCGGGCCTCCTCGCGTCCGGCGGGCGGCGCGGTCCGCCGTCAGGCGAAGTGCGCGGCGATCTCCTGCACGAGGGCACCGACGTCGTAGGGGTGCGCCGTGTCGACGCGCACGACGGGGCCGACACCGACCGGGCCGGCCGTCGCCTCGTGCTCGTCCCAGAACGCGAGGACCTCCGCCAGGTCGCCGTGCACCTCGTGCCGCACGGGCAGGGTGCCGGGTTCGTACCGGTCACGGAGGCGTTCCTCGACCGTCGCCCGGTCGACGTCGCACCAGACCTCGACGGAGCGCGGGGACCCGGCGGTGGCGAGCCCGGCCTCCAGGTGGTCCCGGTCCCGCGACGGGAGCAGGACGGCGTCGACGACGACCCCGTTCTCGACCGCGCCGGCCATCGCCCAGAGCGTGTCCATCGCGATGCCGCCGAGCGCACGCGAGGGGATCATCGGGCCGGCGACGTCCGCGAGGGGCTCCTTGATCCGGTCCTTCGACAGGAAGGGGCACCCGAGCACCTCGGCGAGGGCGGCCCCCACCGTGCTCTTGCCGGAACCGGGCATGCCGTTGACGATGATCGCGACCTGGGCCATGCCCCGATCCTCCCAGACGTCATCGGGCACGCCGGACGCCACCGGGTCCGCGGAACACCGCCGGGTACGCGGAACGCCGCCGACCACACGGGACGTCGCCGGGGAGGCGGCGTCCCGGTGACCCGGCGGCGTCTCGACGAGCCGGAGCGGGGCGGCGCGGGTCAGGCCGGGGAGGCCGTGACCGACGCGGCGCCCGTCCAGTCGCCCGTGGCGAGGTACTGCACCTTCTTCGCGATCGAGACCGCGTGGTCGGCGAACCGCTCGTGGTAGCGCGAGGCCAGGGTGGCGTCGACGGTGTCGACCGGGCCGCCCTTCCACGCCTCGCCGAGCACGAAGTCGAACACGCTGGCGTGCAGCTCGTCGACGGCGTCGTCTTCGTCGCGGATCTCCTCCGCGAGCTGGATGTCCTCGGTCGCGAGCAGGCGGGTGAGCTTCTGCGCCATGGCGACGTCGTGCGCGCCCATGTCCCGGAACGTGGTCCGGAGGCCCTTCGGCACGACCTTCTCCGGGAAGCGCTGTCGGGCGAGCTGCGCGATGTGCTCGGCCATGTCGCCCATCCGCTCGAGCGACGAGCTGACCCGGAGGGCGGTCACCACGACACGGAGGTCACGGGCGACGGGTGCCTGGCGGGCGAGGATGTCGATCGCGACCTCGTCGAGGCTCGATGCCGCCTCGTCGATCTTCGCGTCGTCGGCGATCACCTCCTCGGCGAGGGCGACGTCGGAGTCGCCGAAGGCCTGGGTGGCCCGGGTGATGGCGGACTCGACGAGCCCGGCGATCTCGGTGAGACGTTCCTGGACGTCCTGGAGCTCCTGCTGGAACACTTCGCGCATGGGGGAGACCTCTCTGATGCGTACCGGACGAGTTTCGACAGCCCAGGTGAACGGGCGGTGACCTCCCGCTGAACGGTTCGCGATCCGGCCCCCGTCGAGGGTGAACGGCGTCTGGACCCGGTGTGACCATCCCTACACTGGCGGCATGGACAACGCGTGGCTGGTGCCACTGTCGATGCTCCTCGGCGGGGTGTTCGGCGCGGGCGTCGTGGTGCTGATCATCACCGCCGAGCGCACGGCACGGGCAGCCGACGTGGCCGAACGCACCCTCCCGGACGGGGTGGCGGCGGTGATCGCGACCATGCACAACCCCGCCGTGGTGGTCGACCCGTCGAACACGGTCGTGGCCGCCTCGCCGCAGGCGCTCTCGGTCGGTCTCGTCGTCAAACGGCGGCTCGCGCACGCCGAACTCCTCCGGCTCGTCGACCGCGTCCGGAGCAGCGGGGAGATGGGGTCGGAGGACCTCGAGCTCCCGCGCGGCGGTCGCGGTGAGGTGATCGGCTACCTCAGCTTCCGGGCGGCACAGCTCGGCAACCGGTACGTGCTCCTGACGGCCGACGACCACACCGAGAGCCGGCGCATCGACGAGGTCCGCCGTGACTTCGTGGCGAACATCTCGCACGAGCTGAAGACGCCGATCGGCGCGATCGGCCTGCTGTCCGAGACCCTCGTCGTCGCCGCGGACGACCCGGTGCACGTCCGGAAGTTCGCGGCGCAGCTGATCAGCGAGTCCGAGCGGCTCGGCGCCCTGACGAAGGACATCATCGAGCTGTCCCGGCTGCAGTCCGTCGACGCTCTCGAGGCGAGCGAGGAGACCGCCGTCGACAAGGTCGTGCAGGCCGCGATCGACGGCAACGAGGTCGTCGCCCGTGCCCGGGACATCGAGCTCGTCCGCGCGAAGAAGTCGAAGCTCCGCGTGATGGGCGACCCGGGCCTCCTCCAGGTCGCCGTCTCGAACCTCATCGCGAACGCCGTGAAGTACTCCCCGGACCACACCCGCGTCGGCGTGGGCGTCCGCAGCAGCAAGGGCTTCGTCGAGATCGCCGTCACCGACCAGGGCGTCGGCATCCCGGAGAACGACCTCGACCGGGTCTTCGAGCGGTTCTACCGTGTCGACCCGGCCCGTTCGCGCGCCACCGGGGGGACCGGCCTGGGACTGGCGATCGTGAAGCACATCGTCGGCAACCACGGCGGCGACGTCCGCGTCTGGTCGCAGCCGGGCAAGGGCTCGACCTTCACCATCCGGCTCCCCGAAGCCGACCCCGACCTGACCACCGCACTCGAAGAGCAACTGGAAGAGCAGTCATCGTGACCAAGATCCTCATCGTCGACGACGAGCCGGCCCTGAGCGAGCCCCTGGAGTTCCTGCTGCAGCGCGAGGGGTACGACACCGCCGTCGCCGCGGACGGCGTCACCGCGCTGTCGAAGTTCGACAGCGAGGACCCGGACCTCGTCCTCCTGGACCTGATGTTGCCGGGACTGAGCGGCACCGAGGTGTGCCGGCAGATCCGCACCCGGTCGAACGTGCCGATCATCATGCTGACGGCGAAGGACTCGGAGGTGGACATCGTCGTCGGGCTCGAACTCGGCGCCGACGACTACGTCACGAAGCCGTACTCCACCCGGGAGCTGCTCGCCCGGATGCGCGCGGTGCTCCGCCGCCGCACCGAGGACGACCCCGCGGACAGCGGCGTCCTGCAGGTCGGCGGGATCCGGATGGACGTCGAGCGCCACACCGTGAGCGTCGACGGGTCCGAGACGCCGATGCCGCTGAAGGAGTTCGAACTCCTCGAGCTGTTGCTCCGGAACGCCGGTCGGGTGCTCACCCGCGGGCAGCTCATCGACCGTGTCTGGGGCTCGGACTACTTCGGCGACACGAAGACGCTCGACGTGCACATCAAGCGCATCCGCTCGAAGATCGAACGCGTGCCGTCCACCCCGGAGGTCCTCGTCACCGTGCGCGGGCTCGGGTACCGCATCGAGGCCTGAGGCCTGCTGCTTCGCGACGACGCACGGGAGGCCCGCAGCCGGTCTCCGGACCGGCCTGCGGGCCTCCTGTGCGTACCGCCGGGGGCGGCGGTCAGCCGTTCGTGCCCTCGTCGCCCGCCGAGGAGTCGGTCTGCGAGCCGGACTGCGTCCCGGGCGCGGTGGCGTCGCCGGTCGGCTGCGTGCCGCTCTCGGAGGGGGCCGTCGACGTCGACGTCGGGGTCGGCGTGGAGGTCGGTGCGAGGGTCTGGTACTCCTCCTGCGCGCTGGTGAGCACCGGCACGGTCACCGAGACGCCCTGGGCGCCGGAGTACGAGAAGTACATCTTCACGAGCGAGCCCGGCTTCGTGGTGACCCCGTCGAAGTCGACGGTGTCGTGCTGGCCGTCGTCTGCGAGCACCACCGTGCTGTTGCCGGCGACGCGGACGGTCTCGTCGGTGCCGTCGAGCTGCAGCGTCACCACACGGGGGACGTCGCCGCGGTTCACGAGCGTGCCCACGAAGCGTGCGTCCTCCCCGGTGTCGGAGATGAGCAGCGCGTTGCGGACGTCGATCGAGCCCGTCGAGGCGTCGATGCCGTCGGTGACCTGCTTGATGTGCGCGGTCTCGGCCGGCGAGATGAACTCGCAGCCGGTCGCGCCGAGAGCGATGGTCGCCGCGACGGCGACGGACACGAGTACCCGAGCTCGCAAGTGGTTCCTCCGGAAGGCTGTGGTGGTGGACCGAGTGGTCCGTCGATCATCCTAGCGATCACCTGGGAGGGCCGCGGGTCAGGCATCCCTTACCCGATCGGGGCTCGTGGTAAACTGGGTGTCTCGGAACGGAGCCTGATACATGCAATTCGAGGTCGGCGAGACCGTGGTCTACCCCCATCACGGGGCGGCAACCATCTCTGAAGTGAAGACGCGCGTCATCAAGGGTGAGGAGAAGGTCTACCTGAAGCTGCGGGTGACGCAGGGCGATCTGACGATCGAGGTGCCGGCGGACAACGTCGACCTGGTCGGCGTCCGTGACGTGATCGGCAAGGAAGGGCTCGACAAGGTGTTCGAGGTCCTCCGGGCCCCGTTCACCGAGGAGCCCACGAACTGGTCCCGTCGGTACAAGGCGAACCTCGAGAAGCTCGCCTCCGGCGACGTGATCAAGGTCTCCGAGGTCGTCCGCGACCTCTGGCGCCGCGACCAGGACCGCGGCCTGTCCGCGGGGGAGAAGCGGATGCTCGCGAAGGCGCGGCAGATCCTCATCTCCGAGCTGGCCCTGGCAGAGAAGACCGACGAGGACAAGGCATCGACCGTCCTCGACGAGGTCCTCGCGTCCTGACACGCGGGTGACCACCAGCGACACCCCGACGACCGCACCGGCGCAGAGCCCAGCTCTGGCAGCCCGTGCGGTCGTCGTCGTCGCAGCAGGCTCCGGGACGCGCCTCGGCCTCGGCACCGCGAAGGCCTTCGTCCCGGTCGCCGGCGAGGTCATGCTCGTCCGCGCGATCCGGACCGTGATGACCCTCGCGGAGCCGACCTTCCTCGTCGTCGTCGCGCCGGACGACCGCCTCGACGAGTGCCGAGATCTGGTCGCCGCCGTCGCGGGTGCCGCCGTCGACCACACCGCCGTCGTGCCGGGAGGCGCGGACCGCCACACATCGGTCGAGGCCGGCCTGGCAGCGCTGCCGGGCTCCGTCACGACCGTCCTCGTGCACGACGCCGCACGCTGCCTGACGCCGGCGTCGCAGTTCGAGCGGGTCTTCGCCGCGGTCACCGAGAGCGGTGCGGGGGTGGTGCCGGCCCTGCCCGTCACGGACACCGTGAAGCGCGTCACGGGCGACGTGGTGGTCGAGACCGTGGACCGCTCGGCCCTCGTCGGTGTGCAGACGCCGCAGGGCTTCCCGGTCGACGACCTCCGCCGGGCCTACGCGGGGGCCGCGCGCTCCGAGACCGACGACGCCGGAGTGTTCTCCGCGGCGGGCGGCACGGTGCGGACGGTGCCGGGCGACGCGGACGCCTTCAAGATCACGACCCGGTGGGACCTCGGGCGGGCCGAGGCGGTCGTCGCGGAGCGGGCTGCTGCCGCCGGTGCCGGGGGCGGGGGCGGCGTCGCGGCTCCCGCGGTCCGCATGGGGCTCGGCGTCGACGTGCACGCCTTCGACGCCGCCGCTCCGTGCCGCGTCGGGCTCCTCGACTTCCCCGGCGAACCAGGGTTGTCCGGGCACAGCGACGGCGACGCGGTCGCACACGCGGTCTGCGATGCCCTGCTCTCGGCCGGTGGTCTCGGTGACGTCGGCGGCCGCTTCGGCACGGACGACCCCGCGTACGCCGGGGCGGCGGGCGACGTCTTCGTCCGGGGCGCGGTCGAGCTGCTCCGGGCGGCCGGCCTCGCGCCGACGAGCGTCACCGTGCAGGTCATCGGCAACCGCCCGCGGATCGGTGCCCGGCGGCAGGAGATGCAGGACGCCCTCGCCGCGGTCGTCGGCGCCCCCGTGGCGGTGTCCGGCACCACGACCGACGGCCTCGGGTTCACCGGTCGTGGTGAGGGCCTCGCGGCGATCGCGACGGCGCTCGTCGGGCCGGTCTGACCGGTCCTGGTCAGGTCGTCCGGCCGGTCCTGGTCGGGCGGCGTCCCGTCGTCCACAGGCCGCCCCGCGCCGGCGGTGCTCCCTCTAGGGTTGGGAGCGTGACCGTACGCCTCCACGACTCCCGTGCCGCCGATGTCGTCGACCTCGTCCCCCTGGTCGACGGACACGTGAGCATGTACGTCTGTGGGCCGACGGTGCAGTCATCGCCACACATCGGGCACCTGCGTTCGGCGCTCGTCTACGACATCTGGCGACGATGGCTGACCCACCGCGGCTACCGCGTGACGCTCGTGCGCAACGTCACGGACATCGACGACAAGGTGCTCGACCTCGCCGCCGGCACCGACGAGCCGTGGTGGGCCCGGGCGTACCGCGTCGAGCTCGAGTTCACCGCCGCCTACACCGCGCTCGGCATCCTGCCGCCGACGTACGAGCCGCGGGCGACCGCGAGCATCCCGGAGATGCAGGAGATCATCGCGCGCCTGGTCGACCGCGGGCACGCCTACCCGGCCGCGGACGGCTCGGGCGACGTCTACTTCGACACCGGCAGCTGGGACGCGTACGGCGCCCTGACCCGACAGCGTCGTGAGGACATGGTCGAGGCCGCCGACGCCGATCCCCGGGGCAAGCGGGACGCACGGGACTTCGCGCTCTGGAAGGGTGCCAAGGCGGGCGAGCCGGCCACGGCGTCGTGGGACTCCCCGTGGGGCCCCGGCCGTCCGGGCTGGCACATCGAGTGCTCGGCGATGTCCCGGCGGTACCTCGGCCCCGCGTTCGACATCCACGGCGGCGGGCTCGACCTGCGGTTCCCGCACCACGAGAACGAGCTCGCGCAGTCGACCGCGGCGGGCGACGCGTTCGCGTCGTACTGGTTGCACAACGGCCTCGTGAGCGTCGAGGGGCAGAAGATGTCGAAGTCGCTCGGCAACTCGGTGTTCGCCGCCGACTTCCTCGCGGCGGCCCGACCGATCGTCGTCCGCTACCACCTCGGCTCCGCGCACTACCGCTCGACCATCGACCACCACGCCGGGTCCCTCGCCGAGGCCGAGGCCGCGCTCGACCGCATCGAGGGCTTCCTCGGCCGTGCCGCCCCGCGGCTCGAGGGGGTCGCCCTCGCCGACGCCCCCGGGGTCCCGGAGGCCTTCGCCGCGGCGATGGACGACGACCTCGCGGTGCCGCAGGCGCTCGCCGTGCTGCACGAGACCGTCCGGGCCGGCAACGCCGCGCTCGACGCCGACGATGCGCTCGCCGTCGGGACCGCGTACCATCAGGTGGCTGCGATGGTGGAGGTGCTCGGCATCGACCCGCGAGCGCCGCACTGGTCCGGTGGTGCGCACGACGCCGCTGCGACACCGCTCGCCGCACTCGTCGAGCGCCTCGTGCAGGAGCGCGCCGAGGCACGGGCCACACGCGACTTCGCCACGGCCGACCGCGTGCGCGACGACCTCGCGGCCGCGGGCATCACGATCGAGGACACACCGTCCGGAACACGCTGGAGCATCGCCTGACCACGGCAGTGCCGAACAGGAGAGAACCATGAAGAACGTCTCGGGGAGCAAGAAGGGTCGTCCGGGCGCCGTCCGCACGGGCCGCAAGGGCAACAAGCAGGTCGGCTCCGGCGGTCAGGGTGCCCAGGCGCTCGAGGGCCGGAAGCCGACGCCGAAGGCCGAGGACCGCCCGTACCACCCCGCCGGCAAGCGCAAGGCGGCGAAGGAGCGGTTCGACGCCGCCCGAGGCCGCCACGGCGCGTCGAGTGCACCCCAGACCCGGTCCGGTGGTCGTCCCCCGCAGCGGAAGACCGACGACTCGGAGCTCGTGACCGGGCGCAACTCCGTGCTCGAGGCGCTCCGCACGAAGACGCCGTCGACGACGCTCTACATCGCCGCGCGCATCGAGGTCGATGACCGCATCAAGGAGATCCTCGCCCTCGCCAACCACCGCGGCGTGCCGATCATGGAGATCATGCGGCCGGAGCTCGACCGCATCACCGGGCACGACAGCGTGCACCAGGGTGTCGCGCTCAAGGTCCCGGCGTACGAGTACGCCGTGGCCGAGGACCTCGTCGAGCGGGCGTTCTCGAAGGACCAGGTCCCGCTGCTCGTCGCCCTCGACGGCATCACCGACCCCCGCAACCTCGGAGCGATCATCCGGTCGACGGCGGCCTTCGGCGGGCACGGCGTCGTCGTCCCGCAGCGTCGTTCGGTCGGGGTGACCGCGTCGGCGTGGAAGACCTCGGCGGGTGCCGCAGCCCGGACCCCGGTCGCGATGGCGCCGAACCTCACGCAGACGCTCAAATCGCTCAAGTCCATGGGGCTCTTCGTGCTCGGCCTCGACGGTGACGGCGACGTCGAACTCGACGGACTCGAACTGGCCGACCGGCCGATCGTGATCGTCGTCGGGTCCGAGGGCAAGGGGCTCTCGCGCCTCGTCACGGAGACCTGCGACGCGATCGTCTCGATCCCGATCTCCAGCGCCACCGAGTCGTTGAACGCGGGCATCGCCGCGAGTGTGACCCTGTGGGAGGTCGCCCGCCGCCGCCGTTCGGCGTAGCGAGCACCACCGCGACCCACGGAGGCCCGGGGGGGGGGGGCCCCGCCCCCCCCCCCCCCCGCCCGCGCGGGGCCCCCCCCCCCCCCCCCCCCCCGGCGCCTCCCGTCTGCCCGGCAGCGCGCGGGTGCCGCTCGCCCGCCGCCGCACGCGATGTGGCGCAACACGCCGCCTGCGTTCCGCCGAGGTATCACGAACCGTCGCCCGCGGGCCCGCTGGCCGACAGTTCATGCACACTCGGCGGAGGCAGGCCCGGCCGCGTCAGACCGACGCGCGCCAGTCGTCGACGTCGTCCTCGTCGGCGTCGGCGTCGGCCGGGAGCGTGATCGACGACGTCGGCGGGTTGATCAGCGTGCGCTCGTCACGACGGTGCCGCAGCACGTCGTTGATGTACGCGGTCGTGGCCTCAGGCAGCGAGACCGACCGCTCCTCCTGCTGGGACATGAACCACCGGTGCTCGAGCAGCTCATGGAACACCTCGGCGGGTTCGAGTCGCCCACGGAGGTCCCGCGGGATCGCCCGGACGACGGGCTCGAACACCCGTGAGACCCACTCGTGCGCGACCATCTCCTCGTCGAGCTCCTCGCGGCCGTTGCGCGCCCGGTAGGCGTCGAGGTCGTTGAGCAGCCGTCGGGCCTGGTTCTCCTCGGCGTCGAGACCGGTCAGGCGCAGGAGGCGTCGCTGGTGGTGCCCGGCGTCGACGACCTTCGGCTGGATGCGCACCTGCTGGCCGGACGCGGCCGTGCGGATCGAGAGCTCCTCGATGTCGAACCCGAGGGCGTTGAGGCGTTCGACGCGGTCGTTGATGCGCCAGCGCTCGGTGGCGTCGAACTCCTCGGTGCCGGTGAGTTCGGTCCAGAGCGTGCGGTACTGCGCCACGATCCGGTTCGACACGTCGACGGCGTCGGCGTTCTCGTCGAGGCGGCCGCCGGCCTCCAGGTCGAGCAGCTCGCCGGCGATGTTCACGCGGGCGACCTCGAGGTCGTTCTCCCGCTGCCCGTTCGACAGCCCGCCGGGGTAGAGCTTCCCCGTCTCGGCGTCGACGAGGTACGCGGCGAACGAGCCCGCGTCGCGCCGGAACAGCGTGTTCGACAGCGAGACGTCGCCCCAGTAGAAGCCGATGACGTGCAGGCGGACGAGCAGGAGCGCGAGGGCGTCCACGAGCCGGGTGGCCGTGTCCGGCCGCAGCGTCTGCGAGTACAGCGCACGGTAGGGGAGGGAGAAGCGCAGGTGCCGGGTGACGAGGACGGGCTGGAGCTCCTCACCCTCGCGGCCGACGCGGTTCGTGATGACCGCGACCGGGTCGACGCACGGCACGTCCATCCGCTGCAGGGTCCGGAGCATGTCGTACTCGGAGCGCGCGAGTTCGGCGCTCGTCTCCTTCACCGCGACGACGTAGCCGCTGAGGTGCACGAAGCGCACGAGGTGCCGGGAGATGCCCTTCGGCAGCGCGACGATCGTGTCGTCGGGCCAGGCGTCCAGGGGCAGGTCCCACGGCAGGTCGAGCAGGCCGGGGTCGACGGTTGCGGCGGTGATGGTCATGGAGTCGGGCACGACGGGGTCCTCAGGTGCTCGGCGGTGGGCCTGACGGTCGGGAGGCGCGGTGCGGGCCCGCAC
>JASCOJ010000114.1 GCA_029959645.1 Microbacteriaceae bacterium PS02332 | reverse complement strand
CGGGGGCGGGGCCCACGGCCGCAACCCCCCCCCCCCCCGGGCGGGCCGCCCCGCCCCCCGGGGGGGCGGGGCCGCCCGTCGGTCGTGGGCCGGTGCGGCGTGGATGTGCGGAGAACGCGGGTCTGGGTCCGCTCCCACGGGACGGGGGTGAGCGTGGGCCTCCCGAGCGAGAGGAGCACCATGCGCGCCATGACCTACCGCGGGCCCTACCGGATCCGCGTCGAGGACAAGCCCGACCCCCGGATCGAGCACCCGAACGACGCGATCGTCCGCGTCGAACGGGCCGCGATCTGCGGCTCCGACCTGCACCTGTACCACGGCATGATGCCGGACACCCGCGTCGGCCACACCTTCGGCCACGAGTTCATCGGCGTCGTCGAGTCGATCGGCTCGTCGGTGCAGAACCTGACCGTGGGCGACCGCGTGATGGTGCCGTTCCACATCTCCTGCGGGACCTGCTGGTTCTGCGCCCGTGGCCTGTTCACGAACTGCCACAACGTCAACGCGAACGCCACGGCCGTCGGCGGCATCTACGGCTACTCGCACACCACCGGCGGCTTCGACGGCGGACAGGCCGAGCGGGTGCGCGTGCCGTTCGCCGACGTCGGCCCCGAGGTGATCCCGGACTGGCTCGACCCCGAGGACGCCCTCATGATGACCGACGCGCTCGGCACGGGGTACTTCGGTGCGCAGCTCGCCTCGATCCGCGAGGGCGACACGGTCGTCGTGCTCGGTGCCGGCCCGGTCGGCCTGTACGCCGCGAAGTCGGCGTGGTTCATGGGCGCCGGCCGCGTGATCGTCGTCGACCAGCTCGAGTACCGCCTCGAGAAGGCGCGCACCTTCGCGCACGCCGAGACGATCAACTTCGCCGAGGTGGACGACGTCGTCGTCGAGATGAAGAAGCAGACCGACTACCTGGGTGCCGACAGCGTCATCGACGCGGTCGGTGCGGAGGCAGACGGCAACTTCCTGCAGCACGTCACCTCGGCCAAGCTGAAGCTGCAGGGTGGCTCGCCGGTGGCGCTGAACTGGGCCATCGACGGCGTCCGCAAGGGCGGCACCGTCTCGGCCATGGGCGCGTACGGCCCGATCCCGAACGCGGTGAAGTTCGGCGACGCGATGAACAAGGGCGTCACCATCCACATGAACCAGGCGCCGGTGAAGCGACAGTGGCCGCGCCTGCTCGAGCACATCAAGGCCGGGCACCTCAAGCCGAGCGACGTCATCACACACCGGATCCCGCTCGAGGACATCGCCGAGGGGTACCACCTGTTCTCGGCGAAGCTGGACGACTGCATCAAGACGGTGATCGTGCCGTGAGCGGAGAGGACGAGCAGATGACCGACCACATGCCCTACGTCGCCGACCACCCGTCGGCCGTGCCGAGTGCGGACGAACTCCGCGCCCGCATCCCCGGCTGGGGGAGCGACCTCGACCTCGCCGACCGGCCGAGCGTCCCGAAGCTGTCGAAGGAAGCCGGGTCCGCCACCGGCGCGCACTGGGTCCGGCCGGAACAGCAGCCGGGCGGCGACGGCCGCGAGCGCTCGATCGAACACGCGCACGTCACCCCGGTGTTCGGCACCGCGCAGCCGCTGGCCGGTCTCGCGGGTGTCGTCCGGCGGGTTGCCTACCGCCGCTACAGCGAGGGCCGGCTGGCGCACTGGATGCTGCTCGTGCTCGGCGACCGGAGCGACGGCGCGACGCCCGGGGTGACGGACGCGCGCCGCGGGCGGCCGGACGACGTCATCGGGGAGACCGGCATCGGCGCGGAGCGGGGCACGCACCCGGTCGCGGCGCGGCTGCGCAGCAGCCGGTCGGACACGCACCACACGTGGCTCGACCCGCTCGTGGCGAACTGGGGCTGGCTCACCGTCGGTGGTGTCGCGGTGTGGCTGCTCCGGCGTGTCCTGCGGCGACGCTGACGCCGGGCCCACCCATGACGGACGGGAGGCTCCCCACCAGCTGGCGGGGAGCCTCCCGTTCGATCTGGGTGGGATCCGCATCCTCCATCCACTCGGACCGCGTCTCGGGTGAGCCGGAACGCCGGCCCCTCGCCCCGGGGGACCAGCCTGGCCGGCAACGAACCGCGCATGTGCCGGACGTGGTTCAGGGGAGTCGCAACCCCCGTACCCGGCGCGGCTTCCTCGTGAGGAAACGGCTTCCGGCGCGCCCAACGGTCCGATCCCGGCGACCCATGAACGCGAGAGGAAGAGCCGGCGCTGGCCTCCGCAGACGGTGCCCTCAGCGAGGACATCACCGACCAGTCATGTGAGACAGGAGGAGCGGAGGGGCAGGGCCCGCAAGCTCCGGTGTCCGCTCAGAACCGCTGAGTGGACATGGTCGGTATCAGAGAGCCTGCCTGTCGCCGCCAGTCGTCAAACACCGGACGGGCGGTACAAGGCCCGTCAGCGCGATTCCCGGCACGTTTCACCCGGCAGGACTTCGAGGGAGCCGATCGGCACCGAGGACTGCCCCGCTCAGAACCACAGCTCGATCCGGATCGCGTACCGGTCGCCGACCTGCTGCTCGAGCGCGTCACGGAGCGCGAACGCTTCGAGGTCGAACCAGCGCCGTTTCTCCTCGGACCCGAACAGCCCCGACTCGTCGTCTGCGTGCTCACGGAAGAAGCTCGCCCAGGCCTCCAGACGGACTACGAGTTCTGGTTGCAGCAGTTTCGGCCAGTCCGGCCGGTCGTCCCAGAAGATGTCGGAAAGTGGCCAGGACTGGCCGTAGTCGACCGACAGGATCAGCTCGGACTTCTCGGTGTCCATGCTTGCTCGCATTCGTGATCACCGCCAGGGGTGAGGAGCAACACTACCTCACCCCTTGCGCCCGATGGTCAGTCGCCGGTGCAGTTCGGAGCGGCCTTCGTGGGGAAGGACGTGATGACGAGCTTGCGGTTCTCCGAGACGATGACCGTGGGGTGGTACGTGGAAACCGTCTTCGTTTCCGGGTCGTGGATCACGATCGGAGCGGTGTAGCAGAGCTTGCCGCTGCCCTCCGACTTCGGGTAGCCGGCCGAGGGGTCGGAGACGATCTCACTGGTCGAAGCAACCATGAAGTCGTCCCAGAGCGTTCCTCCACCGTGGGTCTTGTCGATCACGGCCTGCCAGTCCTTCTGGTGCCGAGTGCGGATGTGGACGTACCCGGACTTGCTGTCCCCACAGAAGAGGTCGATCTTGCCGACCTTGGCAGCGTCCATCCTCTGTACGCTCACGTCCCCGAGACCGGAGTTGCACGAGCCGATCGTGACGGGGTTGAGCAGTACTCGTGCTCCCCCCGGCGAGGGCAGAGCGGTGGAGTCTGCCGTCGGTGCCGCGGACGCGACCTGTGGTGTCAGGACGATTGCGGTGATGACGGCCAGACCGATTCCCCAGAGCTTCTTGCGCATGTTGCTTCCCCTTGCCTCGTGTCGCCGTCCCTCGGCGCCACGACCGTTCTACGTCCACGTCATCGATGCCCACATCGACCTCCCGATGGACGCCGTGGTGGCCGGGTGGCTGGCGGACACTGGCCATCCAGCGGAACTCCACCTCGAAAGCGAGACGGCGCCGCGTCGAACCCGAATCGACACGTCCGGGTCCAGTTGTGATCGCTGCCCACGACAGCCGGTTCGAGCAGGAGACAACCCCTCTCAACCGCCATTCGGCGGCACCCGCACCACAGACAGGCGCTCTCGCGCCGTCTCTCCGCCTGGCGCGCGGCCTCCCCGGAGCCTTCAGGGCGCGTTCGGTTCGTCGTCTCCGAGCTCAGATGACGAGCCGCTGGCCCCGAGCGCGCGGTCTCGTCCTCACCGAGCAGCTCGAGGGCGGCATCGCGCAAGCGCTCGAGCGGTCTGGACACATCGAGCGCGGCGAAGCGACCGTCCTGGCCGGCGTCGTCACCGCGATCGTCCACCTCGGTGTCACCGCGACGAACCACCTCGATCGTGGCGGCGCTGATCTCCTCGCCGACATCCGCACACAGATCAACGCGGTCATCGCGCCTCGTGGGTCGTCGTCGGATCCGGTCCCCGCCACACGGAGAGGGTGCTGATCATGAGGTGTCAGCGGGCGTGTGCGACGAGGCCGATCAGGCCGCCGCGAACTGGCACCACACGGCGTCGGCGTGGTCATTGTCGAGCCCGGCGCAGTCCGGACCGAGATGGTCGGACGCGGCGGCGTCACCGCACGCCGCCTCTCGAGCGAGATGACCCAGGACCAGCAGCGCCGGTACGGCGGGCTGATCCACGCCTTCCTCGCGCAGTCCGAGGGCTTCCTCCGCGACGGTGTGACCGCCGACACCGCAGCGAAGATCATCGCGGCTGCCGCAACGCACCCCCGCCCGCGGACTCGCTACACGATCGGCCGGGACGCTGCGCTCCTGACGTGTCTCGCCCGGTCCCTCCCGGACCGAGCCATCGACCGTGTCCTCACCCGTGCGCTGCGCCCCCTGTACCCGGCCGCCAAGTAGTCACCATCACCAACCGCTCCACCGAAGGAAGTCACCATGCCCACCATCAACAACGCTGTCATCCTCATCACCGGATCGAACGGCGGCATCGGCACCGCACTCGTACACGCGGCGCTCGCGCGCGGCGCCGCCAAGGTGTACGCCACGGCCCGTACACCCCGTACACCCCGTACATGGGACGACGAGCGCATCGTCCCGTTGACGCTCGACGTCACCGACACCGACTCCGTGTCGGCCGCGGTCGCCTCCGCGAGCGACGTCACCATCGTCATCAACAACGCCGGCGGACTCCCGTCGACAGCGAGCATGCTCGAGGTGACGGACGATGACCTCCGCCAGACGATGGAGATCAACTTCTTCGCACCGGTGCGCGTCGCCGAGGCGTTCGCTCCGCTACTCACAGCGGCCACCGGAGCAGCCCTCGTGGACATCCACTCCGTCGCGAGCTGGATCGCGTTCGGCGGGGCGTACAGCGCGTCGAAGGCCGCTATCTGGTCCGCGACGAACGCCTTGCGAGTCGAACTCGCACCCCACGGCGTCCTCGTCACCGGCGTCCACGTCGGCTACGTGAACACGCGAATGGCCGCACACACCGACGACGCCAAGATGGAACCGACCGACCTCGCGTCGGCCGTCTACGACGGAATCGAGGCTGACGCGTTCGAGGTCATCGCCGACGAACTCAGCGCTCAGGTGAAGGCGGCTCTGGCCGGCCCCATAGAAGCGCTCTACTCCCAGCTCGAAAGCGATGTGCCCATCGCTTAAAGCCTGATTCCGAGCCGAGAGGCGAGAAGTTCACCCACGGCGCAGCCTGTCCGGTAGGCGATCGGCTATTGAGACGGGTTTTCGGACCAGGGGATCAAACCGGACCGCGCCCGGGGTGAAGCCGCCAGACTGTGCGCATGGACGCGCCCAGTGATCTGCTCGCAGTACTCGTCGATGCCGACAACGTCCCTCCGTCCCGGATCGGAGATGTCCCGCGGAGGCCGCCCGCTTCAGCGCAGCGTCCGTGAAGCGGGTCTACGGCGACTGGTCGACGACACAGCTCAGCAGCTGGAAAGCAGCGGCGAGCGAGCACGTCATCCAGCCCGTGCAGCAGTTCGCACATACCAAGGGCAAGAACTCGACCGACAGCGCACTCATCATCGACGCGATGGACCTGCTTTACACGGGCCGGTTCCGGGTTCTGCATCATGTCGTCCGACAGTGACTTCACCCGGCTCGCATCCCGCATCCGTGAGCAAGGGATAACCGTCTACGGCTTCGGCGAACGTAAGACGCCAGCATCATTTCGGAACGCGTGCGACCAGTTCACCTACCTGGACGTCCTCGGAAGCGCGGACGGAGATCCGGCTGTCATGGAAGCGTCCCCGCCGCGCGGTGGAATCTCGCCTCGCGACGACGCACGTCTCATCGAAGGGCTGCGGAACAGTGTGGAGTCCGCGTCGTCCGAGGACGGATGGGCACTGCTCGCAGCCGTCGGGCAGCTGCTGCGGAAGTGGCAACCAGACTTCGACTCACGCAACTGGGGCTACCCCAACCTGTCAGGACTCGTCCGCGCAACTGGACGGTTCACGGTCGAGGGGTACAGGGTCCGCATAGGAGCCGAATCTCGATGGTGGATCGGCCATAGGAACACGTGTCGGCGGTGCGTGCGTGAGAATGACGCCGTGAAGGCTCAGGTGCGGTTCATCTCGACGAATGACGGTGAAGACCTCGAGGACGTTGTGCTCGAGGATCCAGACGACGTCGACATCTGGATCACCGTCATGGCCGGCCCTGTGGGCGGACCGGGAGAAGAGTCCTTCCAACTGCGGGTTCGTAGCCCCCTCTCAATGACGAGGGAGCTGAACCAGTGGGGACCGCTTCACGAGCGCCACATGGTGGTCGTCGCCAAGTGGAACCCGCACCAGATCCGATCCTTCATCAATCGGCTCTTCACGGAGGTGGAGGGACGGGACTGGAACGAGGTCGGAGAAAGGCTCAGCCGGTTGGGGTACTGGGAGTTCGAGGACTACAAGCCCTGATCGTGTCGGTGCAGGAGGCGACAGCATCAGGAGCACCCGCTCCCGTCCGGTAGCCGATCACCTACCGGGCAGGCCCGTCGGGCAACGACACGGCGAACTTGAAGCCGACGTGGGAGTCGATGAAACCGAGACGACGGTAGAAGCGGTGCGCGTCGGTTCGCGCAGCGTCGGAGGTCAGCTGCACCAGCGGAGTCCTGAGTTCGATCGCTGCCTGCTCGACGACCCATCGCATCAGAGTCGATCCGATGCCGGAAGAGCGCTGTGTGCCGGCGACGCGGACTGCCTCGACCAGCAGCCGGGCGCTGCCTCGTCGCGCCATCCCAGGGATGACCGTCAGTTGCAGCGTGCCGATGACGGCTGCGTGCTGGTTCTCCACGACGAGCACGTCGTTGTTCGGGTCGTCGATGATGCGCTGCAGCGCTTCCGCGTAGGCGACCTCGTCCGCGGTGCTCGCGACGTCGCCGCGCCCGGCGCTGATCGGGTCGTCCGACAGGAGCCGGATGATCGGGTGCAGGTCCGCTGCTGTGGCCCGTCGGAGCAGCAGGTCGTCGGCGCGGGAGGTGATGGTGGCGGGGAGATGCAGTCCAGAGATCACACCGCATTGTCTCTGACGTACGAGAGTCAAGGGGCAGCCCGCCATGGCGATCGTCAGGGCAGCGTCGTCCACGTCGAGGACGGCGTGCGTGCCGAGTGGCACGGCGACCAGTTCCTCGATGTGTCCGAGGGGCAGTCCGCCG
Organism: Microbacteriaceae bacterium PS02332; assembly: GCA_029959645.1. Taxonomy (GTDB): domain Bacteria; phylum Actinomycetota; class Actinomycetes; order Actinomycetales; family Microbacteriaceae; genus Curtobacterium. The sequence goes on along the minus strand of JASCOJ010000114.1, from coordinate 4,681 downwards.
AGCACCGGGACGCCGAGCGCATCGAGACAGCTGTGTGCACGCCAGCGGGGCGAGAGGGGCAGCCAAGGACGCCGCCGGTCCGGCACCATGGACGAGCCACCCGACGAGAGGATGATCGTGATCCGTCATCGAGCCGACAGCGCGGTAGACGCACCGACGAAGGCCGCGGCGCGCGTGCGGATCCGTGTCGTGGTCCGTTTCGTCGTCGCGATCGGTGTCGTGACCGTCATCGTTGTGGGCGGGTTGATCGCTCCGGCTGTGCTGCGCTCGTACGACCTCGACCACCGCCTCACGCTCCGCTGCCACGTCACATCTGCCGAGGGCCTCACCCGTGGCTCCTCGAACCGCGGCATCGGCGGCCCGGATCCACGGGTTGTCATCACCACGGAGGACTGCGGAGAACTCGTCCTCTGGAAGGGTGTGACGCGGGGGAACGTCCGGGCGATCGCTGATCGTGTCGACCCGTCACGCGAGTACGCGATCGAGGTCGGAGCCGGGACGTGGAAGGTCCGAGGGCTGCTGCACGCCATCGGCCGAAGCCCTTCGGCCTTCGCAGTCGAGTCGGCATCGTGACGGACGCCCCCCGTTCTGTCGACGGGCAGACAGGAATCGATCTGCGCGCACCAGGGCGCCCACTAGGGGATCGTTCGTCGGAACGAACCACAGTTCGCCATGACGGCGCTTCGCGGGCCAGCTTCGCGGAGCGCCGGCAGGAAGGCGCTGGTCACGCAGATCGCGGAGAGGGAGTTGCGGTTCAGCGAGTCCACCCGTTCGTCGTGTCGCGCCCGACGAGGGGACACCCGGGAGCCATCGCCGACGACCGAGAAGCAGGCCGGAACGAGATGAGGCCGCTGCCCGTCCGGGCAGCGGCCTCATCTCGTGCTGGATCATCGAGTCGTACTGGATCAGTCACCAGGTCAACCGTGTGTGTCCGAGGGGGGACTTGAACCCCCACGCCCTAATACGGGCACTAGCACCTCAAGCTAGCGCGTCTACCATTTCCGCCACCCGGACAGGTGTCTCGGCAGTCCCACCGGGTTTCCCCGGCTTGGCTGCCGAGAGAAGACACTAGCACGGCTCCGGAGGCCCGCTGCACACGGCCCGGCATCCCGGGAGTGTTGCGCGCGGCGGCCGGTAGCGTGGAGGGCATGACGGCTGACCCGCACGCCTCCACGCCCGGCACGACGACCGAGTCCGAGGGGGAGCTCGAGGCCACCGCGGCGATCGCCCGTGACCTCATCCGCTTCGACACGACGAACTGGGGCGACGGGAAGTCCCGTGGCGAGGCGGAGGCGGCGCAGTACGTCGAGTCCGCCCTGCGCGACCTCGGGCTCAGCCCGCAGATGATCGAGGCGGCGCCGGACCGCGTCAGCGTCGTCGCCCGGGTGCCCGGCCGCGACCGGTCGAAGCCGGCCCTCGTGGTGCACGGGCACCTCGACGTCGTCCCGGCGGACCCGGCGAACTGGAGCGTCGACCCGTTCGGCGGCGTGGTCCGCGACGGTTCGCTCTGGGGCCGCGGCGCGGTCGACATGAAGAACATGGACGCGATGATGCTCACGGCGCTGTCCGACGTCATCGCCGAGCACGGCGCCCCGGAGCGCGACCTCGTCATCGCCTACTTCGCCGACGAGGAGGCCGGGGGACTCCTCGGCGCGCACCACGTCGTCGAGCACCACCCGGAACTCTTCGCGGGCGCTTCCGCCGCGATCAGCGAGATCGGCGGCTACTCGATCACCCTCGGAGACCGCCGCGCCTACCTGCTGCAGACCGGGGAGAAGGCGCTCATCTGGGTCAAGCTCGTCGCCCGCGGCACCGCCGCCCACGGCTCGCACGTCATCCGCGACAACGCGGTGACGAAGCTCGCCGCGGCGGTCGCGCGCATCGGCGGTGAGGAGTGGCCGGTCCGGCTGTCCGGGACGACCGACGCGATGATCACCGAGATCGCCCGGTTCCTCGGCGTCGACCCGGTCGCCACCGGTCCGGACGAGGTCGCCCTCGCCACCGGGTCCGCCGCCCGGTTCATCCACGCAGCCCTGCACACGACGACGAACCCGACGGTCCTCACCGCCGGTTACAAGCACAACGTGATCCCGGACCGCGCCGAGGCGCTCGTCGACATCCGGTGCCTGCCGGGCGACGAGGACACCGTGCTCGCCCGGGTCCGCGAGCTCGCCGGGGACGACGTCGAGGTGGAGATCGTGCACCAGGACGTCGGCCTCGAGCAGGACTTCGGCGGCCCGCTCGTCGAGACCGTGCACGAGGTGCTCGCGCGGCACGACCCCGGCGCACCGGTGCTGCCGTACCTGCTGTCGGGCGGCACCGACAACAAGGCGATGTCCCGGCTCGGCATCGCCGGGTACGGCTTCGTCCCGCTGCAGCTCCCGGCCGACGTCGACTTCCCGGCGATGTTCCACGGCGTCGACGAGCGTGTGCCGCTGGCGTCCCTGGCCTTCGGTCGGCGCGTTCTCGCCGACCTGTTCGCGACGTACTGACACACTGGTCGGCGGCGCTCCGCCGACTCCCCGTTCCCGTCCCCACGAAAAGGCCCGCCGTTGCACATCCTCGAGGCGATCTTCCTCGGCTTCGTCCAAGGTCTGACCGAGTTCCTGCCGGTCTCGTCGAGCGCGCACCTGCGCATCGTCGGCCTGTTCCTGCCGGACGCGCAGGACCCGGGCGCCGCCTTCACCGCGGTCACGCAGCTCGGTACCGAGACCGCCGTGCTCATCTACTTCTGGAAGGACATCACCCGGATCATCGGGCGGTGGTTCCGGTCGCTCTCGGGGAAGGTCCCGCGGAACGACCCGGACGTCCGACTCGGCTGGCTGGTCATCCTCGGCACGATCCCGATCGGCGTCGTCGGACTCCTGCTGCAGGACACCATCGAGACGACGTTCCGCTCGCTGTGGATCGTCGCCGTCGTGCTCATCGTGTTCGGTGTCGTCCTCGGCGTCCTCGACCGCGTCGGCCGCAAGGAGCGTCGCATCGAGCAGATGACCTTCGGCGGCGGGATCCTCATCGGCCTCGCGCAGGTCCTGGCCCTCGTGCCCGGGGTCTCCCGCTCGGGTGCCACCGTGTCGATGGGCCTCGCGCTCGGCTACACCCGTCCGGCGGCCGCACGGTTCGCCTTCCTCCTCGCGGTCCCGGCGGTGTTCCTGTCCGGCGTCTACGAGGCCGTGACGAGCCTCGGGGACACCGGTGCCCCCTTCGGCGTCGCGGACACGCTCATCGCGACGGTCGTGGCGTTCGTCGTCGGCTTCGTCGTGATCGCCGCGTTCATGAACTACATCAGCAAGCGGAGCTTCATGCCGTTCGTCGTCTACCGGATCGCCCTCGGCATCGTGCTCATCGTGCTGCTCTCGCTCGGCGTGGTGCAGCCGTGAGGGCGTGGGAGGCGCCGAGCGTGCCGGACGTCCCGGGCACCGGCCCGCGCCCGGTCGTGCACGACACCGCGACCGGCAAGCCCGTCGACCCGACCCGGGGCGAGGACCGCGCCGCGCTCTACGTCTGCGGCATCACCCCGTACGACGCCACCCACCTCGGCCACGCCGCGACGTACCTGGCGTTCGACACACTCGGCCGTGCCTGGCGCGACGCCGGGCTCACGGTGCAGTACGCGCAGAACACCACCGACGTCGACGACCCGCTCCTCGAGCGGGCGACCCGCGACGGCGTCGACTGGCAGGAGCTCGCGGCGTCGCAGATCGACCTGTTCCGGCGCGACATGGAGGCCCTCCGCGTCCTGCCGCCGGACGACTACGTCGCCGTCACCGACGAGGTCGAGCGCGTCGCCGAGGCCGTCGCGTACCTGGAGGAGACCGGCTACGCCTACACGGTGCCGACGCCCGACTCCGACGGCGAGGACCTCTACTTCGACGTCAACCGACCCACCGAGACCTGGGCGCTCGGCGACGAGAGCCGGCTCGACCGTGAGACCATGCTCGCCCTCTCCGCCGAGCGCGGCGGCGACCCGGACCGCCCCGGCAAGCGCGACCCGCTCGACCCGCTGCTCTGGCGTGCCGAGCGCGCCGGCGAGCCGAGCTGGGACACCGAGATCGGGCCCGGGCGCCCGGGCTGGCACATCGAGTGCAGCGTCATCGCCGGGGACAAGCTCGGCCTGCCGATCAGCGTCCAGGGTGGCGGCAGCGACCTCGTCTTCCCGCACCACGAGATGAGCGCCGGGCACGCGTCGGCCCTCGCACACCAGCCGCTCGCGAACGCCTTCGTGCACACCGGGATGGTCGCCTACCAGGGCGCCAAGATCTCGAAGTCGCTCGGCAACCTCGTCACCGTCCGCGGCCTCCTCGACGACGGCGCCGACCCGCGGGCGATCCGCCTCGGCCTGCTCTCGCACCGCTACTCGGACGACTGGGAGTGGACCGCCGGCGACCTGACGAACGCCGAGCGCCGGCTCGCCACCTGGGACGCCTGGGCGACCGGCGGCAGCGGCCACGCCGACGACGCCGCGGACGTGGCGGCCCGACTGCGGTCCCGGGTGGCCGACGACCTCGACACCCCGGGAGCCGTCGCCGTCGTCGACACCGCGATTGCCGGGGGCACCGCGGTCACCCCGCAGCTCGTCGACCTCGTCGACGCCCTCCTCGGCATCCGGATCGGCTGACGCGCGTCGGTCGGCGCGACCACGGAACGGACGGGAGGCTCCCCACCAGCTGGTGGGGAGCCT
>JASCOJ010000113.1 GCA_029959645.1 Microbacteriaceae bacterium PS02332 | reverse complement strand
CCGGGCGGGGGGGGGGGGGGGGGCGGGGCGCGGGGGGCGGGCCCCGCGCGCGGGCCCCCACGTCCGGCGCCGGAGTCCTCCTCGCCGACCCGGCCGTCGCGGAGGTGGACCATCCGCTGCATGCGGCGGGCCACCCGTTCGTCGTGCGTCACGAGCAGCACGGCCACGCCCTCGCGCTCCGTCTCGTCGACGAGGACGTCGAGCAGCCGGTCGCGGGCGGCGTCGTCGAGGCGGCTCGTCGGTTCGTCGGCCAGGAGCAGCCGCGGCCGGGTGGCGAGCGCCACGGCGAGCGCGACCGTCTGCCGCCCGGCGGGGGAGAGCGCGGCGACCGGGCCGTCGTCCGCCGCCACCGCGCCGGCGTCGAGCACCCGGAGCCCGACCTCGGCGTCCCGTCCGGGCACCCCGCGGACCGCCCACGTGACGTTGGCCCGGGCGCTCTCGTGCAGGAGCAGGTTCACGTCCGCGCCCTGGAGCATGAGACCGAGGGTGTCCCGTCGCAGGCGGTGGAGTGTGCGCTCGGTCGCGGTGCCGAGGTCCTCGCCGTCGACCTGCACGGTGCCGGCACTCGGCCGCATGAGCCCGGCGGCGATGGTCAACAGGGTCGACTTGCCGGAGCCGGACGGTCCGAGCAGGGCGACGCGCTGCCCCGCGGGGACGTCGAGGTCGACCCCGCGGAGTGCGGCGACGTCGGTCCCGGCCTCGCGGTAGACGTGGACGAGACCGGCGGCGCGGAACGCCGAGGCGCCGGTCACGACGGACCTCCCGCGCGCTGCTCGGCCCGTGCGGTGACGACGGCCGTGACGAGCAGCAGCAGGGCGGTGCCGACGACCATCGCGACCACCGGCCCCGGGCCGACGAGGAGTCCGACGGGTGGCGCGGCCCCGTCGCGGAGGGGGAGCCGGGCGGCGACGAGCAGGGTCGCGAGCGTCCCGGCCGCGGCACCGAGGACGGTCCCGACCGCGGCGGGGAGGAACGCCCCGAGGACCAGCGCCCTCCGGGTCGCCCGGTCGTCGACGCCCGCAGACCGGAGGGCAGCGAGGTCCGTCGACCGGGTCCGGGCGCCGACGAGGCCGACGGCGAGCACGGCGAGGACCGTGAGGAGGAGCGCGACGCCGGCCACCGGGACGCCGAGGACCGCGGCGAGCGTGACCGGGTGGCGCTCCGCGTGCCGTTCCGCGGCGGCGAGCGTCCGGGTGCCCGTGACCCGGACGCCCTCGGCGCGGAGCGCAGCGAGGACCGTCGGGTGGCTGCCCGGCGTCAGCCACACCTCGTGGTCGGCGACGGACCTGCTCGGGTCGGCCACGCGGCCGGCGACCCCGAGGTCGGCCATGGCGCCGTCGGCGAGGAGGCGGGGGAGCGACGGGGCGCGTCCGCTCGCCCGGATGACCTGGGTCTCCCCGTCGAGGCCGATGCCGCTCAGCGCGTGCTCGATGCCCGGGAAGGGCAGGACCCGGCTGGAGGCGCCGACGAGGACGGGCAGCAACTGCGGCGCGTCGCGCGGGGTGATGCTCGGGGACCCGCCGCCGGCCGGGTCGGCCCAGGAGACCCGGAGCCCGTCCTCGGCTGCGAACACCGCGCCGGTCGGGCGGGTGGAGGCGTCCCCGCCGGACCCGACGCGGTCCTGCCACCGCCGGGGGGACAGCCAATTGGAGGACACCGCGCGGTCCGCTCCGCTGCCCGTGCTGGTCGCGATCCCGGTGATGGTCGTCGCGGCGCCGTACGCCTGGCCCTCCGGGTCGTTGCTCACCAGGCCGATCCACACCAGACGGCAGCCGTCGGCGCAGGGGAGGGCGCCGGGGCCGCTGCGGAGGACCCCGTCATGGGGTTCGCCGAGGGTCAGCCGGTGCCAGCCGGACGCGTTCTGCACCGTCACCGCGACGTCGGTCGTGTCGGGTCGGAAGCTCGGGGCGGTCGACCCGCCGATCGCCCCGGTGTGGGTGAGGGTGAGCGCCAGTCGGTCGCCGCGCAGCGTCAGCGAGGGACCGTGCGCCGGGGCGAGCGTGCGCCGGACGGCGTCGTCGGTCCGACCGGCCCACGACGGGTCGGTCGCGGAGACCGCGGCGAACCGGGTGGTGTCCACGGCGAGGAGTCGCCCGACCCCGATGCCGCCGTCGAGGTGCTCCACGGCCATCGCCTGCCGACCCGACGGGTCGGCGCGCCGTACGGCGTCGAGGAACGGGAGGCGGTCGGGCACGTCGACCTGCAGGACCGTGGCCGCTCCGGTCGTGGCCCTGGCCCGGTCGTCCTGCAGCCGCACGGCGAGGACCGCGGTCTGGCAGGTGGAGAGCGCGACCGACACGCCCACGGTGACCATGACCGCGGTGGTCAGTGCGGACGGGGTGCGGGCGAGCCGTCGCAGCACCAGCACGCCGGTGAGCGTCCGGGCCGGTCGGTCGGCACGGCGTCGGAGCACCGCCACCGCGATCCGCAGGGCGACCAGTCCGAGCAGGACCGCCACGAGCGTCGGGGCGAGCAGCGCGACGCCGGGCCCGGTGATCTGCTGCTGCGTGACCACCGCGGCGAGCACCGTCACGGCGAGCACCACCCCGGACGCCTGCACGACGGCGGCGGTGCGGCCGGTGGTCCGGGGCTCCGTGGTGCGCCGGAGCAGGTCGGCGAGCGGCAGCCGGGCGGACCGGGCGCTCGCGACCACGAGGGCACCGGCCGAGCCGACGACCGCGGCCACGACGGTGAGGACGACCGGCGCGCGGAACGGCTCCAGCACCGCCGCCGGGAGGACCGACGGTGCGGTGAGCGCCGCGGTGCCGAGCCCGAGCCCGACGCCGACGACGCTGCCGACCAGCACGGCGACAGCCGGCTCGATGAGCACCGTGCCGACCCGGCGACGCCGGGGGAGCCCGCGGAGCCGGGCGAGTCCCCACTCGGCGGCCCGGGCACGTCCGATGCGGGACACCACCACGGCCTCGGCGAACCAGGCGAGCAGCACGGCCTGCAGCGCGGTCACGGCGACCACCACGGTGGCGTCCCGTCGTCCGTCCGCCACGTCGTCGAGCAGACCGCCGAGTCCGGTCTGGACGTCCACGGCCTGCGAGGCGCCGGTCGGCGAGAGCGCGGCGGCGTCGACGGCCCGGAGGTCGGAGCGGACCAGGGGCAGGTCGTCGAGGTGGACCGCCCGCGCGAGCGGCCGGACCGAGAAGACGGACCCCTCCAGCTCACGGGTGCCGAAGGTGTCCAGCGACACGAGGAGGTCGGGGCTGGTCGAGCCGCCGGCGCCGAACAGGCCGCCGGGTGCGCCGGTGATCCGCCCGACGGTGGTGGTGGGGTCGTAGGTCCCCACCACGGTCGCGCGGAACGTGACCGGGAAGGTCCCACCGAGCCGCAGGTCGACCGGTGTCCCGACACGGACGTCTGACCCGGCGGGCAGGAGCACCTCGTCGGTGTCCGGGCAGCGCCCCGTGACCAGGGTGAGCCGTCGACAACCGTCGCCGACCCCGGCGATCGGTGACGCGCCTCCCGTCCGGGCCGTGTCGGAGGCGCCGCTCGCGGTCCACGTCGCGGTCGCCTTCGTCTCGGCGACGACGACCTCCTGCTGCCACAGACGGCCGTGCGCGATGCTGTTCGTGACCGCGAGGACGGCGTCCTGGGCGTCCGGGAGCCGGCTGGGTTGGATCTCCGCCGACGCCGTCACGGCCGTGTGGCGGAGGCCGCCAGCGGACAGTGCCTCGGAGAGCGCCGTCTGCTCGACGGCACGCAGCAGCAGCGGCGCGAGCACCGAGACGGCGGTGGCGAGTGCGGCGAGGGCCGCGAGCACGACGACGGCGACCGGACGGCGACGGATGCTCCGCAGCCAGAAGGGCCCGCTCGACCTGCCCACGCGTACCTCCGTCGCGACCGCGGGCGTCCTCACCTGCGCATCTGACGCATCCTCGCACAGCAGGCCGCCGGCGTGGGTCGCGAGCGCGCCTTCAGGACCGCTGCCGCAGTGCGACCGCTGCGACGTCCCGGCCGACCGTGACGACCGCGTCGGCGTCGGCGCTGCGGACCGCGTGGTCACCGCGGAACCCGCGGAAGCGGACCTGACCGGCGTCGTCGGTGACGAGCGTGGTGGGGCCGGTCCACCACTCCTCCTTGACGAGACGCCGGAGCGCGTCGTACGCGGGCTTCGGGGTGCCGTCGGCGCGCACGAGCCCGATCGGCGCGTTCAGCCAGGCGCCGGCGTCGGTGATGCCCCAGTAGGTGATCGCCTCGACCGCCGGGTGCCCGACGAGGCTGCGGTAGTGCCGTTCGAGTTCGTCGGCCTGACGCGCCTCGCCCTCCGGGGTCGACGGCCACGAGTCGACCTGGTGGTCGTTGAGGTCGACGATGTTTGCCGGCATGAGGTCCCCGGACACCAGGGAGGTCTCGGTCAGGTGCAGCGGGAGGCCGTAGCGAGCGAACCGGTCGACCATCGCGAGCATCGTGTCCTCGCCCCAGTACCCCTGGTGCATGTGCGTCTGCAGGCCGATCGCGTCGATGCGGATGCCGGCCTCGAGGACGCCCTCGATCAGACACTCGTACGCGTCGGACAGGTCGAAGTCGTTGAGGAGCAGGGTCACGACGGGGTTCGTGGCGCGGGCCTCCTCGACGGCCATCCGGATCATCGCGAGCCGACCGCGCGCCCGGGCCAGGGGCGTGATCGCGTTGTCGCCGTTGGCGAAGTGCGGCATGATCACGACCTCGTTGATCGCGTCCCAGGTGTCGACGAGGCCGGTGAAGTCCCGGACCTCCCGGCGGATCCGCTCCCGCTGCAGTCGCTCGACCTCGTCGTCGCCGAGCCCGAGGAGCCAGTCCGGCTGCACCGTGTGCCAGACGAGCGGGTGTCCCTTCGTGGCGACGCCGCGATCGCGGAACCACGCCGCGGTCCGCTGCAGCCGCTCCGTGTCGGGCCGACCACGCTCGGGCTCGAACCGGCCCCAGTAGAACGGCAGGGTCGCGGTGGTGAAGACGTCGAGCCAGAGGTCCGCGAGCGCCTGCGTGCCGATGTCGTCTGGCTCCCCGTTCGCCAGGCCGACGAAGTCGAAGCCGATGTTGCCGAAGCCGAACGCGTGGCGTCGCTGCTCGACCTCGACGACCGCGCCGCGGACCGGTGCCCCCGCTGCGTCGGTCACGGTCACCACGGCCTCGCCGGTCCGGTGGTGCACGTCGTGTTGCGTCATCGTCGACCCACTCCCGATTGGTTGTGCGCGCCAACATATACGGTCGGAGCGGGTCTGTGCGTCCGACCGCGGGAGAGTCGGGGTCGCGCGAGGGGTCATCGTGTCGCAGCCGCTGGTGGCGGGGTCTCGTGCGGTCGGCGGTGTTCCGGGGTGGAGGCGGCGTCTCGCGGCCGCCTCGGTGGCGCGGCCCGCCTCGGCCTCAGGCGCCCGGCGGAGGCGGCGCCGTGCTGCCGCGGACCACGAGGGACGCCGGGAGCTGCACGTGGCCGGGGACGTCGCGGCCGCCGAGGAGTTCGAGGAGCATGCGGAGCGCCTCGGCGCCGAGGTCGTGCAGCGGCTGCGCGACCGTGGTGAGCGGCGGGGTGGCGTTCGCCGCCTGCGGGACGTCGTCGAAGCCGACCACGGACAGGTCCTCCGGGACGCGGAGGCCGAGCTCCCGGGCGACCTGCAGGACGCCGAGTGCGGAGGAGTCGTTCGCCGCGAACACCGCGGTCGGGCGGTCGCGGCGGCCGAGCAGCTCGCGGGCGACCTCGGCGCTGGCGGCGGTCTGGTAGTCGCCGACGCACACCAGGGACGGGTCGTAGGGGATGCCCGCGGCCTCGAGCGATCGGCGGTACCCGGCCTCGCGGAGTTCGGCGGAGGCGAGGTCGGCGCGCCCGCGGACGTGCGCGATCCGACGGTGCCCGAGGCCGATGAGGTGTTCGGTCGCCGCCCGGGCGCCGCCGATGTTGTCCGAGTCGATGGCGGCGTGGCCCTCGGGTCCGGTGTGCGGGTCGATCGAGACGACCGGGATCGAGGTGCTCGCCATCAGCGTGGTCGGCGTCACCACGATGGCGCCGTCGATGAGCGTGCCGGCGAGGCGGGACAGCGAGCGACGTTCCCAGCCGGGCCGCGCCTCCCCGCTCACGAGTCCGGCGTAGGCGAGCAGCTCGTACCCGGTGCCGTCGGCGGCGGAGGAGATGCCCTTGAGCAGCTCGGTGGAGAACGGCTCGAACTCCGTGACGAGGATGCCGATCACGTCGGTCCGGCTGCGCCGCAGGCTGCGGGCGACGAGCGAGCTCTCGTAGCCGAGCGACTCGATCACGGCGAGCACGCGCTGGGACGTCGCCGCCGCGACACCGTCCCGACCGTTGATGACCTTAGAGACCGTGGGCACCGACACGCCCGCCGCACGCGCGACGTCGCTGATGGTGGTCCGCCCCGGCAGGGGAGCAGGACGGGCGATGGCATCCACGACGTCACCGTACTCGCACGGGAAGCGATCCCCAGTCGCCACACGGCTCCGAAATCGTTATCGAAATCGATTGACAAGGCCGAGGAGCGCCAGGCATGCTCTCCGCAGCGGCCTTGCGGTCGCATGTCAACGACGACTACCGAGGGATTCCACAATGACGAGGAAGAACAGGCTCGCGGCTGCCATCGCCATCGCGGCCGGCACCGCACTGCTCGCCACGGGCTGCTCGAGCGGCAGTTCGGCCGACTCCGGCGACGGCAAGGTCACCATGACCTTCTGGCACAACTCCACCACCGGTCCGGGCAAGGCCTACTGGGCCAGCACGGTCAAGGCGTTCGAGAAGCAGAACCCGAATGTCACGATCAAGATCCAGGCAATCCAGAACGAGGACCTGGACGGCAAGCTCCAGACCGCCCTCAACTCCGGCGACGGCCCCGACGTGTTCCTGCAGCGCGGTGGCGGCAAGCTCAACGCGATGATCAACGCCGGGCAGCTGCTCGACATCAAGGACTCGATCAGCGCCGACGCGAAGAAGTCGATCAGCGCCGGGACGTTCTCGGGCTACGACGCGAAGGACGGCACGTACGCGATGCCCGTCGCCGTGCTCCCCGAGGGCATCTGGTACTCGAAGGACCTGTTCCAGAAGGCCGGCATCGAGGGCACCCCCGCCACGATGGACGACCTCAACGCGGACATCGCGAAGCTCAAGGCAGCGGGCGTCGACCCGGTCGCCGTCGGTGCGAAGGACGCCTGGCCGGCCGCGCACTGGTACTACAACTTCGCGCTCCGCGAGTGCAGCGAGAAGACCCTGACCGGCGCCGCATCGTCGCTCAAGTTCGACAACGCGTGCTGGACCCAGGCCGGCAAGCAGCTCGAGGACTTCAACGCGACGAAGCCGTTCAACCAGGGCTTCCTCACCACCGCAGCACAGCAGGGCGCCGGCAGCTCCGCCGGTCTCCTCGCCAACCACAAGGCGGCCATGGAGCTCATGGGCGCGTGGGACCCGGGCGTGATCTCCTCGCTCACCCCGGACGCCAAGCCGCTGCCCGACCTCGGCTGGTTCCCGTTCCCGACGATCTCGGGTGGCAAGGGTGACCCGAAGTCGATGATGGGCGGCGTCGACGGGTACTCCTGCACCGCGAAGGCGCCGAAGAAGGCCTGCACCGACTTCCTCAACTTCATCGTGCAGAAGGACAACCAGGAGGGCTACTACAAGGCCTTCCAGGCGATCCCCGTCAACCAGGACGCCCAGTCCGTCGTCGCCGAGCCGTACCTGAAGTCCGCGCTCGCCGCGTACAAGGAGGCCCCGTTCGTCTCCCAGTACCTCGACACCCTCTACGGCCAGAACGTCGGCAACGCGCTGAACACCAGCGTCGTCGACGTGCTCGCCGGCAAGGGCACCGCGAAGGACATCGTCACCACCACCAACCAGGCCGCGGCCAAGGGCTGACCATGACCACCGACACCTCGCTCGGCACGAACCCGACCACCGGGTCGGACCGCGCCGCGGGGTCCACGCAGGCGGGGCACGGTGCCACCAGCGCACCGCGCCCCGCCGGGCGTCGGCCCACCAAGCGGAAGGTCGCCGACTGGCGCCAACGCGTCGAGATCGCCGTCCTCGCCGGACCCGCCGTGATCGTCTTCGTGGCGTTCGTGATCCTGCCGGTCGCCATGGCGGCCTACTACGGGTTCTTCAAGTGGCAGGGCTACGGCCCACCCACCGACTTCGTCGGGCTGCAGAACTACGTCATCATCTTCCAGGACCAGGCGTTCCGCTCCGTCCTCATGCACAACGGCTTCATCGTCGTGCTGTCGCTGGTGCTGCAGGGGCCGATCGCCATCGTGCTCGCCCTGCTGCTCAACCAGAAGATGCACGGCCGCGGACTCATCCGCGTGCTCGTCTTCGTGCCGTACGTGATCTCCGAGGTCATCGTCGGCACCGGTTGGAGCCTGCTGCTCCAGTCGAACGGCGCCGTGAACGACCTGCTGCAGAGCATCGGGCTCGGCGGACTGCGCTCGGACTGGCTGTCCAACCCGGACATCGCCATCTGGACGCTGCTCGTGATCATCTCGTGGAAGTACATCGGCTTCGCGGTGATCCTGTTCCTGGCCGGCCTGCAGAGCATCCCCGAGGAGCTCTTCGAGGCGGCGGCCATCGACGGCGCCGGCTACTGGCAGATCCAGCGGCGCATCACGCTGCCGCTGCTCGGCCCGACGATCCGCATCTGGGCGTTCCTGTCGATCATCGGCTCGCTGCAGCTGTTCGACCTCGTCTACATCATCTGGGGGCAGTACATCGCCTCCACCGCGGGGACCTCGACCATGGCGACGTACATGGTCGGCAACGGCCGCAACTCGGGCAACTACGGCTTCGGCAGCGCCGTCGCCGTCGTGATGTTCGTGATCTCGCTCGCCGTGGCCCTGATCTACCAGCGCTTCGTGCTCCGCCGGGACACCGCGGGTGCACTCACCGAGAGGAAGAACTGATGGCCACCACGAGCATCGTCGCCCCCGGACGCCGGGCCACCCGCGAGCGACGGTCGAGCGCGGCCATCGGGCACGCCAACCCGCTCACCTACGTCGTGGCGATCCTCTTCGTCGCGGCCAACCTCGCCCCGGTGCTGTACATCGTGCTGGGCGGCTTCCGGACGAACTCGCAGATCACCACGAGCCCGGCCGGGTTGCCCGCACCGTTCGAGCTCGGCAACTACGGCTCCGTGCTCAGCAGCGGTGTCTTCTGGCAGGAGCTCGGCAACTCGATGATCAGCGCCGGCGCCACCACGATCGGTGTCGTCGTGCTGGGCCTCATGGTGAGCTTCGTGCTCGCCCGGTACCACTTCGCCGGACGAGGCGCGCTGTACGCGCTGTTCGCCGCCGGGCTCATGTTCCCGATCACGGTCGCGATCACCCCGCTGTACCTGCTCGTCAAGGACCTCGGCCTGACGAACAGCCTGGCCGGCGTGATCCTGCCGCAGATCGCGTTCGCGCTGCCGACCACGGTCATCATCCTGGTGCCGTTCCTCCGGGCGATCCCGGACGAGCTCGAGGAGGCGGCGTCGATCGACGGTGCCAGCCGTCTCGGGTTCTTCTTCCGGATGATCGTGCCGCTGTCGCTGCCCGGCGTCGTCACGGTCGGCATCCTGGCGTTCATCGCGAGCTGGAACAGCTACATCCTGCCGCTGTTCATCCTCAACAACGAGGGCAGCTACACGCTCCCGCTGGGCGTGCAGGCGTTCTCCTCGCAGTACTCCGTCGACACGGCCAAGGTGCTCGCGTTCACGTCCATGTCGATGATCCCCGCGCTGATCTTCTTCACGGTCTTCCAGCGTCGGATCGTCGGCGGCCTCACCGGGGCGGTCAAGGGATGACGATCACCAACGACCCGCAGCAGGCGGTCGACCCGGACCGCACCGACGTCATCCGCACCGGACTGCCGGACCCCGCCTCGGGCCTCCCGGCCGTCCCCGCGGTGAGCGACCGCGTCCGCGACCTGCTCGCCCGGATGACCCTCGAGGAGAAGGCGGCGCAGATCGTCGGCTACTGGCTCGACCAGCACGGCGTCGTCGCCCCGATGCAGGGCGAGATGGCGTCCACGCAGGACGCCGAGGCGCCGCTCGCCGAGATCACCCGCGACGGCATCGGCCACTTCACCCGCGTCTACGGCACCCGTCCGGTCGACGCCGAGGAGCGTGCCGCGTGGCTCTGGGGTGAGCAGCGGCGGCTGAAGCGGGAGACCCGCCTCGGCATCCCCGCGCTCGTGCACGAGGAGTGCCTCACCGGCCTGGCCGCCTGGAAGGCCGCGACCTTCCCGACGCCCCTGGCGTGGGGTGCCGCATTCGACCCGGACCTCGTCGAGCAGGTCGGCCGCGCGATCGGCGACTCGATGCGCGAGCTCGGCGTCCACCAGGGCCTCGCCCCCGTGCTCGACGTCGTCCGCGACCCCCGCTGGGGCCGTGTCGACGAGTGCATCGGCGAGGACCCGTACCTGGTCGGGACGATCGGCTCCGCCTACGTCCGCGGTGTCCAGAGCGCCGGGGTGCACGCCACCCTCAAGCACTTCCTCGGGTACTCGGCGTCCCGCGCCGGGCGGAACCACGGGCCGGTGTCCGCCGGCCCGCGCGAGATCCGCGACGTGTTCCTGCCGCCGTTCGAGATGGCGCTGCTCGACGGCGGTGCCCGCTCCGTCATGAACTCGTACACCGAGGTCGACGGCGTCCCGATGGCGGCCAGCACGGAGTACCTCACCGGCGTGCTCCGTGAGCAGCTCGGCTTCGACGGCACGGTCGTCGCCGACTACTTCGCGATCGCGTTCCTCGAGGTCATGCACGGCGTCGCAGCCGACCGCGGCGAAGCGGCCGCACTCGCGCTCGAGGCCGGCATCGACATCGAGCTGCCCACCGGCGACGCCTACCTGCAGCCGCTCGTACAGCGCGTGCGGTCCGGCCAGCTCGACGAGGCGTACGTCGACCGCGCCGTCCTCCGCGCCCTCGCCCAGAAGGAGTCGCTGGGTCTGCTCGACCCGGAGGCCTACGAGGACGACCCGCCCACCGACGTCGACCTCGACTCGCCCCGGCACCAGGCGCTCGCCCGACAGCTCGCCGAGGAGTCGGTCGTCCTGCTCCGCAACGACGGTGTGCTCCCGGTGCGCACCACCCCGCGGACCGTCGCCGTGATCGGGCCGAACGCCGACCGCGCCGAGGCGCTGCAGGGCTGCTACTCCTTCGCGAACCACGTGCTGGCAGACCACCCGGGCCTCCCGCTCGGGTTCGCCATCCCGACGGTCGCCGAGGCGCTCGCGCAGGCGTTCGCCGGCGCCGAGCTCTTGCACGCCGAGGGCTGCACCGTGGAGGGCACCGACCGGTCCGGATTCGACGCGGCGGTCGCCGCCGCGTCCGCCGCCGAGCTCGCCGTGGTCGTCGTCGGCGACCAGGCCGGGCTCTTCGGTCGCGGCACCGTCGGCGAGGGCAACGACTCCGAGTCGCTCGAACTGCCCGGCGTGCAGCGCGCGCTCGTGGAGGCCGTGGTCGCCACCGGCACGCCGGTGGTCGTCGTGCTCCTCACCGGTCGCCCGTACGCGATCGACTGGGCCCTCGACGACGGCTCCGGTCCCGCGGCCGTCCTGCAGGCGTTCTTCCCGGGGGAGGGCGGCGGTCTCGCGATCGCCGACCTCGTCACCGGGCGCGCGGTGCCCTCCGGCCGCCTGCCGGTCACGCTCCCGCGATCCGCCGGGGCGCAGCCGTACTCGTACCTGCACCCGGTGCTCGGCGGCCCGTCCGACGTCACCGCGACCGACTCGACCCCGGTCCGGCCGTTCGGCTTCGGCCTGTCGTACACGACGTTCGCCTACGACGATCTGGTCGTCGAGCCGTCCGTCGACGCCGGCTGCACGTTCGACGCCGCGGTCACGGTCACGAACACGGGCGAGGTGGCCGCCGGTCACGTCGTGCAGCTCTGGGGGCGTGACGTGCACGGGTCGGTCACCCGACCGGTCGTGCAGCTCCTCGGGTACGCCCGCGTGCACCTCGACGCCGGTGCGTCGATCCGGGTGCGCTTCGCCGTCCCGACCACGCGGTTCGCCTTCAGTGACCGCCGCATGGTCCGGATCGTCGAGCCCGGCGACGTCGAGGTCTGGGTCGGGTCGCACGCGGCCGCGTCCGCCACGGCTGCCGACGCCGACGCCGCGACCGGTGGCGTCATCGTCAACGAGCGCGCCACCGCGGTGCGCGAGGTGCCCGGTACGGCCACCC
>JASCOJ010000112.1 GCA_029959645.1 Microbacteriaceae bacterium PS02332 | reverse complement strand
GCCCCCGGAGCGCCGGTCGCGGGTCACCCGACGCCGGCCGCCCCCGGCCCCGCCCCGGGCCGGGCCCGGCCCGGCCCGCCGCCCACGAGAGGAACCCCGTGACCGCACCGACCCTGCCCGCCGGCACCACCCAGATCCGGGTCGGCGGTGCCGACGGCTACGTCGTCGCCGTCGGGAACGGGCTGCTCGCCTCCGTCCCGGTGCTCCTCGGCCCCCGCGTCGCCAAGGTGCTCATCGTGCACGCGCCGACGCTCGGCGCCCGCGCCGAGGACCTCCGGCGCATCCTCGTCGACGCCGGCCTGGAGGCCCTCATCGCCGAGGTCCCGGACGCCGAGGGCGCCAAGCGCGTCGAGGTCGCGGCCTTCTGCTGGCAGATCATGGGGCAGTCGGACTTCACCCGGACCGACGCGGTCATCGGCCTCGGCGGCGGGTCGACGACCGACCTCGCCGGCTTCGTCGCCGCGACGTGGCTGCGCGGCGTGCCGTACCTCGCCGTGCCCACGAGCGTGCTCGGCATGGTGGACGCGAGCGTCGGTGGGAAGACCGGCATCAACACGAACGAGGGCAAGAACCTCGTCGGGGCGTTCTGGGCCCCGCGCGCCGTGGTCGTCGACCTCGACCTGGCGCAGACCCTGCCGCGCAACGAGGTCCTGACCGGGTTCGCCGAGATCGTCAAGGCCGGGTTCATCGCCGTGCCGGAGATCCTCGACCTGGTCGAGGCCGACGTCGACCGCGTGACCGACCCGACGAGCCCGGAGTTCCGCCGCGTGGTCGAACTCGCGATCGACCTCAAGGCGCGGGTGGTGTCCGAGGACTTCACCGAGCAGGGCCGCCGTGAGGTGCTCAACTACGGGCACACCCTCGGGCACGCGATCGAGCACGCCGAGCGGTACCAGTGGCGGCACGGCGCGGCGGTGTCCGTCGGCATGGTCTTCGCCGCCGAGCTCGCGCGGCTGACCGGGCACCTCGACGACGTGACCGTCGACCGGCACCGGAGCATCCTCGACTCGCTGTCCCTGCCGACGAGCTACCCGCTGGGCCGCTGGCAGAGCCTGCTGGCGACGATGCGACGCGACAAGAAGGCCCGCGCCGGCATGCTGCGGTTCATCATCCTCGACGGCGTCGGCAAGCCGGTGGTGCTCGAGGGCCCGGAGGACCACCTCCTGTTCACCGCCTACCAGGAGGTCGGCGCCTAGGCCCAGCCGCGAGGGGCAGAGTGGACAAGTGCCCACGCCGCCCCGCCTCAGCGACCTCTCCGCCCCGCAGGACCGTGCCACCGGGGGACTGCGCCACCGCGGACGCCGGTTCTCCGAGCTCCTCGGGATCGCGCGGCGCCACCACCTGCTGCCGTTCCGCCGGCTCGACTTCTCGCACGACCCCGCCACGAGCGACCTCCGCCGCGAGCAGGCGGACCACCTCCGCCGTGCGCTCGAGGAGGCCGGCGGTGGCTTCGTGAAGATGGGCCAGCTCCTGTCCACGCGCGACGACCTCCTGCCGGAGGAGTGGACCGAGGAACTCGTCCACCTGCAGCGGAACGTCCGTCCCGCCGACCCGGCCGCGGTCGCGGCGCTGCTCGAGGAGGAACTCGGCGCACCCGTCGCCGAGGTGTTCGCCGCGTTCGACCCCGTGCCCGTCGCCGCCGCGTCGATCGCGCAGGTGCACCGTGCCCGGTTGCACGACGGCACCGCGGTCGCGGTGAAGGTCCAGCGGCCCGGCATCGACGCGGCCGTCCGGCGCGACGTCGACATCGCACTCCGCGTGGTCCGGTTCCTCGCACGGACGTCGGCGGAGGCGCGGCAGGTCGGCGTCGTCGACGTGGCGACGCAGTACGCCGAGGACCTCGTCCGCCAGGTCGACTTCCGCGCGGAGCTGCGGAACCTCGACGCCCTCCGCGCGGCGCAGCTCCGGAGCGCGCACCCGGACGAGATCCGGTTCCCGGACGCGTACCGCGACCTGTCCGGTCGGCGGGTGCTCGTCATGGAGTTCCTCGAGGGCGACACCCTGAGCACGATCCGTGCGGAGCGCTCCGGGCGCGAGCTCGACGGGCCGATGCGCACCGTCCTCCGCGCGTTCCTCCGACAGGTCGTCTTCGACGGCATCTACCACGCGGACCTGCACCCGGGGAACGTGCTGGTCCAACCCGACGGCCGACCCGCCCTCATCGACTTCGGGTCGGTCGGGAGGCTCGACCCGGGTCTCCGGGAGACCGTCCAGGAACTCCTCGCCGCCTACATCCAGGACGACACCGCGCGGATCGCCGACGCCGTGCTGCGGATGGCACCGGTGCGGGACGCGGCCGACGAGCCCGACTTCCGCCGGGACATCGCGCGGTTCGTCGCGGATGAGCTCGGGCCGGGTGCGCGCATCGGGGTCGAGACCGTCGACGACGCCGTCGAGGTGTTCGGGCGCTACCGGTTGAAGCCGCCGCCGGACTTCGTCGCCGCCGCGCGGGCCCTCGCGATCTTCGAGGGCACCCTCCGCTCGCTCGCGCCCTCGTTCGACCTGCTCGAGGAGTCCCGCGGACTGGCGCGGGAGCAGATCCGCGACCAGCTGCGGCCCGCGGCCGTCCGGGACGTCCTCGTCCGCGAGCTCGTCGGCCTCGCCACGACGGTGCGTCGGCTGCCCCGACGGGTGGACCGCATCACCGAGGCCGTGGAGGCCGGCAAGCTCACCGTCAACATCCGGCTGCTCGCCGACCGGCGGGACCGGCAGACCGTCTCCGGGATGATCCGCCGGGTCCTGCTCGTCCTGCTCGGTGCCGGTGCGGGCGTGCTCGCCGTCGTGTACCTGGCGACCCCGGCACGACCGGCCGCGGCGATCAGCACGGTCACCGCGGGCGGGCTGCTCGGCGGCACGGCGGTGGTGCTGCTCGTGTGGGCGGCGGTCGACGCCTGGGTCGCCCGTCGGCGGGAGTGAGGCGGTCCGCTACACTCGTCCGGGGCTCGCACCGAGCCGCACCGGGCCGTCCCGGGCCGCACCCGGCCAGGACGGACCACGCCGACACCACCGACGGGAAGACCCATGGCGAGTACCACTGACATCAAGAACGGCGCCGTTCTCATCATCGACGGCCAGCTCTGGTCGGTCGTGGAGTTCCAGCACGTCAAGCCGGGCAAGGGCGGCGCGTTCGTCCGCACGAAGCTCAAGCAGGTCGTGTCGGGCAAGGTCGTGGACCGCACGTTCAACGCCGGCGCGAAGATCGAGACCGCCACGGTCGACCGTCGCGACTACCAGTTCCTCTACGAGGACGGCGACTCCTACGTGTTCATGGACACCGACACGTACGACCAGATCCCGGTCTCGTCGACGGTCGTCGGCGACGCGAAGAACTACCTGCTCGAGTCGGCCATGGTCACCATCGCCATGAACGAGGGCAACCCCCTGTACGTCGAGCTCCCCACCTCGATCGTGACCGAGGTCGAGACCGAGCCGGGTCTCCAGGGCGACCGCTCGTCCGGCGGCACGAAGGACGCGACGATCATCGCGACCGGCCACCGGATCCAGGTCCCGCTGTACCTCGAGAACGGCACCACGGTGAAGATCGACACGCGTGACGGCAGCTTCCTCGGCCGCGTCAACTCCTAGGCGCTGACCGTATGAGTGCTCGTTCGAAGGCCCGCAAGCGCGCCCTCGACATGCTGTACGTCGCCGAGGTGCGGGAGTTGCCGATCGCGGACGTCCTCGCGACCGAGACGGTCCGCCACCTCGACCAGCCGGAGCGTGCCTCGAGCTGGGACTACGCACGCCAGATCGTGAACGGCGTCGACGAGGCCCGGTCCGAGGTCGACTCGGTCATCGTCGACCACGCGCAGGGTTGGACGATCGCACGGATGCCGGTGCTCGACCGCTGCATCCTCCGCATGGGCGTCTGGGAGCTCCGGTTCAACCCGGAGGTCCCGGACGCGGTCGCGATCGCCGAGGCCGTCGAACTCGCGCAGTCGCTCTCCACCGAGGACTCGGCGGGCTTCGTGAACGGCGTCCTCGGGGCCGTCGCCGGTGGCCGTGGACCGTCCGGTCGGACTGTCGCGGACGACCAGGCGTCCCGCTAAGCTCGTTCCGTCCGCATCCTTTAATGCCGTCCAGAGAGACGGGGAAGGAGGTCGGCGTGGGCACCAGAACGGTCCTGCAGCAGTCCGACATCACGCGTGCGCTGACACGCATCGCCCACGAGCTCCTCGAGGCCAACCACGGACCCTCGGACCTCGTCCTGCTCGGCATCCCGACCCGCGGTGCGGTCCTGGCGGAGCGGCTCGACCGCATCCTCGCCGGCATCGAGCCCGAGTGGTCCAGCGGAAACGCCCCCGGCGGCCGCACCGGCAGTGACCGCGTCGGCTCGCTCGACGTCACCATGCACCGCGACGACCTCGGCCACGGGCTCGGGCGGGCTCCCCAACGGACGGTCATCCCCACCGCCGGCATCGACGGCAAGGTCGTCGTGCTCGTCGACGACGTCCTGTACTCGGGTCGCACGGTGCGCGCCGCGCTCGACGCCCTGCAGGGGATCGGGCGCCCCCGCGCCGTCCGGCTCGCCGTGCTCGTCGACCGCGGTCACCGCGAACTGCCGATCCGGGCGGACCACGTCGGCAAGAACCTGCCGACCGCCGCCGACGAGCGGGTCACCCTCCGTCTCGCCGAGACCGACGGCGTCGACGAGGTCGTCATCGAGCAGCCCCGCGGCACCGACGACGAACGGGGGAGCGCCTCGTGAAGCACCTCCTGTCGACGGCCGACCTGTCCCGGGCCGAGGCGATCGAGATCCTCGACGTGGCCGAGGAGATGGCCGAGGTGAACACGCGCGAGGTCCGGAAGCTCCCGGCGCTCCGCGGCAAGACCGTGGTGAACCTCTTCTTCGAGGACTCCACGCGCACCCGGATCTCCTTCGAGGCGGCCGCCAAGCGCCTCTCGGCGGACGTCATCAACTTCGCCGCGAAGGGCTCGAGCGTCTCGAAGGGCGAGTCCCTCAAGGACACCGTGCAGACGCTCGACGCGATGGGCATCGACGGCATCGTGATGCGCCACGGTGCCTCCGGGGCACCGCGGGTGCTCGCCGAGGCGGACTGGATCGACGTGCCGGTGGTGAACGCCGGCGACGGCACGCACGAGCACCCGACCCAGGCCCTGCTCGACGCGTTCACGATGCGCCGCCGCCTGCACGGGGCCGGGTCCCGGGGTCAGGCGCTCGACGGGGTCCGCGTGCTCGTCGTCGGCGACGTCCTGCACAGCCGGGTGGCCAGGAGCAACGCCTGGCTGCTCCGCACCCTCGGCGCGCACGTCACCTTCGCCGCCCCGCCGACGCTCCTCCCGGCCACCGAGCGCCCGTTCGGCGCGGCCGTGCACCACGACCTCGACGCGGCCCTCGCGGAGGACCCGGACGTCGTGATGACCCTGCGCATCCAGCAGGAGCGGATGAACGACGCGTTCTTCCCGAACCCCCGCGAGTACACGCGGCACTGGGGCCTGACCGCGGCCCGCGCCGCACGGCTGTCGGAGCGCACCCTGGTGATGCACCCGGGTCCGATGAACCGCGGGCTCGAGATCGCCGGCGTCGCCGCCGACTCCGCCGCCTCGACCATCGTGGAACAGGTCGCCAACGGCGTCTCGGTCCGGATGGCCGTGCTCTACCTCGCGCTGACCGGCACCGACCAGAAGGAGTCCGTCGCATGACCGCCCACCTCATCCGCGGCGCCCAGCTCGTCGACGGGTCGCGTGTCGACATCCGCCTGGAGGCCCGGCACATCACCGCGGTCGGGTCCGGTCTCGACGCGGTCGGCGCCACGGTCGTCGACGCCGACGGCCTCATCGCCCTGCCCGGCCTCGTCGACCTCCACACGCACCTCCGCGAGCCCGGGCACGAGGAGTCCGAGACCGTGCTCTCCGGGTCGCGTGCCGCGGCGGCCGGCGGCTTCACGGCCGTCAACGCGATGGCGAACTCGTCGCCGGTGGCGGACACCGCGGGTGTCGTCGAGCAGGTCCAGGCCCTCGGCGACGACGCCGGCTACGTCACGGTCCGCCCGATCGGTGCGGTCTCGCAGGGTCTGCAGGGCACGCACCTCTCCGAGATCGGCGCGATGGCGACCTCCCGGGCGAAGGTGCGGGTGTTCTCCGACGACGGGTCCTGCGTCGCCGACCCGCTGCTCATGCGCCGCGCGCTCGAGTACATCAAGGGCTTCGGCGGGGTGCTCGCGCAGCACGCCCAGGAGCCCCGACTCACCGTCGGTGCACAGATGAACGAGGGTCGGCTGTCGTCCGAGCTCGGCCTGGCCGGGTGGCCCGCGGTCGCGGAGGAGTCGATCATCGCGCGTGACGTCCTGCTGGCCGACCACGTCGGGGCCCGGCTGCACGTCTGCCACGTCTCGACCGCCGGCAGCGTCGAGGTGATCCGGTGGGCGAAGTCCCGCGGCATCGCCGTCACCGCCGAGGTCACGCCGCACCACCTGCTACTCACCGAGGACCTCATCGCCGGCGTCGACGGCGCGCCGGGCTACGACGCCCGGTACAAGGTGAACCCGCCGCTGCGCTCCCGCGAGGACGTGGAGGCGCTCCGCGCCGCCCTCGCCGACGGCACGATCGACATCGTCGCGACCGACCACGCGCCGCACCCCGACGAGGCCAAGCACTGCGAGTGGCCCGCCGCGGCGAACGGCATGGTCGGACTCGAGTCGGCGCTCAGCGTCGTGCACGCGGCCGTGGTCGCGGACGGCCGGCTCGACTGGGTGGACGTCGCCCGCGTGCTCTCGAGCGCTCCCGCACGCATCGGCCAGGTCGCCGGACACGGCCAGGCGATCGCCGAGGGTGCCCCGGCCGAACTGACGCTCTACGACCCCGCGGCGGTCCGCGACTTCGCCGTCACCGACCTCGCCGGTCAGTCCCGCAACTCGCCGTACCTCGGCATGCGGCTGCCCGGCCGGGTCGTCGCGACGTTCCACCAGGGGTACCCCACGGTGCTCGACGGGGCCGTCGTCGACAGCGGGACGATCGCGGCGCACGCCGCGGCGCTCCGGGCCGAGGCGGCGACCGCATGAGCGGGGACGCCGCACGCTGGGTCCTCGGTGCCGTCATCCTGCTCGCGGTCGCGGCCCTGTTCGTCGCGATGGCGCGCACCTGGCGGACGCGCACCCGACGGCAGGCGGAGGCCGTGCCTCCCGTCCCGGTCCCCGCGGAGCCGGGCGCGGTCGTCGGGTCGTGGGACGGCTTCACGGTCGCGACGACGCGCGCCGACGAGCCACTCGAGCGCATCACCGCCGGCGGCCTCGGGTTCCGCGGCCGCGGCGGCGTGACCGTCCACGAGCACGGGGTCGTGCTGCGCCTGGCCGGGGCGGACGACCGCTGGGTCGCCGCGGCGGCCGTCCGCGGCGCCGACCGCGCCACCGCCGCCATCGACCGCGTGGTCGAGCCCGGCGGACTGGTCCGACTGCGATGGACGGCGACCGGCGCCGCAGCAGCGACGGACCTCGACACCTACTTCCGGTTCCCGGAGGGCGACGCGGCGGCGCTGCACGCACTCCAGGGGCTGGCGACAGCGCACGAACACCCGCAGACCGCGGGCGAAGGGACGAACTCATGACACGCGAACGAGCCGTGCTGGTCCTCGAGGACGGCACCCGCCACGACGGACGGGCCTACGGCGCCCGCGGACGCAGCCTCGGTGAGGTCGTCTTCGCGACCGGGATGACCGGCTACCAGGAGACGCTGACCGACCCGTCCTACGCGGGGCAGATCGTGGTGCAGACCGCGCCGCACATCGGCAACACCGGCGTCAACGACGAGGACCCCGAGTCGCGGCGCATCTGGGTCGCCGGCTACGTCGTCCGCGACCCCAGCCGCGTGGTGTCGAACCACCGTGCGACCGCGTCGCTCGACGACCACCTGGAGCGCGACGGCATCGTCGGCATCTCCGGCATCGACACCCGCGCCGTGACCCGGCGCATCCGGGACGCCGGCGCGATGAAGGGCGGCGTGTTCAGCGGCCCCGACGCCGAGCTCCCGGCCGAGGAGCAGCTCCGGCTCGTCCGTGAGCAGGCGGCGATGGCCGGCCAGAGCCTGTCCGCGGCGGTCTCCACCGACGTCGAGTACGTCGTCGACGCGGTGGGGGAGCAGATCGGCACGCTCGCGGTCCTCGACCTCGGCGTCAAGGCATCGACCACGCGGTACCTGTCCGAGCGCGGCTTCGAGGTGCACGTGCTGCCGCAGGACGTCACGATCGAGCGGATCCGCGAGCTCGCCCCGGACGCGCTCTTCTACTCGAACGGACCCGGCGACCCCGCCGCGAGCGACGCGCAGGTCGGACTCCTGCAGGACAGCCTCCGCGACGGACGGCCGTTCTTCGGTATCTGCTTCGGCAACCAGCTGCTCGGTCGCGCGCTCGGCTTCGGCACCTACAAGCTCCCGTTCGGCCACCGCGGCATCAACCAGCCGGTGCTCGACACCACCACCGGCAAGGTCGAGATCACGAGCCAGAACCACGGGTTCGCGGTCGACGCCCCGATCGGGCAGGTCCTCGAGTCGCCGGTCGGTTTCGGCCGGGTCGAGGTCTCGCACTACTCGTTGAACGACCAGGTCGTGGAGGGGCTCCGCGCGCTCGACATCCCCGCGTTCAGCGTGCAGTACCACCCGGAGGCCGCCTCCGGACCGCACGACAGCATGTACCTCTTCGACCGGTTCCGTGACATGGTCGTCGCCCGTCGGGACGGCCAGCCGCTCGACGCCGCGACCGCCGAGGCGACCACCCCCGCAGCCGACACCACGAAGGAAGGCAACTGATGCCGAAGCGTCCTGACATCTCGTCCGTCCTCGTCATCGGGTCCGGCCCGATCGTCATCGGCCAGGCCGCCGAGTTCGACTACTCCGGCACCCAGGCCTGCCGGGTGCTCCGCGCGGAGGGCATCCGCGTCATCCTGGTCAACCCGAACCCGGCGACGATCATGACCGACCCGGACTTCGCCGACGCGACGTACATCGAGCCGATCACGAACGCATCGCTCGAGGAGATCATCCGCATCGAGCAGCCCGACGCCGTCCTGCCGACGCTCGGCGGGCAGACCGCCCTGAACGCGGCGATCGCCCTCGACGAGGCCGGCATCCTGGAGGAGCACGGTGTCGAGCTCATCGGCGCAAAGGTCGAGGCGATCCAGCGCGGCGAGGACCGGCAGCTCTTCAAGGAGCTCGTGCTCGAGTCCGGCGCGGACGTCGCCCGGAGCCACATCGCCCACACCCTGGAGGAAGCGAAGGAGTTCGCGCAGGACCTCGGCTACCCGCTCGTGGTCCGCCCGTCCTTCACGATGGGTGGCCTCGGCTCCGGGTTCGCGTACAACGAGACCGAGCTCATCCGCTTCGTCGGCGACGGGCTGCAGTCGAGCCCGACGACCGAGGTCCTGCTCGAGGAGTCGATCCTCGGCTGGAAGGAGTACGAGCTCGAGCTCATGCGGGACAACGCCGACAACACCGTCGTCGTCTGCTCGATTGAGAACGTCGACCCGGTCGGCGTGCACACCGGCGACTCGATCACCGTCGCGCCGGCCCTGACGCTGACCGACCGCGAGTACCAGAACCTCCGCGACATCGGCATCGACATCATCCGGCGCGTCGGCGTCGACACCGGTGGCTGCAACATCCAGTTCGCCATCGACCCGGCGAACGGTCGCGTCATCGTCATCGAGATGAACCCGCGCGTCTCCCGCTCGAGCGCCCTCGCGTCGAAGGCGACCGGCTTCCCGATCGCGAAGATCGCCGCGAAGCTCGCCATCGGGTACCGCCTCGACGAGATCCAGAACGACATCACCGGCGTCACGCCGGCGAGCTTCGAGCCGACGCTCGACTACGTCGTCGTGAAGACGCCGCGGTTCGCGTTCGAGAAGTTCCCCGCCGCCGACGCCACGCTCACCACGACCATGAAGAGCGTCGGCGAGGCGATGGCGATCGGCCGCAACTTCGCCACCGCGCTGCAGAAGTCGCTCCGTTCGCTCGAGCAGCGCGGATCGAGCTTCCACTGGAACACCCCGGCGGCCGAGCTCGACAAGGCGGCCCTGCTCGAGAAGTCGAAGGTGCCGACCGACGGCCGCATCGTGACGGTCCAGCAGGCCCTGTACGCGGGCGCCACCGTCGAGGAGGTGTTCGCCGCGAACGCGATCGACCCGTGGTTCCTCGACCAGATCGTGCTCATCAACGAGGTCGCCGCCGAGGTCCGCGACGCCGAGACGCTCGACGCCGACACGATCCGGTGGGCGAAGGAGCACGGCTTCAGCGACGTGCAGATCGCCGCGCTCCGCGGCACGACCGAGCAGCAGGTCCGGGACACCCGCCACGAGCTCGGTGTGCGTCCGGTCTTCAAGACGGTCGACACCTGCGCCGGCGAGTTCCCGGCCCTGACCCCGTACCACTACTCGTCGTACGACGCCGAGACCGAAGTGGCCCCGAGCGACCGCAAGAAGGTCGTCATCCTCGGCTCCGGCCCGAACCGCATCGGCCAGGGCGTTGAGTTCGACTACTCCTGCGTGCACGCGTCCTTCGCGCTGAGCGACGCCGGGTTCGAGACGATCATGGTGAACTGCAACCCGGAGACGGTCTCCACCGACTACGACACCTCGGACCGCCTGTACTTCGAGCCGCTCACCACCGAGGACGTGCTCGAGGTCATCGAGGCCGAGGCCGCCTCGGGCGAGCTCGTCGGCGTCGTCGTACAGCTCGGCGGGCAGACCGCCCTCGGGCTCGCGAAGCCGCTCGAGGCCGCCGGCATCCCGATCCTCGGCACGACGCCGACCGCGATCGACTCCGCCGAGGAGCGCGGACAGTTCTCCCGCATCCTCGAGGAGGCGGGCCTGCTCGCACCGCGCAACGGCACCGCGCACGACCTCGCCAGCGCCACCACGGTGGCCGAGGAGATCGGGTACCCGGTCCTCGTCCGGCCGTCGTTCGTGCTCGGCGGCCGCGGCATGGAGATCGTCTACGACTCGGCCGCGATGGCCGACTACTTCGGCCGCATGGCCGACCAGGCGATCATCGGCCCCGAGTTGCCCCTGCTGGTCGACCGGTTCCTCGACGACGCCGTGGAGATCGACGTCGACGCGCTGTTCGACGGCGACCGGCTCTACATCGGCGGCATCATGGAGCACATCGAGGAGGCCGGGATCCACTCCGGCGACTCTTCCTGCACGCTCCCGCCGGTCGGCCTCGGCCGCGGCGAGATCCAGGCGGTGGTCGACGCCACCGCGAAGATCGCGCAGGGCATCGGCGTCCGCGGGATGCTCAACGTGCAGTTCGCGATCGCCGCCGGCGTGCTCTACGTCCTCGAGGCGAACCCGCGCGCCAGCCGCACGGTCCCGTTCGTCTCGAAGGCACTCGGCATCGCCCTGGCGAAGGCCGCCGCCCGGATCATGACCGGGACGTCGATCGACGGCCTCGTCGAGGAGGGGCTGCTGCCCGCCCGCGACGGCGCCTTCGTCCCGGCGCAGGCCCCGGTCGCCGTCAAGGAGGCCGTCCTGCCCTTCCGCCGCTTCCGCACCACCGAGGGCCAGGTCGTCGACTCGGTGCTCAGCCCGGAGATGCGCTCCACCGGCGAGGTGATGGGCATCGACCGCGACTTCCCGCGCGCGTTCCTGAAGAGCCAGGAGGCGGCGTACGGCGGCCTGCCGACGAGCGGTACGGTCTTCGTCAGCGTCGCCGACACCGACAAGCGCGCGATCGTCCTGCCGGTGCACCGCCTCCAGCAGCTCGGCTTCACGATCACCGCGACCGAGGGCACGGCCGAGGTGCTCCGCCGCAACGGCATCCTCGTCGACGTGGTCGGCAAGTACAGCCAGGGTGGCGAGAGCGTCGTCGACCTGCTCGCCCGGAACGCGGTCGACATCGTCATCAACACGCCGTCGGGTGCCTCCGGTCGTGCCGACGGGTACGAGATCCGTGCGGCCACGGTCGCGGCGGACAAGCCGCTGTTCACGACCATCGCGCAGCTCGGCGCGGCGGTCGCGGCCATCGAGACGATCGGCACGCCGCTCAGCGTGCGGAGCCTGCAGGACTACGCGCTCGAGCGGGCCGGCTGGTGACGACGGGGCCGACCCCCTTCGGCGTCCGGCTCGCCGCCGCCGTCGGGTCGCGGTCCGCGCTCTGCGTCGGCATCGACCCCCACGCCGCCCCCCTGGCGGCGTGGGGGCTCGGCCGCGACGAGGCTGGCCTGACCGCGTTCGGCCGGGTCCTCGTGGACGCGGC
>JASCOJ010000111.1 GCA_029959645.1 Microbacteriaceae bacterium PS02332 | reverse complement strand
GTGCCAGCTGGCACCGCGCCTCCCGTTCGTCGTCTGGTCGCCGGTCAGGCGATGCGCTTGAAGGCCTTGTCGACGTACCGGTCGATGGTCGCCCGCGCTTCGCGTGCGTAGCGGTCGATCGTCGCGGTGCGCTCGGCGTCGGGCGCGTAGTCGCGCCCGAGTCGCCGGGTCGCGGCGGCGAGGACGCCGTCGGTGAGCTGCGGGTTCAGCGGCAGGAGCGGTCCCTGCGTGTGCGTGCCGAAGGACGCCCCGGAGACCGCACCCTCGACCGGCGTGCCGGCCTGGTTGCCGCCGCCCGAGACGACGTCGGCGAACGGGGTGACCCCGTCGGCGAGCTCGATGCGCGCAGCGTGGTCCTCGAACCCGGCCAGCCGGGTGGAGGCACCGTCGAGCAGCGGGTACCGCGTCTCGAGCACGAAGTAGTTGACGCGTCGCTCGGCACCGCGGACGGCGCGGGCGTCGAACACGCCGAGACCGGTGACCGCGCCGCCCTCGTTCGGCACGACCTCGTTCGTCGCGAGGTCGAACCCGCCGCCGACCGCCACGACCGGGACGCCCGCGGCGGCGAAGTCCCGCAGCGCAGCACCGATCCGCGGGACGTCGGCGCCGAGCGAGCGCATCGCGCTGAGCGGACCGTTGCCGATCACGACGACGTCGGCCGTCGTGGGCAGCGCCGCCCCGGGCGCGTACTCGACGACCTCGGTCGCGATGTCCGCGGCTGCCGCACGGCGGACGAGGGCGACCACGTTGCCCCGGTCGCCGGAGACACCCATCTGCCGCGGGTACACGTGCAGGATGGTCAGGCGGTCGGCCGTCATGCGGTCTTCTCCATGTCCGGGTGGCCGAGGGCCTTCCGGGCGATCATCATGATCTCGTAGTTGACGATGAAGTTCTTCGTGCCGCTCGTCGTCGCACCGAGGCCCTGCATGAGGCGGATCGCCGCCTCGACGTCGGGCTCGACGCGGCCGATGCGGACGCCGGCGTGCTCGAGCGCGATCGCGATCTGCCAGGCCTTGTCGCCCGAGACGACGTCGACGTGGTCGAGGTTCGAGAAGTCGATGTCGTAGATCCACGAGATGTCCGGCGTGCCCTCGTCGATCGCCATGAGCACCTGTTCGGGGTGCGCGGGCAGGGCGTCGAGGTTGAGCTGCAGGCTCGCGGCGTTCTTGAACATCGTGAACTCCGCGGACTCGCCCGCGATCGGGAGGCGCTCACCGCGGCCGTACGCCGGCTTCATCGTCGCGAACGCGCGGGTGACGGCGTCGGCGCGGAACTGGGCACCGAGTGCTGCACTGGCCGTCGCCGTGGCGGCGGCCGCGTCGACGGCGTAGTGCAGGCCACGCGCGGGCAGCCGCACCGGGACCTCGGCGCCGTCGAAGAAGATCGTCGCGGCGTCACCGGTGTGCGCGGTCACCTCGGCGTCGATCGCCGACCGTTCGGCGTCGGCACGGTCGAAGTCGTCCGCGTTCTGGAGGCCGTTCGGGCTCGCCGCGACGACGTCCGCACTCGCACCGAAGCGGAGCACGCGCTGCCCGGGACCACCGGTGTAGGCGTCGAGGAACTGGTCGTCGGCGTTGGTGATGACGTTCGCCGTGGACAGTGCCGCGGTGTCGAGCATCATCGTCGCCACGCGCTCGGTCTCGAAGAACCGGTAGAGCTGGTCGACCTGGACGTTGAGCATCGTCACCGTGGACGGCGACAGGATGCCGGCGAGCTCGACCGCGAAGGCCTCGTCCACCTCGAGGATGCCGATGTCGGCCTTGAGCTTGCCGCCGAGGGACACCTCGGACAGCAGCGCCGAGGCGATGCCCTGCGGCAGGTTCGCGCCCGACGGGTTCGTGAAGACGCGGAGCCCGTGCGCCCGGACGATGTCCGAGATCATGTGCGTCGTCGTCGACTTGCCGTTCGAGCCGAGGACGAAGACGACCCCGTTCGGGAACTGCGCCGTGACGTGCTGCAGGAAGTCCGGGACGAGCTTGAGGACGATGTAGCCGGGGTAGGCGGATCCCCCGCCCCGCGCACGTGCGAGGGCGCGGAGGACCCGCCCGACCAGGATCGGGATGACGAAGCGCATGCCGGCTTACTCGAGGTAGTCGCGCAGCGACTGCGACCGCGAGGGGTGACGGAGCTTCGCCATCGTCTTCGACTCGATCTGGCGGATGCGCTCGCGCGTGACGCCGAACGTGTCACCGATCTGGTCGAGGGTCTTCGGCTGGCCGTCGCCCAGGCCGAAGCGCATGCGGATCACGCCCGCCTCGCGCTCGGACAGGGAGTCGAGCAGGCTCTCGAGCTGCTTCTGCAGCATCGTGAACCCGACCGCGTCGGCCGGGACGACCGCCTCGGTGTCCTCGATGAGGTCACCGAACTCGGAGTCGCCGTCCTCACCCAGGGGTGTGTGCAGCGAGATCGGCTCGCGGCCGTACTTCTGCACCTCGACGACCTTCTCGGGCGTCATGTCGAGCTCGCGGGCGAGCTCTTCCGGCGTGGGCTCGCGACCGAGGTCCTGCAGCATCTGCCGCTGGACACGCGCGAGCTTGTTGATGACCTCGACCATGTGCACCGGGATGCGGATGGTGCGCGCCTGGTCGGCCATGGCGCGGGTGATCGCCTGCCGGATCCACCAGGTGGCGTACGTCGAGAACTTGAAGCCCTTGGTGTAGTCGAACTTCTCGACCGCACGGATCAGGCCGAGGTTGCCCTCCTGGATGAGGTCGAGGAACTGCATGCCACGCCCGGTGTAGCGCTTGGCGAGCGACACGACCAGGCGGAGGTTCGCCCCGAGCAGGTGCGACTTGGCGCGCTGACCGTCCCGTGCGACCCAGCGCAGCTCGCGCTCGGCGGGCTTCGAGAGGCCCGTGGAGTGCTGGAGCTTGTCCTCGGCGAACAGGCCGGCCTCGATGCGCATCGCGAGCTCGACCTCCTGCTCGGCGTTGAGCAGCGCGACCTTGCCGATCTGCTTGAGGTAGTCCTTCACCGGGTCGGCGGTGGCACCCGTGATGGTCGTCGAGTAGACCGGGGCCTCGTCGTCGTCGCTCTGCGAGATGACGAGCGCACCGGCTGCGACCGCTGCGGCTTCGGTCGGCTTCGTGGTCGACTCGTCGTCGGTGTCGTCCGTCGCCTCGTCGGTGGCGTCCACCTCGGCGGACTCGTCGACCGGCTCGGCGGCGGCGTCGGGGGCGTCCTCGTCCTCGTCGTCCGCTGCCTTGCTCGTCGCCTTCTTCGCCGTCGTCTTCTTCGGCGCGGCCTTCTTGGCGGCGGTGGCCCTGGGGGCGCGCTTCTTCGGCGCGGCCGTCTCCGTCGGCTCCGCGGCGTCCTCCGTCGCGGCGCCGTCGGGCGTGGTGTCCTTCGTGGGATCGATCGTCGTGCTCCGGGCAGCCATGCGATCACCTTCCTCGTCGTGCCACGTTCGTGGGGTCGTGGCCTCCCTCGCCGCCCAGGTCCACCGCCGCGGTCCCCCACGTCGACTGGTCCCACCGTTCGGGGCAGCACGAGGACCCATGTCAAGTCCCCCGACGCGGTGCGCGGGGTCCCCGAACGGGTCCTCAGTCCATTATTGCACGCGCTGCTTCCGCAGGCGTGCAACGACTGCAACCCACAGCGGGCCCACACGTATTCCGTCCTCGGTGTGCATCCGCGCCCGGGTCCGGCGCCGAGCGTGCACGAGCATCACGACCCCGAAGCCGACCACCACGTACTGCACGACGAAGGCGACCCGGAAGTTCGACCAGGCGAAGACCGTCGTGCCGGTCGCCCGGGACACGACGTCGAGCAGCGTGCCGATGCAGAACATCATCACGAACGCCGCGAGGAAGCCGCCGACGTTCACGACCCCGTTGGCGGACCCGAGCGACCCGACCGGGTTGAACGACCGCGCGAAGTCGAAGCCGATCAGGGACCCGGGGCCGCCGACGCCCATCGCGACGACGAGCAGCACGAGGAGCCAGGTCGGCGGCTGGTCGGGCCAGAGCAGCACGGCCGTCCACACCACACCGAGCACCGCCACGATCCCGAGGACGAGGTTCGACCGGCGCATCGGGAACCGGGCGCAGAGCAGCCCGAGCACCGGTCCGGCGACGAACCCGACGAGCACGATCACGGTCAGGAAGGCGGCGGCCTCGGTGGGCGTGTACCCGAGGCCGCGGAGCATCGGCACACCCCACAGGAGGCTGAACACGGTGCCCGAGGACTGCGTCACGTAGTGGGACCAGAACCCGAGCTGCGTGCCGGGCCGCCGGAGCGCGTGCCCGAACGTGCGGAACGCCGCGCCCCAGGAGTGCGGCAGCGGGATCGTGTCGGTCCGGACGACGACCGGCCCCGGGCGGACGAAGACGACCGCGAGGACGAGCCCGACCGCGCTGGCGGCCGCCGCGACGCCGAAGGCCGGCGTCCACCCGAGGCCGTGCAGCAGGAGGGCGAACGGGAACGCCGAGACGATCTGGCCGATCTGCCCGAGGTTGCCCGTCCACTGCGAGATCTGCGGCAGGAGCGACCCGCTGAACCACATCGGCAGCAGGCGCATCACCGAGATGAAGGTCATCGCGTCACCGGCCCCGACGAGCACCCGACCGACGATGGCGGGACCGATGGTCGGCGACACCGCCACCACCGCCTGCCCGAGCGTGAGCAGGACCGCGCCCAGGAGCACGAGCCGACGGGGACCGACGCGGTCGAGCGCGATGCCGACCGGGATCTGCAGCCCGGCGTAGACGGCGATCTGCACGACCGCCAGCGTCGAGAGCACCGCGGCGGTGACGGCGAAGCGGTCCTGGGCGTCGACGCCGGAGACGCCGAGGGAGGAGCGCTGCACGACTGCCAGGACGTAGGCGAGCACGGCGACGCCCCACACGACGAAGGCACGGCGGGAGTTCACCCGACCAGGCTAGCGACGGTGCGACTCCCGGTGCCCCGGGCGGCTGGTCAGTCCTCGTCGGTGCGGCGGTCCGCCAGGAACCGCTCGAGCTCGGCGGCGATCGCGTCCGCCGTCGGGACCTCGCCGTCGACGCCGGTCAGCGGCGACGCGATCGGGTTGCCCTCCATGTACGTGTCGTGGCGCTGCTCCAGCGCCTCGACGAGCCGCTGGAGCTCGGCGTTGCCCGCGACCTGCTCGCCCACGCGGGACAGGAACTCGCGGCCCTCCTCGCGCAGGGCGTCGGTGGGGAAGATCAACCCGGTCGCCGCGGAGATGCCGGAGAGCGCCGTGACGGCCGCGTCCGGGTACTCGGTGTCCGACAGGTAGTGCGGGACGAGCAGGACGAGACCGGTCACCTGCTGCCCGAGCTCGGCGAGCCGGAACTCCACCAGGTGCAGCACGTTCGCCGGTGCCTGCGTCTCGGGCTTCCAGACGCTCATCGACTCGACGAGGTCGGCACGGGTGCCGGACACGGTGATGCCGATCGGCCGGGAGTGCGGCACCGGCATCGGGATGGACTGCACCCACGTGGTGTCGGCGACCTGGAGGTCGTCCGCGAGGTCGACGACCGCCTGCACGAAGCGGTTCCACTGGAAGTCCGGCTCGTAGCCGGACAGGAAGAGGAACTGCTGCCCGAGCTCGTCGCGGACGAGGTGCAGGGTCAGCCGCGGCGGTTCGACGGCCGTGATGTGGTCGTGCTCGAAGGTGATGACCGGGCGTCGGGCCCGCCAGTCGAGGAGCACGTCCGGGTCGAACTCCGCGACGAGGGCCACGTCGAGCGTCCCCGTGATCGCGGTCGTGATCTGCGCCACCGCCGAGCCGGCGTCCGCGAAGCCCGTGAGCGCCGCGACGAGGTGCAGCCCGGCCGGGACCGGTGGCGCGGCCGGGTCGAGCGTGTAGAGGTCCTCCGGGTGCTTCATCGGCTCCATGCTAGGTGCGGCCGCCGACGCCTCCCGCGCCGGGGGGCGACGCCGTCAGCGAACAGCCCGCGGATAGGGTTGGGGCATGGTCCGACCGACGCTCTCCACCTCCTCCGCAGCACCAGCCTCCGTCGACGCCGACGTCATCGTGGTCGGGGTCCGTCCCGGCTCCGACGGCGGCCCGGCGTCCCTGGCACCGACGCCGTCCGGCCCGGTCGCGGGTCTCACCGGACTCGACCTCGCCGCGATCGGTGCGACCGGCGCGAAGGACCAGCTCGTCCGCATCCCGGGTGGCACGGCAGCCGGGGTCGCCGCCGCGGGCGTCGCGCTCGTGGGGCTCGGCAGCGGGACCGGGGTCGCCGCGCTCCGGTCCGCCGCCGGCACCGCCGTGCGCCAGCTGCCGCACGTGGCGGACATCGCGCTGGCCCTGCCGGTCACGACCGACGAGGACGTCGCGGCGGTGCTCGAGGGCGCGGCGCTCGGTGCCTACGCCTTCACCCGGCACAAGGGGGCCGGCACCGCCGGCCCGACGCGCGGCGACCAGCGGATCACGGTCGTCACCGCCGCGGACACCGCAGCCGACGCGACCGTCCGGCCGGCGATCGTGGCCGACGCCGCCGCGCTCGTCCGCGACCTGGTCAACACCGCCGCCGGCGACCTCGGCCCCGCGGACGTCGCCAACGTCGCGCGCTCGGTGGCCGAGGGCCTCCCCCTCACCGTCGAGGTGCTCGACGAGGTCGCGCTGGCGGAGCAGGGCTTCGGCGGGATCGTCGGCGTCGGTGCCGGCTCCGTCCGGCCCCCGCGGCTCGTCGTGGTCCGCTACGAGCCCGCCGGTGCGACGCAGCACCTGGCGCTCGTCGGCAAGGGCATCACGTTCGACTCGGGCGGGTTGTCGCTCAAGCCCGCGGCGTCCATGCTCGGCATGAAGACCGACATGACCGGCGCGGCCACCGTGCTCGCGACCGCCGTCGCCGCGGCCCGGCTCGGGGTCGACACGAAGGTCACCGCATGGCTCTGCCTCGCCGAGAACATGCCGTCGGGTTCCGCCGTCCGTCCGGGCGACGTGCTGACGCTGAAGAACGGCATGACCGTCGAGGTGACCAACACCGACGCCGAGGGCCGGCTCGTCCTGGGCGACGGCATCGCGGCCGCGTCCCTGGAGCAGCCCGACGCCGTCGTCGACATCGCCACCCTCACCGGTGCGCAGATGGTCGCCCTGGGCGACCGCACCACCGGGCTCATGGGCAGCGACGACCTCGTCGCCCGGGTCCGTTCGCTCGCCGACGACGCCGCGGAGCCGATCTGGCCGATGCCGCTGCCGGAGGAGCTCGACGCCCGCCTCGCGAGCGAGGTCGCCGACATGGTCAACGCCACCGTGGGCCAGCCCGCGGCGGGCATGCTCCTCGCGGGGCGGTTCCTCGAGCGCTTCGTCGGCAAGGACACCGCGGGCAGCACGATCCCGTGGGCGCACCTGGACATCGCCGGCCCCTCCGAGAACCGCGGCGCGGGATACGGATGGCTCGGCAAGGGCGCGACCGGTGTGATGGTGCGGACCCTGGTCGCACTCGCAGAAGACATGCAGTCCAGGTAGTAGGTTTGGACCCGGCGGGGCAGCCGTACAGGCCTGTGCTCCGCCGGGACAGACGGGACGGGACCGACACTCCGGTCCGACCGTCGGACGCCGCCGCCGCGGTGTCCACCGGGCCGGTGTCGACCAGATCGGTGCCCGGCCCCGACACGCACGAGGGAGTTGCACCAAGGTGACGGAACAGACTTACGACGTCGTGGTCCTCGGTGGCGGCAGCGGCGGGTACGCCGCAGCGCTCCGGGCCGCCGAGCTCGGCATGAGCGTCGCGCTCATCGAGGGGGACAAGCTCGGTGGCACCTGCCTGCACCGTGGCTGCATCCCGACGAAGGCGCTCCTGCACGCTGCCGAGGTCGCGGACGCGACCCGCGACGCCGAGAAGTACGGCGTGCTCGCGGAGTTCACCGGCGTCGACGTGCCCAAGGTGATCGACTACCAGCAGGGCGTCATCAACTCGAAGTACAAGGGCCTCCAGGGCCTCGTCAAGGCGCGTGGCATCACGGTCGTCGAGGGCTGGGGTCGCCTGACCTCGCAGAACACCGTGCAGGTCGGCGACCAGACCGTCACGGGGCGCAACGTCGTCCTGGCGACCGGGTCCTACTCGAAGTCCCTGCCGGGGCTCGAGATCGGTGGCCGCGTCATCACGTCCGAGACCGCACTCCGCATGGACTACGTGCCGAACAAGGTCGTCATCCTCGGTGGCGGCGTCATCGGCGTCGAGTTCGCCAGTGTCTGGAAGTCGTTCGGCGCCGAGGTCACGATCGTCGAGGGCCTCCCCCACCTCATCCCGGCCGAGGACGAGTCGATGTCGAAGCAGCTCGAGCGGGCGTTCCGCAAGCGCGGCATCGAGTTCTCGCTCGGCATCCGGTTCGACCACGTCGACCAGCACGAGAACGGCGTCGTCGTGACGCTCGAGGACGGCAAGACCTACGAGGGCGACGTGCTCCTCGTGGCCGTCGGCCGTGGCCCGGTCACGCAGAACGTCGGCTACGACGAGGTCGGCGTCGCGATGGACCGCGGGTTCGTCACCACGAACGAGCGCCTCGCCACGAACCTCCCGAACGTGTACGCCGTCGGCGACATCGTCCCCGGCCTGCAGCTCGCGCACCGCGGCTTCCAGCAGGGCATCTTCGTCGCCGAGGAGATCGCGGGCCTCAACCCCGTCGTCATCTCGGACACGAACATCCCGAAGGTCACCTACTCCGACCCGGAGGTCGCCTCCGTCGGGCTCTCGCAGTCGAAGGCCGAGGAGCAGTACGGCGCCGACAAGGTCGACACGTACGAGTACAACCTCGCCGGCAACGGCCGCAGCCACATCATCGGGACCTCGGGTGCCGTCAAGGTCGTCCGTGTCGTCGACGGCCCGGTCGTCGGCGTGAGCATGATCGGCGCGCGCGTCGGTGAGCTCATCGGCGAAGCCCAGCTCGCCGTGAACTGGGAAGCGCACCCGGAGGACGTCGCCCCCCTCGTCCACGCGCACCCCACCCAGAACGAAGCCCTCGGCGAGGCCTTCCTGCACCTCGCGGGCAAGCCCCTGCACGCGCTGTGACGAACACCATGACAACCACCACTGCAAGCCCCCGCGAAGAGGAGTCCACCCGATGAGCGAATCCGTCAACCTCCCGGCGCTCGGCGAGAGCGTCACCGAGGGAACGGTGACCCGATGGCTGAAGAGCGTCGGTGACCGGATCGAGGTCGACGAGCCGCTGCTCGAGGTCTCCACCGACAAGGTCGACACCGAGATCCCCTCGCCCGTCGCGGGTGTCATCGAGGAGATCCTCGTCCAGGAGGACGAGACCGTCGAGGTCGGGACCCCGCTCGTGAAGATCGGCGACGGTTCCGGCGGCGGCGACTCCGCCGACCCGGGTGCCGGCGAGGCAGGCTCCGAGGACGCCGACGCCGAGGTGGCGGACGCCGCCGAGCCCGAGGCCGAGCCGAGCACCGAGCAGGACCAGGAGACCCCGGCCCCGCAGCCGGCGCAGTCCGAGCCCGCGCCGGGCGGCGAGACACAGCCGGCGGCTCCGCAGGCACCGTCCGCTCCCCCGGCCGCCTCGCCGGTGCCGCAGGCCGCGCCGGTCCCGCCGCCCGCCGCGGCACCGCCGGCAGCCGTCCCGGCTCCGGTGAAGTCCGCGCCGGCCCCCGCCGCGGCCCCGGCCCCGGCTGCCGCAGGGTCCTCGACGACCTCCGCCGAGGTGCCGAACCCGTCGCAGAACGGCGGCGCCTCCGGGTACGTCACGCCGCTCGTGCGCAAGCTCGCCAACGAGCAGGGCGTCGACCTGTCCACCGTCACGGGCACCGGTGTCGGCGGGCGCATCCGCAAGGAGGACGTCCTCGCCGCCGTCCCGGCCGCTCCGGCAGCCGGGTCGGGTGACACCGCGAAGCCCGCGCAGTCGGGTCCGTTCGTCGCCGAGGTCTCGCCGCTGCGCGGGACCCGCGAGAAGATGACGCGACTCCGCAAGGTCGTCGCCGAGCGCGCGGTGCAGTCGATGACGTCGACCGCCCAGCTCACCAGCGTGGTCGAGGTGGACGTCACCAAGGTCGCGCAGTTCCGCGATGCCCACAAGGCGGAATTCCTCGAGAAGACCGGCTCGAAGCTGTCCTTCATGCCGTTCTTCGCGCTGGCCGCGTCGGAGGCCCTCAAGGCCCACCCGAAGATCAACTCGACGGTGGACGGTGACGAGATCGTCTACCCGGAGACGGAGAACGTCTCGATCGCCGTCGACACCGAGCGCGGACTGCTCACCCCGGTCATCAAGGACGCCGCCTCGCTCGACCTGGCGCAGTTCTCGAAGTCGATCGCCGACCTCGCCGAGCGCACGCGGAACAACCAGCTGAAGCCGGACGAGCTCGCGGGGGGCACCTTCACCCTGACGAACACCGGTTCGCGTGGCGCGCTGTTCGACACCCCGGTCGTGTTCCTGCCGCAGTCCGCCATCCTGGGCACCGGCATCGTCACGAAGCGTCCGGCGGTCGTCAAGGTCGACGGGCAGGAGGCGATCGCCATCCGTTCGTTCGTCTACCTCGCGTTGTCCTACGACCACCGGATCATCGACGGTGCGGACGCGTCCCGGTACCTCGTCGCGGTGAAGAACCGCCTCGAGGAGGGCAACTTCGCCCCGAACCTCGGGTACTGACCCGGTCCCGGGTGGTGACCCCGGCATCGACCTGATGCCGACGAACAGTGCGGTGAGCACGGTGCGCACCGGGAGTCGGTGGCCCCTGAGGACGATGCCGTCCCGGGCGACGTCGCGCAGCCGGGCGAGCGTGCGACGGAGACCGTCGTCCACGTCGCGTGCCACGTCGTCGGTCGCGAAGGCGTAGCGCGGTGCGGGCGGCTCCCAGCGGACCGGCCGTGGTGGCGCGACCGACCGGACGACCTCGACCAGGGCGGTGACGGACTCGACGGACGCGTTCCGAGCCGCCGAACAGGCGTCCTGGACGGCGGCGACACCGGGTTCCCGTGGGTCGACGCGGTCCCACACCGCGCGCACTGCGAGGACGAGCGCCTCCGCTCCGTCGGCCGTGCCGGGCGGACGATCGACACCGGGCACGTCAGGGACCTCGAGGAGGCCCGGATCACCGGCGGGGTGCGACCCGGGCGGACGGTCCACGACGACGACCGCGCCGGCGTCGTCCACGAGGACGTCCTCGGTGCACAGGTCGCCGAGGACGAGCGCACCGCGGGTCGCGAGCGCGGCCAGGTCGAGCAGGGGCAGCGACAGCGTCACGGCCACGCCCGCCGTCAGCACGCCGATGCGGTCGAGTGCATCGGGCAATGTGACGCCGGACAGCTCGGCGGCGCGGGCCACCAGGCGTCCGTCGCGGTCCCGACCCACGGCGGCGACCGCCACGAGGTGGTCGGAGGCGACCGCGCAGCGGTCGGCGAGCCAGCGCGCGGCGTCCGACTCGGCCCCCGTGCAGCACCACCACACGGCGGGCCGGGCCCACGGCTGCTCCCACGTCTCCATGCGAACCAGCGTGGCGGTGGCGAGCACGGCCTCCAGGCCGGCCGGGCCCGTCTGTGGACGGTCGCCGTTCGCCCACAGCCGCGTGACGGCCGGTGCTCGGGAGGCCGACCAGGCCGTATCCTGGGACGATGGCAAGCAGGAGCACCGCAAGCACGGCAGCGAAGGAACCCGGCCGTCTCAAGCAGATGTACCAGGTCTTCACCATGACCCGGCGCGCAGACCCGAGTTCGCTCTGGTGGTTCGCGCTCGCCTTCCTCGGGCCGGTGGTGCTCGGTGTCCTGCTCGCCGTCCTGCTGCCCGGGCAGAACTGGCTCGGCATCACGCTGTGGATCGTGGCCGGTGTCCTGCTCGGTGTGCTGCTGTTCCTCATCGTGCTGGGTCGGCTCGCCGAGCGCGCGGCCTACTCGCAGATCGAGGGCCAGCCCGGCGCGGTCGGTGCCGTCCTGACGAACTCGCTCCGACGCCAGTGGCGCTCGAGCGAGATGCCCGTCGCCGTGCACGGCAAGTCGCAGTCCGCCGTGTACCGCGCCGTCGGACAGCCCGGCGTCGTCCTCATCACGGAGGGTGCCGTCGGCAACCTCACGCGCCAGGTCGAGGAAGAGCGTCGCAAGGTCGCACGCATCGTCCCGAACGTGCCGGTGCACGTGCTCAACGTCGGTGACGGCCCCGGCCAGGTCACGCTCCACAAGCTCCCGCGGGCGATGAACAAGCACAAGCGTGCCCTGAACCGCAACGAGGTCCTCGCGGTCGCGAACCGCCTCGACTCCCTCACGCAGAGCCCGGCGTCCGCGATCCCGAAGGGCATCGACCCGACCCGGGTTCGAGCCGGCCGCCCGCGCTGACCTGGTCCCCGGACGACGGACGCCCCCGACCACATCGGTCGGGGGC
>JASCOJ010000110.1 GCA_029959645.1 Microbacteriaceae bacterium PS02332 | reverse complement strand
CCCCGGCACCAGCTGGTACCGGGCCTCCCGTCCGTCGTCCGTCAGCGCGTCAGCGCGTGGCGATCGGGGTCGGGTCCACCGGGTCCGGCGGCACCGGCAGCGAGCCGCGGATCTGGTTCTGTGCCTGGCAGCTGCTCGTGCAGTTGGTCGCGCCCGCGCTGAGCTCGATCGCGTCCTCGCCGAGCACGCCGCCGAGTCGGCCGCCGGGCTGCACGGTCCACGTCGTGGTCGTCGCCGTCTGCGAGGTCTTCGTCGCGACCTGGGGCGAGTCCTTGCCGAGGAGCATCTGGTGCGCGTCGGTGCCCGTGGCGACCGCGGAGGTGCCGTCGCCGAAGTTCACCTTCCCCGTGTACGGGTTGACGAAGTAGAACAGGCCGGCGCCGAGGGTGTGGGTGAACGTCACCGGGGCGGCGAACTCGGTCTCCATCTGGAAGACCCCGCCCTGCGCGCCGTCCTTCGCCTGGATCTTGAACTTCCCGGCACCGGTGCTGAAGACCGCGACGAGGGTGTCGTCACGGACCTCGAGCGAGGAGAGCTGCGTCCCGGCGAGCTGCGCGGCGGTGAGCGACGGCACCTTCGACGCGAACACGACCGTCGGCTTCGTCACCATCCGCTGCGTGTCCGGGGCGCCGGTGAGGGTGTAGTCGTACACGCCGAGGTCGGCGACGCGGATGTCGAAGCCGTTGTGCCTGCCCCGGACGGCGATCGTGCCGGAGACCGCGGTGTCCCGGAGCTTGAAGTCCTTGCCGACGGCGGGGTTCGTCGTGGTGCCGTTGACCGTGACGGCGTAGTCGCCGCCGGTGGAGGTCTTGCCGGACGCCTGCGCGGGGGCGACCCCGACGAGGGCGACCGCGGCGACGGTGACGGCGGTGATCGCGGCGGCCAGGCCGACGGTGCGACGACCGGCCGTGCGGGAGCCGGTGGAGCGACGGGCGGCGGTGCCGGGTCGCGGGTGCGTGGTGTCCATGGTGCGCCTCCTGAGGGCGGGGCCGGTCGGTGCGGCCCCGATCGGGCCACGGCACGATCGTCGCCGGTCGCCGTCGGCCCCGCCATCGGACCTTGGTACTAGTACCCCGGTCGGTCGGACGACCCGGACGCCGCCGGTCGGTCCGTGCAGGTCACCAGCCGTGGTCGCGCGCCCAGAGTGCCGCGCTCGTGCGGTCGGCGACCCCGATGCGTCGGAAGACGCTGCCGACGTGCACCTTGACCGTCCGCTCGGCGATCCCGAGCTCGGTGGCGATCTGCCGGTTCGACAGGCCGCGGGCCAGGCGGACGAGGACCTCACGCTCGCGGGGCGGCAGCAGTGGGGTCCCGCCGACGTCCACCGCGGTCCCGGGCCGGGCCGAGGGTGCGCTCCCGGACGGAGCCCGGCCACCCGCCCCGACCGGCCGCTCCGGCAACAGGGCCCCGGCGACCCGGGGGTCGATCGGCACCTCGTCCCGCGCCGCGGCCCGGACCGCGCGGACGACGTCGTCCGGGGTCGCGTCCTTGAGCAGGTACCCCGTCGCACCGGCACCGAGCGCGGCACGCACGCGGGCGTCGTCGGCGAAGGTCGTCAGCACGAGCACCCGCGCGGACGGCAGGCGTTCCCGGAGCACCTCGGTCGCGGCGACCCCGCCGGCGCCGGGCATCGACAGGTCCATCACGACCACGTCCGGGCGGAGCGCCAGCGCCTGCTCGACCGCCTCCTCCCCGGTGGCCGCCTCGCCCACCACCGCGCAGTCGTCCGTCGTGGCGAGCACGGCCCGCAGCCCGCCGCGGACGAGTGCGTGGTCGTCGACGAGCAGCACCGTCACCACGTGGTCGCCGTCCCGACCGGCACCACGAGTTCCCACGTCGTGCCGGTGCCTGGTGCGGTGCGCAGCAGCAGGTCGCCGCCGGTGTCCTCGGCGATCTGGCGGAGGAGCGTCGTCCCGAGGTGCCCTCGACGACGGGCGGCCAGGACCACCGCCGCGTCGAACCCGACGCCGTCGTCGGTGACGCGCACGACCAGGTCGTCGTCGACGTGGCGCACCGACACCGTGACGCGAGCGGCCTGTGCGTGCCGGACCGTGTTCGCCACGGCCTCGCGGACGAAGCGGACGGTCGCGAGCAGGGCACCCGGTGCGGCCGGGACCGACGCGGGGACGTCGACGACGGTCTCGAGACCCGCGGCGCGGCCACGCGCGGTTGCGTCGTCGACGGCCGCGGCCAGGCCCTCGCGGTCCGGCGCCGCCGGCTGGACGGCGGACATCGTGGAGCGGAGTGCCGACACCGCGAACCGCAGGGTCGTCGCGGAGTCGTCGAGCACGGCGGCGGCCGATCCGGACGTCCCCCGGGCGGCGGCACCGAGGGTCAGGGCGAGCCCGGCGATGTCCTGCACGGCGCCGTCGTGCAGGTCCGCGGCGAGCCGACGTCGCTCCGCGGTCTCGGCGTCCAGCGCGCGGACGAGGAGGCGCTCCCGCTCGCGCTGCCCGGACCGCACCCGGAGCAGGAGCCAGAGCACGACGGGCAGGAGCAGGGCGATGCCGACGGCGACCGTGCCGAACGCGAGCGCCGCGAACGCGGACCGGAGCGACGCGGCACTCGCGAGGACCGCGTCGTACGGGTAGTAGACCTCGAGGAGGAGCGGTGCACCCGACGGCAGGTGCACGGCCTGGTACGCCTCGAGGAGCGGCCCCCGTCCGCGCTCGTACCGGTTCTCCGGGGCGCTGAGGTCGGACACCTCGGCGTCCGAGCGGTCCGTCTCGAGCGCCTCGAGGTCGTCCGCGGACAGCGCGAACCGCTGCCCGACCAACCGCGGCTCGTCCGACCAGAGGACCCGGCCGTCCGCGGCCCAGAGCTTCACGCGGACGGCGCCCGTCGCGGCCGCCACGGAGTGGGCTGCCCGGTCGAGCCGGTCGGCTGCCTCCCGCCGGTCCGCCGCCGGTGCGGCGCGGTCGGCGACGGCGTCGCGGAGCGCCGGTTCCACGACCGAACG
Organism: Microbacteriaceae bacterium PS02332; assembly: GCA_029959645.1. GTDB lineage: Bacteria > Actinomycetota > Actinomycetes > Actinomycetales > Microbacteriaceae > Curtobacterium. The sequence goes on along the minus strand of JASCOJ010000110.1, from coordinate 9,337 downwards.
GGCGACGGCTGCGGTGTCGTCGGTGGCGTCCTCGACCGCGAACCGCTCCGCGGTGCGCTGCGAGACGAGGGTGCCGGCCGTCGCGACGGCCGCCCCGCCGAGGAGGGCGGCGAGCACCACCCCGACGAGGACACGGCGCCACGGCACCGTCCGGACCGGACGCCGTCGCGGATCGCGCCGCACGACGAGCACGGCGTCGTCGCCGCGCTCGGGGATCGTCGGCCGTGGTCCGCGCACAGGCTCACCGTAACCCGACCTGTCCGGTGTGCACGCGGACGGGAGGCCCGCCACCACTCGGGGACGGGCCTCCCGGCGGATCAGCGCTGCTGCGTGGTCGCGGTGAAGAGGTCGTCGAACAGCCCCGGCTCGTCGGCCGGCTGCTCGCCGTGCTTCCACCGTCGACGCATCCGTCGGATGGTCGTGATGCGGACCGGGTCGACGCCCGGCTCGGTCTCGTAGTTGCCCATGGGTGTCCCTTCCCGTCGGGGTGGTGACCCCCGCGTGGGGGTCAGGTGCACGTCCGACGGTACGGGTCCGCCCGGAGCCGAGACCGTCCCGGTAGGTAGCGGACTGACGCATCCGCGCTGCCTGGACAATGTCGCGGACCCCGCTGCGGCGTCCACTTAGCCTGCCTCAGGACGCCGGTGGTGCCCCGCGGTCGAGCGCCGCGGCGATGCGGTCGGTGATCCGGACGAGGCGACGTCGTTCGCGGTCGGAGAAGGAGGACAGGAGGTCGTGCAACTGCTCGTGCGTGCTGTCCAGCGCCGACCGGAACACGGCGTGCTGTTCGTCCGTCAGCTCGATGAAGCGGCTCCGTCCGTCGTCGGGGTTCGGCACACGACGCAGGAGCCCCTGTCGTCCGAGCCGGTCGACGATGCCGGTGACCGCCGGGCCCGTCAGCCCCAGGTGCACGGCGAGGTCCTTGACCCGCACCTGTCGACCGGCGTTCCGCGCGCGGTGCACGAAGCGCAGCACGGAGAGGTCGGTGCCCGCGACGCCCACGTGCTGGCGGAGCCGGTCGCGGAGGCTGAGGGAGGACGCTTCGAGCCGCACCAGGGCGGCGAGTACGTCGGCGTCGTCCATGCGGTCGCCTCCTCGTGGCGTGGTGGTGCGGCCGCGGGGCCCCGCGCGCACTGGGGAACAGCGTATTGGGCGTCACCCGCGCATCGACGCAGGTGGGCCGCCCGGTGACCGACGGCACGCTCGGTGCCGCCGCGTCCGCGGTGCCGGACGGCGTCGTGCCGACGGGGCCGGAGCCGTTGCGCCTCGAGGTCGCCGGGACGGACCCGGAGGCGGCGGTCCGCGACCTCGCCGGGGTCTACGCGGGCAAGCAGTGGGTCGCCCGGCGGACCGAGCGGGACTTCGCGTACCGGTACACCGCGATCGGCGACACCGAGGTCTCCATGCGCCGCTCGCGCATGACGGGGTCGCTGCGCGGCGGCTCCGCGCCGGGGGAGGACCTCGTCGTGCACTGGATCACGGCCGGGTCCGGCACGCAGGACATCGTGCGCGACCGGGTGCCGTTGCGGCTCGACCAGCCGTCGCTGTTCCCGACGGAACGGCCCTTCGTGTTCGTCGCGGCGGAGTACGACCAGCAGCTCGTCCACCTCCACCGCTCCTTCGTCCGGGCGGTCGCGGCCGAGCGCTACGACGTCGCCGACCGGGCGCTGCGGTTCGACCACCTCCGGCAGCCGGACCCGGAGGCGGTCCGCGCCTGGCGGGAGTCGCTGGGGTCGCTGGCACGGGCCCTCCGTGCGGGTGGACCGGACTCGCTCGTCTGGCACGAGGCGAAGCACGCGACGGCCGCGGCCTTCCTCCGCCTCGTGCCGCCACAGCTCGACGAACTCCCCGCCGACCTGCTCCACCCGCGGAACGCACGCGTGCGGGCCGCGGTCGAGTACATCCACGCCCACCCCGAGACGCCGATCACGATCTCGGAGCTCGCCGCCGTCGCCGGGCTCAGCGTGCGGAGCGTGCAGGAGTCGTTCCAGCGGACCTTCGGCACGTCGCCGCTGAGCTACCTGCGGCAGGTGCGGCTCGACCGCGTGCGCGAGGAGCTGCTCGACTGCGACCCCCGCCAGGTCTCGGTGGGCGAGGTCGCCCGGCGCTGGGGCTTCGCGCACCTCGGCCGGTTCTCGGCGGTGTACGCGGAGCGGTTCGGCGAGTACCCGAAGCAGACACTCCGGCGCTGACCGGCCGCTCCTCCGGGCGGTCGCCTGGGCGCGGAGCACCGCCGCGACACCGCGACGCGCTACGGTTCGCCCATGACCGGTTCGCCGACGACCGCTGCCGTCCCGCCCGGAGCCCGGACGGACCGCCGGGCACTGCTGTCCTGGGCCCTCTGGGACTGGGGGTCGGCCGCCTTCAACGCCGTCGTCACCACGTTCGTCTTCAGCACCTACCTCGCGAGCCGGGCCTTCGTCGACCCGGCGCTCGTCGCCGCCGAGGACGGTTCCGCGGGCGCGGCGGCTGCGGTCGAACGGGCCCTCGCGCACAACGCCGCGGTGGTGTCGGCGGCGCTCACCGTCGCCGGTGTGGTCGTCGCCCTCGTCGCCCCCGCGGTCGGCCGCCTCGCCGACACCTCGGGTCACCGCCGCCGGTCGGTGCTCATCGCGACGATCGGTGTCGCGCTGAGCATCGCCTGCATGGTCTTCGTCGCGCCGAGCCAGCCGTTCCTCGTGCTCGGCGCCGCGCTGATCGGCATCGGCACCGTCGCGTACGAGATCGCCTGCGTCGGCTACAACGCCATGCTCGGCCAGGTCGCGCCCGGGCCCCGCACCGGACGGGCCTCCGCGCTCGGCTGGGCGGCGGGCTACTTCGGCGGCATCGTGCTGCTCGTCGTGCTGCTCGTGCTCTGCATCCAGGACTTCGGCGTCCCCGGAGCAGCCGGGCTCCTGCAGCTGCCGGCGACCGTCGCCACCGGCCAGTGGGACGTCCGCGTCGCCATCGGGATCGCGGCCGTGTGGCTCGTGGTGAGTTCGGTGCCGCTCTTCCTCGTCGTGCCGGAGGCCCCGGCCGACCCGAGCCGCCGCGGCACCCTCTGGGCGGCCTACGCCGACCTCGGCCGTGACGTCGCGGCACTCTGGCGGGAACGCCGGAACGTGCTGGCCTTCCTCGTCGCGAGTGCGGTCTTCCGCGACGGCGTCGGTGCGGTCTTCACCTTCGGGGGCATCATCGCCGCGCAGGTGTTCGGGTTCACGGCCTCCGGGGTGATCCTCTTCGCGATCGCCGCCAACGTCGTGGCCGGGGTCTCGACGGCGTTGTCCGGGCGGTTCGACGACCGGTTCGGGTCCCGCGCCGTCATCGTCGTGTCGCTCGTCGGCCTGGTCGTCTGCGGCAGCGCCGTGCTCGCGGCGGGGTCGGCGCAGTCGGCGTTCTGGGTGCTCGGGCTCCTGCTCAGCGTGTTCGTCGGGCCGGTGCAGGCGTCGTCGCGGGCGTGGTTGGTCAAGCTCGCGACGCCCGGCCGCGAAGGGGAGCTGTTCGGGCTCTACGCCACCACCGGTCGGGCGGCGACGTTCATCGCACCGGCGCTGTTCGGGGTCGCGGTGTCGATCGGCGGGTCCACCCGCTACGGGATCCTCGGGATCGTGGTGGTGCTCGTCGTCGGTCTCGTGCTCATGGCCTTCGTCCGCACGGACGCCCGCGCCCGGCCCTGAGCGGTCGCGACCGGGCGCTCCGCGCCGACCGGCGCGACCCGTGACGGATGCTCGCCGGCCATTCGCCGGGGTGGCGCGACCCGCCGACGCCGGGCGGGCCTCCCGGACGTGCCCCGACCCTGTCCGGGACCCGCACCGACACGGCCGTCTCGTGAGGTGCCCCGGCGTACCGTCCCCGGCGACGGTCAGCGAGAGAAGGAGACACCCCCATGAAGGCAGTTGTCTGGCACGGCATCGGCGACGTCCGCGTCGACGAGGTCCCCGAGCCCACCATCCAGGACCCGCACGACGCGATCGTGCGCATCACCCGGTCCGCGATCTGCGGCACCGACCTGCACTTCGTCCGCGGCACCATGGCGCCGATGCAGGAGGGCACGATCCTCGGGCACGAGGCCGTCGGAGTCGTCACCCAGGTCGGCGACGCCGTCCGCGGCTACAGCCCCGGTGACCGGGTCGTCATCAACTCGACCATCTCGTGCGGCGCCTGCCGGTACTGCCGGATGGGCCGGACCGCCCAGTGCGACGTGGCGAACCCGAACGGGCCGCAGGCCGGCACGTCGTTCTTCGGTGGACCGGAGTCGACCGGGCCGGTGAACGGCCTCCAGGCCGAGTACGTCCGTGTGCCGTGGGCGCAGAACACCATGCACCCGCTGCCGGAGAACGTCAGTGACGAGCAGGCGATCCTGCTCTCCGACATCTTCCCGACCGGGTGGTTCGGCGCCGAGCTCGCCGGCGTCACGCGCGGCGACGTCGTCGTCGTGTTCGGGGCCGGCATCGTCGGCCAGTTCGCCGCCGCGTCGGCGTACAAGCAGGGCGCCGGTCGGGTGATCGTCGTCGACGGCGTCGAGGACCGCCTGGCCGCCGCGCTCGCCCAGAACTGCGAGGTCGTCGACTACAACGCCGAGGACCCGGTGCAGGCGATCATGGACCTGACGAACGGCATCGGGGCCGACGCGGTCATCGACGCCGTCGGGGTCGACGCGGAGCGCCCGAAGCGCGGGCCGGCCGCCGTGTCGGACGAGCAGGCGGCGACGTTCGACGCCGAGGTCGCGCAGGTCGCACCCGACGCGTCGCCGGACGGGTTCGGCGAGCAGCAGCAGTGGAAGCCCGGGGACGGGCCGTCGCAGGTCGCGCAGTGGGCGGTCGCGTCGGTCGCGAAGTACGGCCGGATCGGCATCATCGGCGTGTACTCGCCGACGGCGCAGTCGTACCCGATCGGCGAGGCGATGAACAAGAACCTCACGATCCGGATGGGCAACTGCGACCACCACTCGGTGACGCCGCCGCTGATCGACATGGTCGCCGCGGGGCAGTTCGACCCGACGGCACTGATCACCGAGCACGAGCCGATGTCCTCGGCGATCGACGCGTACGAGGCGTTCGACCGGCGCGAGCCGGGTTGGATCAAGGTGGAGCTGTCCGACACGTCCGCCTGAGCGGGGAGGCGGGCCTGTCGGCCCGAGCGCGGCCGGGAGGCCCGGGACCGGTCCGGTGGGCGGGTGCCGGGCCTCCGGTCCGTCCGGTGGGCGGGCCCGTGCCGGTGCGCGGTTCCGCACGGATGGCCGGTCCTGCACCGTGCGGTCCCGCGCCCGGTTGTCCACGGCGGCGGGCCGCCGGGCGGCGGTCACGCGGACGGTGCGCCAGGATGGTGTCATGACCGACCAGCGCATCGCCGTCGTCGTCCTCGCCGCCGGGCAGGGCACGCGCATGAAGTCGTCCACTCCGAAGGTGCTGCACCGGCTCGCCGGGCTCCCGCTCATCGCGCACGTGCTGCGCACGGCGGAGTCCCTGGCGCCGGAGCACGTCGTGGTGGTCGTCCGGCACGAGCGGGAGCGCGTCGCGGCCGAGGTCACCGAGCGTGCGGCGGACGCGGTCATCGTGGACCAGGACGACGTCCCCGGCACCGGGCGTGCGGTGGAGGTCGCGGTCGGCGCGCTGCCCGACGACTTCGACGGTGTCGTGGTCGTGCTCTCCGGCGACGTCCCGCTGCTCGACGCGCAGAGCATCCGTGGCCTCGTCGACGCCCACGCCACCGGCGCGAACGCCGTCACCTTCGTCAGCGCCCTGGCGGACGACCCGACCGGCCTCGGGCGCATCCTGCGCGACGCCTCGGGTGCGTTCACCGGCGTCGTCGAGCACAAGGACGCGACCGACGAGCAGCGCCTGATCACCGAGGCGAACGCCGGCATCTACGCGTTCGACGCCGTGCAGCTCCGTGCCGTCCTGCCGTCGCTCACCACGGACAACGCCCAGGGCGAGAAGTACATCACCGACGTCCCGGCGCTCGTGTCGGCGCGGGGCGGTCGGGTCGACGTCCTCACCCTCACCGACCCGTGGCTCGTCGTCGGCGTCAACGACCGCGCACAGCTGTCCGAGGCGGCACGGGAGCTCAACGCCCGGATCGTCCGTCGGCACCAGCTCGCCGGCGTCACCGTGCAGGACCCGGCCTCCACCTGGATCGACCTCGACGTCACGATCGAACCGGACGCCGAGATCCTCCCCGGCACGCAGCTCGTCGGCGCGACCGCGATCGGCGCCGGTGCCGTCATCGGGCCGGGCTCCACCCTCCGTGACACCGAGGTCGGGGCGGGTGCCACCGCGAACCGGGTCGACGCGACCCTCGCGGTCATCGGCGCCGGTGCCTCCGTGGGGCCGTTCGCCTACCTCCGGCCGGGCACCGTCCTCGGGGACGAGGGCAAGATCGGCACCTTCGTCGAGACGAAGAACGCCGTCATCGGCCGCGGCAGCAAGGTGCCGCACCTGTCGTACATCGGGGACACCGAGGTCGGCGAGGACTCCAACATCGGCGCCGCCACGATCACCGCGAACTACGACGGCGTGCACAAGCACCGCACCGCGGTGGGGTCGCACGTCCGTACAGGCTCGCACAACGTGTTCGTCGCCCCCGTTAGGATTGGGGACGGGGCGTACACCGGTGCAGGTACGACCGTGCGCAAGGACGTGCCGGCCGGGTCGCTCGCGATCAGCTACGCCCCACAGCGCAACACCGAGGGATGGGTCGAGGACAACCGACCCGGTACCCCGGCGGCCGAGGCGGCTCGGCGCGCGCGAGGCGAATGACACCTTCGACGGCGGGCGTGACCGTCACCCGAGGACCCCGCACGGGGCCCTGGACATCGACCCCGGGTGGGGTCAGGGAGAGAGCGCGACACGTGTCCGGAATCAAGACGACCGGCCAGAAACGACTCGTCCTCGTGTCGGGACGAGCGCACCCCGAGCTCTCGGCGTCGATCGCGGAGGAGCTCGGCGTCGACCTGGTCCCCACCGACGCCCGGACGTTCGCGAACGGTGAGCTCTACGCCCGCTTCGACGAGTCCGTCCGCGGCTGTGACGCGTTCGTCATCCAGTCGCACACCGCGCCGATCAACGAGTGGCTCATGGAGCAGCTCATCATGGTGGACGCCCTCAAGCGCGCGTCGGCGAAGCGCATCACCGTCGTCGCGCCGTTCTACCCGTACGCGCGGCAGGACAAGAAGGGGCGCGGTCGCGAGCCGATCTCGGCGCGACTCGTCGCCGACCTGTTCAAAGCGGCCGGTGCGCACCGGATCATGAGCGTCGACCTGCACGCTCCGCAGATCCAGGGCTTCTTCGACGGTCCGGTCGACCACCTCTTCGCCATGCCCGTGCTGCTCGAGCACTTCCGGTCGATCCTCGACCCGGAGACCCTCACGGTCGTGTCCCCGGACATGGGCCGGGTCCGCGTCGCCGACATCTGGTCGGAGAAGCTCGGCGCCCCGCTCGCGATCATCCACAAGCGTCGCGACCCGCTCATCCCGAACCAGGTCTCGGTGCACGAGATCGTCGGTGACGTCTCCGGTCGCTGGTGCCTGCTCGTCGACGACCTCATCGACACGGGTCGCACCATCGCGAAGGCGGCCGAGGCCCTGAAGGCCAGCGGCGCCAAGGGCGTCGTCGTCGCGGCGACCCACGCGGTGTTCTCCGACCCGGCGACCGAGTTGCTGCAGAGCGAGTTCATCGACCGCGTCGTCGTCACCGACACCCTCCCGGTGCCGCACGACAAGCGCTGGGACCGCCTCGAGGTCCTGCCGATCGCACCGCTGATCGCCCGCGCCATCCACGAGGTCTTCGACGACGGTTCGGTCACGTCGATGTTCGACGGCGCGGCCTGAGCCCGGTGCCGACACCGGCGCGGGACGCCCTCGCCGCCCGACTCCGGGCGGCGGGGAGCGTCTTCGCCGAGGACGAGGCCGACCTGCTGCTCGCCGCGGGTGACGGCGACGCGGTCCGGCTGCGCGGGCTCGTGCAACGCCGGCTCGGCGGGGAGCCGCTCGAGGTCGTGCTCGGCTGGGCGGCCTTCGACGGCCACCGGGTCCGCGTCGCACCCGGCGTCTTCGTGCCGCGGGCGCGCACGACCGTCGTGGTCGAGCAGGCCGCCCGCCGCCTCGCCGCCTACGACCGGGTCGTCGACCTCTGCTGCGGTGCCGGGGCGATCGGCCTCGCCCTGCTCGAACGGATCGGGCCACTCGACCTCGTCGCCGCCGACCTCGACCCGGCGGCCGTCGAGGTCGCCGCGGAGAACCTCGGCGACCGGGGCATCGTCGTGCTCGGCGACCTGTTCGCGCCGCTGCCGACCCGGCTGCTCGGCGCGGTCGACGTCATCGCGGTGAACGCCCCCTACGTGCCGACCGGGGCGATCGCGACGATGCCCGCCGAGGCGCGCGAACACGAACACCGGATGGCCCTCGACGGCGGCGTGGACGGCCTCGACCTGCACCGCCGTGTCGCTGCCGGAGCGGGGGAGTGGCTCCGGCCCGGGGGCACCGTCGTCATCGAGGTGTCCGGTGCTCAGTCGGGCGACTCCGCCGCTGCCTTCGCCACCGCCGGGTTCGCCACCGAGGTCGTCACCGACCCGGACGTCGACGGCACCTGCGTCGTCGCGACGCGGGTCTCGTGAGGCGCGCCTCCTGAGGCGCGCCACTTGACGCGCGCCTCGTCGTCCGGCCGCCCCGGGCCTCCCGTCAGGACGCGCTGACGCTGATCGCGTGCCAGCCCGTGGCGCCGTTCGGCGCGGGCTGCCGTTGGACGCTCGTCTGGACCTGCCCGTCCGCGCTGACCGCCCGCACCTGGACGGTGTGCTCGCCCGCGGTGGCCGTCCACCGGTAGACCCACTGCCGCCAGGTGTCCGCCGAGACGGAGTCCGCGAGTTCGGCGTCCTGCCACGCACCGTCGCCCACCCGGACCTGCACGGCCTTCACCCCGGTGTGCGGCTGCCAGGCGACGCCGGCGATCGGCACGCGGTCACCGACGGCGACCTTCGTCCCGCTGCTCGGGGTGTCGATGCGCGACTCGAGCTTCACCGGCCCGCGCTCCGACCACCCGCGCGGCGTCCAGTACCCCTGCGCGTCGGCGAACCGGGTCACCTCGAGTTCCGTCACCCACTTCGTCGCGGAGACGTACCCGAACAGCCCCGGGACGACCATCCGCACCGGGAACCCGTGCTCGGGAGGCAGCGGGACGCCGTTCATCCCGACGGCGAGCAGCGCCTGCGTGCCCTCGTCCTGCAGGACGTCGAGGGGCGTCCCGGCGGTGAACCCGTCGATGCTCCGCGACAGCACCATGTCCGCGGCCCCCCTCGGGGGGGGGCGGGGCGGGCGGGCCCGGCTCGGGGGTCCGCCCCCCACCCCGGGGGGGCAGCGGTG
>JASCOJ010000010.1 GCA_029959645.1 Microbacteriaceae bacterium PS02332 | reverse complement strand
AAAACCCCCCCCCCCACACCGCTCCCACGCACGACGGCCCGGCGCCTCCCGGCGCGGGGCCTTCTTCGTACTGCTGTCTCAACACAGTGTCGGGGTGACAGGATTTGAACCTGCGACCTCCTCGTCCCGAACGAGGCGCGCTACCAAGCTGCGCCACACCCCGCGGTGTGATCACTCCGTTCCCGGAGCAACCCTGGAAGTCTAGCCGATGATCGGGGGTGCTCACGACCACAGCGCCCGGCCCGGGCGCGTCGCAGCGTCATCCGGCAGCGTCGTCCGTCCGAGCCGGAGTGACGCGTCAGGCCTTCGCGGTCAGGGTGACGACGACGGCTTCGGGCTGCACCGCGAACCGCACGGGCGCGTAGATCGACGTGCCGAGCCCCGCCGAGACGTTGAGCCACGACCAGTGCGTGCGGTTCTGCCACTGGTGCAGGCCACTCGCGTAGCGTCGGGGCAGGTCGGAGTTGGTCACGAGTGCGCCGACCCCGGGGACGGCGACCTGGCCGCCGTGGGTGTGTCCCGCGAAGACGACGTCGGCACCCTGCGTCACGAACGCGTCGAGCACCCGGCGGTAGGGAGCGTGCGTCACGCCGATGGACACGGGGGAGGGGCCGGTCTCGTCCTCGGACCACGGCACCTCGGAGCGCATCTCGTCGACGTTCGCGGGGAGCAGGTCGAGGCGGTCCCAGCCACGGTGGGCGTCGGACGTCCCGAAGAGCTCGAGCCGCGAGCCTTTGAGCTCCATCGCCCGCGCGTGGTCGTTGAGGTCCAGCCAGCCGAGCGACTCGAAGAAGGCGGTCTGCCGGTCGACGTCGAGCGCGACGGGCTCCGCGCCGGAGCGCATCCTGCTCGGACCGCTGAGGTACTTCAGCGGGTTCCGGGGCGAGGGTCCGAAGAAGTCGTTCGAGCCGTAGACGAACGCCCCCGGGACACCCCGGAACGGCTCGAGGGCGTACTCCACGGCGGCGTTCGCGGTGGCGTGTCCGAGGTTGTCACCCGTGTTCACGACGAAGTCCGGCTCGACCAGGCTCAGGTCACGGAGCCACTGCTGCTTGTCGGACTGCCACGGGGCCATGTGGATGTCCGACAGGTGCAGCACCGTGATGTCGCGCGATCCCGGTGGGAGGACCGGGACGGTCTCCCAGCGGATGCCGAAGCGTCGGCGCTCGACGAGCGAGCCGTACGCGGCACTGGCCGCGCCGACCGCGGCTCCCGCTGCCACGACGCCGAGGGCGGCGCGGCCGCGCGTCATCGGCAGCCGTCCTTCGGGGCCTTGCCGTTCTGGTCGCCGTAGAGCCCGACGCTGACGGCGGTGTCCTTCGACGCCGCCGATCCCGCGCCCGGCGTCACGGTCGCCACGGTGCACTGGTTCTGCCCGTTGCCCGGCTGGAACTGGTCGGAGATTGCGAGGTTGCCGAAGCCCGCCTGTTGCAGGGCCGCGCGCGCGTCGTCGATGGACCGCCCGCCCACCTGGGGCACCGTCGCCTGCGATCCGTCGGTCGTGTAGACGGTGACGGACGAGCCGCGGGAGAGCGGGCTCGACGCCGCCGGGATCGTGGAGGAGACGGTCCCGGGCGTCCCGGCTCCGGCCTGCACGCCGCCGTCGACGTAGGTGAGCCCGGCACCGGCGATCGCCGACCGCGCCTGCTCGGGGGTCTGTCCGACCACGTTCGGCACGGTGATGCTGTTGCCACGGACGGACGTGGGGGACGGCGCCTCGAACTGCCCACCGGCGTGCTGGCTGTTCACGATGCTCTGCGCCTGACGCCACAGCGACGTGCGCGACAGCGAGTAGAGCCCCTTCGGGCCGTAGACGTGCCGGAGGCTCTTGTCGCCCTGGATGTTGCCGAGCCACGTCGCGGTCGCGACCTTCGTGGACGATCCGACGAGCCAGATCTGGTCCGCCTCGTTCGTCGTGCCGGTCTTGCCGAACTCGTCGAAGCCGTCCGGCGTCCGGGCGCCGGCGGCGGTACCGACGGTCAGGGTCTTCTTCAGCGCGGAGATCGCGGTCTTCGCGACCTCCGGGTCGATCGCCTGGGTGCAGTCCTTCGGCTGGCCGCCGAGCGCCTTGCCCTCGGCGTTCGTGACGTTGTCGATCGCGATGGGGCGGCAGAATGTGCCGTTGTTCGCGATGCCGGCGTAGGCCGCAGCCATGGTCAGCGGGGCGATGTAGTTCGTGCCGAGCACCGCCGACGGGTTGAGCTCGATCCCGGTGGTGGTCTTCTTCGACATGTCGTCGCCGTAGCCGGCCATCGAGGTCCGGGGCTTGGCGAGGTGCACCCCCAGGGACTCGGCGGTCTTCCGGATGTCGCAGTAGTCCAACTTCTGCGCCATGTTGACGTAGGAGACGTTCACCGAGCGGTAGGTCGCGCTCTCGACGGTCATGTTGCCGCCCTCGCCGAGGGAGTCGTTCTTGGGCTGGTACACGGGCGAGATTCCCGAGCGCTTACCGCAGACGGTGTAGCTCGTGAAGCCGCGCGGCGTGCCGTTCACGATCTCGCCGAGGCCGTGGCCCTTCTGCAGCCAGTTGAGCAGGGTGAAGGGCTTGAACGTCGAACCGGTCTGGAAGCCCTGGCCGCCGCCGTACTGCTTGTCGACGCTGAGGTTGATCCCGGTGTCGGTGGCCGGTGCGCAGGCGTTCGGGTCGGCACCCTGCGACCCACAGGCCTGCAGCTGGTTGTAGTCCTTGTTCTGCGCCATCGTCAGGATGCGTCCGGTGTCGGCCTCGACCGAGTTGATGACACCGCCGAGCTCGAGACGGGCCTCGGTGTTCGGCGCGTAGGAGTCGATCAGCTTCTTCTGCGCGTCGTTGAGGTCCACGTTGAGGGTGGTCTGGACGGTGTAGCCGCCGTTGCGCCAGGCTGCGTCACGCGCCTTCTGGGTCGAACCGAGCTGCGACATCTCCTTGACGACCTGCACGGCGTAGTCGCAGAAGAACTGCGAGCCGACGCCCGCCGCCGCCTTGCAGCCCTGGGTCGGGTCGCTGAGGTGCACGTAGTCGGCCGGCTTCGACGCGAGGGCCTCGTCGAGCTGCTGCTTGTCGATGTGCTTCTGCGCGTACATCGACTTCAGGATGACGTCGCGTCGACCGACGTTCGCGTCGTAGTACTTGGGGTCAGACAGGTTGCGGGTGTTCGGGGACTGCACGATCGCGAGGATGGAAGCGCCCTCCGCCGGGGTCAGGTCCGACGCGTTCTTGCTGAAGTAGCGCTGCGCTGCCGCCTGCACGCCGTAGGTCTGGTCGCCGAAGTAGGCGATGTTGAGGTACGCGGTGAGGATGTCCTTCTTCGGGTACTTCTTCGCGAGCCCGATCGCGAGCTTCATCTCCTCGAGCTTGCGCGGGATCGTCTGGCGCACGGCGTCGTTGTACGCGGCGTCGCGCTCTTCCTGCGTGGGGAGTTCGAGTGCCTGCGTCATCTTGATGTTGCGGACGAGCTGCATGGTCAGCGTCGACCCACCGCCGGAGTCCCCGAGCTTGCCGGCGACCGAGCCGACGCCGGCGCGCACGAGCGAGGTCATGTCCACGCCGCCGTGGTCCCAGAAGCGCTTGTCCTCGCCGTCGATGGCGGCGTTCTTGAGGTTGTCGCTGATCTGGTCGTACTTCAGCTCCTGGCGGTTCTGGTCGTAGACCGTCGCCAGGTGCACGGGCTGGCCGCCCGAGTAGGCGAGCACCTCGTTGCGCTGCGGCAGCTCGCCGAGCTCGATGTACTCGGGCAGCGACTCGAAGACGCCGATCGTCGAGGTCGTCGTGACGCCGGCCACGGCGATCGCCGGTGTGACGCCGATCGTGACGAGGAGGCCGGCGAGGGCGCTGAAGCCGACGAAACCGATGAAGGCGCCGACTGCGGAGACGGGCTTGGTCCGACGGGCAGACGTCTTCTGGGCAGACATAGGATGCAGCCTAAACGACCACCTGGACTGAAAGGCTGGCAAGGAACCGCATGCGCCGCTGGGAATACCTGACCACTCCGTTGATCATCCACAACACCACTGCCATCCTCAACAACTTCGGTGACCAGGGCTGGGAGCTGGTGCAGGTCGTCACCGGACCCGAGGGCGGGCTGGTCGCCTACCTGAAGCGCCCGAAGGACGACGCATGACCGTCGCCGAACGCCTGACCGAGCTCGGTCTCACGGTGCCGCCGGTCGCCGCGCCGGTGGCCGCCTACGTCCCCGCCGTGGTGTCGGGCTCGCACGTCTTCACCGCCGGCCAGCTGCCCTTCGTGGACGGCGCCCTCCCGGTCACCGGGAAGGTCGGCGGCGCCGTCGATGCCGAGACCGCGACGGCGCAGGCCCGGCAGGCCGCGCTGAACGCGATCGCGGCGGTGCAGAGCGTCGCCGGGTCCCTCGACCGCGTCGCGCGGGTCGTCAAGGTGACGGTGTTCGTCGCGTCCGACCCGGCCTTCACCGGGCAGCCCGGGGTCGCGAACGGTGCGTCGCAGCTCGTCGGCGACGTCTTCGGCGACGCGGGCATGCACGCCCGCAGCGCGGTGGGCGTGGCGGTCCTGCCGCTCGACGCACCGGTCGAGGTCGAGCTGATCGTCGAGTTGGCGGACTGAGCCGCCGGCGGACGCGACGCGTCCGGGCGCGCAGGAAGGGCCTCCCGGCCGGATGTGACGGGAGGCCCTTCCTGCGTCCGACCGCTACATCAGGTCCGCGATGGTCGCCATGATCGTCGGGTCCGACAGCGTCGTCGTGTCGCCGATGCGGCGCCCCTCGGCTGCGTCGCGGAGGAGCCGGCGCATGATCTTGCCGGAGCGCGTCTTCGGCAGCTCCGGCACGATGACGACCTGCCGCGGCTTCGCGATCGCGCCGATGCGCGTGCCGACCCAGGCACGGAGCTCGGCAGCCGACGCCTCCCGGTCGACGCCGTCCGCCGCCTCCGCCGTGAGGATCACGAACGCGACCACCGCCTGACCGGTCGTCGCGTCCGCTGCGCCGACCACGGCGGCCTCGGCGACGCCCTCGTGCCCGACCAGCGCGGACTCGATCTCGGCGGTCGACAGGCGGTGTCCCGACACGTTCATGACGTCGTCGACCCGACCCTGCACCCAGATGTCGCCCTGGCCGTCGAGCCGGGCCCCGTCGCCGGCGAAGTAGCGGCCGGGGAAGCGGTCCCAATAGGTCTCGACGAAGCGGTCCTGGTCGCCCCAGATGCCGCGCGCCATCGACGGCCACGGCTCGGTGATCGTCAGGTAGCCGCTGCCGCCGGGGTCGACGCGGGAGCCCTCCTCGTCGACGATCTCCGCCACGATGCCGGGCAACGGCGTCTGCGCGGCGCCCGGCTTCAGCTTGGTGACGCCGGGCAGCGCGGAGATCATGATCGCGCCGGTCTCGGTCTGCCACCACGTGTCGACGATCGGCGTGCGGTCGTGGCCGATGACCTGGCGGTACCAGTGCCAGGCCTCGGGGTTGATCGGCTCGCCGACGCTGCCGAGCAGGCGGAGGGACTCCAGGCTGCGCGCGTCGGGCACGTGGCGACCGGCCTTCATCGCGGCCCGGACGGCGGTCGGTGCGGTGTAGAGGACGGTGACGCCGTACCGGTCGACGAGGTCCCACCAGCGGCCGGGCTGCGGCTCGTCCGGTGTGCCCTCGTACAGGACCTGGGTCACGCCGTTCGCGAGCGGGCCGTAGACGACGTACGTGTGGCCGGTGATCCAGCCGATGTCGGCCGTGCACCACCAGACGTCCTTCTCCGGGTGCATGTCGAAGACGTTCCTGTGCGTGTACGCCGCCTGGGTCAGGTACCCGCCGGAGGTGTGCACGATGCCCTTCGGCTTCCCGGTCGTGCCCGAGGTGTAGAGGATGAAGAGGGGGTTCTCGGCGGGGAAGGCCTCGGGCTCGTGGTCCGGGGCGGCTGCCGCCATCCGGTCGTGCCACCACAGGTCGCGCTCGTTCCAGGCGATGTCGTTCTCGCCGCGTCGGACGACGAGCACGTGCTCGACGCTGTCCGTGCCCTCGCCCTCGAGTGCCTCGTCGACCGCGGGCTTGAGCGGCGCAACCGCCCCGCGACGCCAGCCGCCGTCCGCGGTGACGACGAGCTTCGCACCGGCGTCCTCGATGCGGGCGCGGAGGCTCTCGGCGCTGAAGCCGCCGAACACGACCGAGTGCACCGCGCCGATGCGGGCGACGGCGAGCATGGTGACCACGGCCTCCGGGATGAGGGGGAGGTAGACCACGACCCGGTCGCCCTGTCCGACCCCGAGGTCGACGAGCATGTTCGCGGCACGCTGCACCTCGGCGGTCAGCTCGGCGTAGGTGATCGTGCGGGTGTCGCCCGGGGCGCCCTCGAAGTGGATCGCGACCCGGTCGCCGAGGCCGGCCCGGACATGACGGTCGAGACAGTTCTCGGCGACGTTGAGCGTGCCGTCGGCGAACCAGCTGGCGACGGGGGCCCGTGACCAGTCGAGGGCCTGCGTGAAGGGCGTCCGCCAGTCGAGCAGGGCGCGGGACTGGTCGGCCCAGAACGTCACGCGGTCAGCGGCGGCGGCAGCGTGCAGCCGCTCGTCGGCGACGGCGTCGGCGACGAACTCCGGCGGCGGCGGGAAGGTCGCCGCGGTCTCGTCGAGGGTGTCGTCCTGCTGTGGGATCGTCATCGATCTTCCTTCACGTCGTCGGTGCCGCCTCCGGTCGGCGCGCTGGGCCGGTCGGGCGCAGTCGGAGACTACCCCCGGGACGGGCGCGGGCGGTCGTCGCGACGCCGAGTGACGGCACCCGGGTGATCAGTTGCCGCCGTTCGCGATCCGGCTGTCCCAGTTCGCGATCCGGAGCATGGGGTTGCCGAGCATGCTCCGTTGTGGGGTACACTCGTTCTCGCCGGACTCGTTCCGGCGGCATCGCATCGGATTCCCCCCAATCCCGCGATGTCCAGGCGGCACCCGTTCCCCCCAACAGGTGCCGCCTCTTCTTTTCCCCCGACGCTCGGTCGCCGGTCCGCAGCCCGACGGAGAACCCGGGCCGCTCCGATCCCAGCGGGCGCGCGGAAGCCTGGACAGACCGGTCTGCCACAGGTGTCGCGTATCTCCGCGCCGGTCGGACGGCGGCGCAACGCCCGGGAAGTGCGGGCTCCTTCCGGCGGTCTTCCGGACATCGACGTCCCGGGTGCGCCTCCTGACGGGGTACGGGACATCGGAACGGGGTACAAGCGCCGTCCTCCTTGTGGATCGCACCGGGACGTGCACCGACCGGCCTGGAGGCCCGCGGTCGGCTGCGGCGCGTGCCTATCGTCCTCGACATGCACCGACACCGCGCTCCCTTCCTCCCCGGCGCCCCCCGGCCGACGAACGGTCGCACCGTCGCGCCGCTCGTGGAGTTCGAGGAACTCGCCCCGTTCGTCGTCGACGACGCCGTGACCGACGTCCTCGTCCTCGCCGACCGCGGCGTGTGGGTGGACCGCGGGGACGGCGTCGTGTCGGTGCCGGGACTCGTGCTGCGGGAGGACCGGGCCCGCGACCTCGCGCAGGCACTCATCGCCCTCGGCGGCCGCCACGTCGACGAGACGACGCCGTGTGCCGACGTGCGGCTCGGGGACGGCGTCCGCGTCCACGTCGTCCTCGCCCCGGTCGCGACCCCCGGTACCGCCATCTCGATCCGACTGCCCCGCGGCCGAAGGCCGACGGTGGCGGCGCTCGAGGCGGAGGGGTTCTTCGACGTCGTCCCACGGGACGTCGTCGACCACGTGGTCGCAGCGCGGCGGAACGTCCTGGTGACCGGGGCGACCGGCAGCGGCAAGACGACCTTGCTCGCCGCCATGCTCGCGCTCGTGCCACCGGACGAGCGCATCGTGACCGTGGAGGACGTGGCCGAACTCCGCGTCGACCACCCGCACGTCGTGGGACTCGAAGCGCGGCAGGCGAACGCGGAGGGCGTGGGTGCACTCGGGCTCGACCGTCTCCTGCGGGAGGCGCTCCGCATGCGACCGGACCGGCTCGTCGTCGGCGAGTGCCGCGGAGCCGAGGTACGGGAGCTCATGGCGGCGCTGAACACCGGGCACGACGGGGGAGCGGGGACCCTGCACGCGAACGGTGTCGCCGACGTCCCGGCACGGCTCGAGGCGCTCGGTGCGCTCGCCGGACTCGGACCCGATGCCCTCGCCCGGCAGGCGGCGAGTGCGTTCGACCTCGTGCTCCACGTCGACCGGCGGCGCGCGGGGCGACGGCTGGTGGGCATCGGGGCGTTCGGGGTCGATCCCGGCGGGCGGCTCGAGGTCCGGCCGATGGCGACGGTGGAGCTCGTCCGGGCTCGGGGCGGACGCAGTGCAGCCTCGACCCCAGGTGCGGGAGAGCCGGTCGCCGGTGCGGTCGCCGGTGGGGTCGCGTTCCGGGGACGGCACGGAGCGGCGAGCGGGGCGCGGGTGGTCGCGTCGTCGGGATGAGCCGCGGGCGGCGCCGTGGGCGTCCTGGTCCGTCTGGTCCGTCTGTTCCGTCTGTTCCCTCTTGTCTGTCGTGTCCGTCTGCTCCGTCGTGTCCGGCCGATCGATCTGCTTCGCCTTCGGCGTCGGCGTCGGCGTCGGCGTCGGCGTCGGGGACGGCGCCGGGGACGGCGTCTGCGTCGGCGTCCGCGTCGGGGACGGCGATCAAGCGCGGGCCGTCGCGGGGACCGGCTCCCGGAGTCGATGCCCACACCGGGGACGTCCTGGCCGCGGCGCGGCTGCTCGAGCGGGTCGCCGTGCTCGTCGGAGCGGGCGTGCCGACCCCGCGGGCCTGGGCACTCACGACCCGGGCATCGGCCCGCGCCCCGCGGCTGCCGGATGCGCTCCGTCGGGACGTCGAGGGGGTGCTCGCCGTGGCCGACCGGACCGGTGCGCCCGTCGTCCCCGCGTTGCGTGCGCTCGCCGCCGCCCTCCGCGAGACCGCGGAGACGGACCGTGCCGTCCGGGTGGCGCTCGCCGGTCCCCGGACGAGTGCACGGGTCGTCCTCGCACTGCCGCTGTTCGGCGTGGCGCTCGGGGCCACGGGCGGTGCCGACACGATCGGGGTCCTGCTCGGGTCCCCAGCCGGGTGGACGCTCCTCGTGACCGCCGTGGGCCTCGTCGTCATGGCGGAACGGTGGACCGCGCGGCTCGTGCAGGCCGTGACGCCGGACGGCTCGGTGCCGGGCATCCTGCTCGACGTCTGGGCCATCGCGGTGTCGGGCGGCGGAGCGTGGAGCGGCGCCCGCGACCGGGTGGACGCGGTGTTCGGCGGACGGGGGTGGCCGTGCGGCGACGAGCAGCGGTTGGCGGAGACCCTCGAGCTGGCCGAGCGCGCCGGCGTCCCCGCGGCCGGGCTGCTCCGGGCATCGGCCGTGGACCTCCGGGCGGAGTGCGCTGCCGACGGGCTCGCGGACGCGGAGCGCCTCGCCGTGCGGCTCGTCGTGCCACTCGGGGTGTGCGTGCTGCCCGCGTTCGTCCTGGTCGGGGTCGTGCCGGTCGTGGTGGGCCTGCTGTCCTCCACCGGGGGGCTGCTGCCGTGACCGTCCACAGGAGAGCATCCCGGGGCCGTCCGCGCGGCGCGGGGTGGCGAGGCTGGGAGCACGACATCGGACATGAGAGAGGACGACCAGATGACACTCCAGGAACACCGACCTGTCCCGCCGGTGCGGCAGCCCCGCGTGCCGACCATCGAGCGCTCCGAGCGCGAGCGGGCCGTGCCACCCGCGGGTGCCGTCGGACCCGGGGCACGGCGTGCGTCGACCGAGCCGATCCGGCTGCCCGGTTCGGTCCGACGTCCCGACCGGTGCTCGTCGGGCGGTCCGGGTGGGTTCCCGGGCTGCTGCTGCTGCCTGCGGCACCGGCTGGTCGACCGCTCGGGGCAGCACCAGGGGCGGCGCGACCGGGTCGGGCTGCGCGACCGGGTCGGGCTGTGCGACCGGGTCCGGGACGACCACGGTTCGGCGACGGCGGAGTACGCGATCGTGATCCTCGCCGCCGTCGCCTTCGCGGGCGTCCTCGTCGCGGTGATGCGGTCCGGCGAGGTGCAGGCCATCCTCACCGACCTCGTCCGTGGCGCGCTCACATCGTGACCGTGCGGAGCGCGGTGCCGTCACGGTGGAGTTCGCCGTCGCGCTCCCGGCGGTCGTGACCGTCCTCACCCTCGGCGTGGTCGGGGTCGTGCTCGTCGACGCGCAGGGCCGGCTCCAGTCGGCAGCCGGAGCCGCTGCCCGGGCGGCCGGGCGCGGTGACGACGAGACCGGACGTCAGGTCGTCGCCGAGGTCGCGGCCGGCGCCGCAGCAGCTGTCACGCACGACGGCGGTCTCGTGTGCGTGA
Source organism: Microbacteriaceae bacterium PS02332 (assembly GCA_029959645.1). Lineage (GTDB taxonomy): Bacteria > Actinomycetota > Actinomycetes > Actinomycetales > Microbacteriaceae > Curtobacterium. Next base: position 29,604 of record JASCOJ010000010.1, on the reverse strand, counting down.
CGGTGTCCCGTCCGGTCGCCGGTGGGCCGTTCGCGGGGCTGCTCCTCCGTGGCCGTGCCTGTGCCGTGGAGGAACGGTCGTGACGTCCCGTGGCTGCGGCTCCCGTCCCGGCCTCGATGGTCGTCCGGGGCACGGGCGCTGTCCCACCGACCGTGGTTCGGCGACGGTCGCGGTCGTCGCCGTGCTCGGCGCCGTGGTGGTCGTCGTCGCGGCCGCGCTCACCGCAGCCGGGCACCGCGTCGGCACTGCCCGGGCGCAGAGCGCTGCTGACGCCGCCGCGCTCGTCGCGGCGCCTGCCGCCGTGGACCTCGTCCCGGGCGCGCCGTGTCCAGCAGCTGAGCGTGCGGCTCGGTCGAACGGCGGCCGGGTCGTCTCGTGCTCGGTGCACGAGACGGTTGCGTCGGTCCGGGTCGTCGTCGGGACGCGGCCCTTCCCCGCGACCGCGACGGCGACGGCCGGACCGGACATCGCCACGTCGTCGTCCGACCCGCCCGGTCGTGCCGCGCACCGGAGAACCGGTTCGTGGTGCGGCTGGTCATCCCCATCTGTGTGTGTATGGTGTGCCTGTCAGACCCCCGGTCACCGAAGTCCCGGTCGACCAGGACGCGATCATGTCGTCCAGCGGCTGACGAGCACCATCGATCAAGGAGTCACGTGCCAGGCACGAAGAAGCTCGTGATCGTCGAGAGCCCCGCCAAGGCGAAGACGATCGCGCAATACCTCGGCGACGGGTACGAGGTCCAGGCGTCCGTCGGACACATCCGCGACCTCGTCGAGCCCAAGAACCTCCCGGCAGAGCTGAAGAAGGGCTCGCTCGGCAAGTTCTCGGTCGACGTCGACAACGGCTTCGAGCCGTACTACGTGGTGTCCGACGCGAAGAAGAAGACGGTTGCCGACCTGAAGCGTGCCCTCAAGGACGCCGACGAACTCTTCCTCGCAACTGATGAGGACCGCGAGGGCGAGGCCATCGCGTGGCACCTCCTGCAGGTGCTCAAGCCCAAGGTGCCGGTGCACCGCATGGTCTTCCACGAGATCACCAAGGAAGCCATCCAGCGGGCGAAGGAGGCGACGCGTGAGCTCGACACCGCGCTCGTCGACGCTCAGGAGACGCGTCGCATCCTCGACCGTCTCTACGGCTACGAGGTCTCGCCGGTGCTCTGGCGCAAGGTCGGCCCCGGCCTGTCCGCCGGCCGCGTGCAGTCCGCGGCGACGCGACTCGTCGTCGACCGCGAACGTGAGCGCCTCGCCTTCGTCTCCGCCAACTACTGGGACCTCACCGCCCGGTTCGAGAAGACCGACGAAGGCGCCTTCCCGGCCCGCCTCGCCCGGATCCACGGCATGCGGGTCGCCTCCGGCCGTGACTTCGACGACCGTGGTGCGACGAAGTCCGACGTCGTCCGGCTCGACGAGGCGTCCGCGTCCTCGCTGTCGGCGCTGCTCGAGCGCGCCGGTGACGCCGTCGTGCGCAGCGTCGAGTCGAAGCCGTACACGCGTCGACCGGCAGCCCCGTTCACCACGTCGACGCTGCAGCAGGAGGCCGCGCGCAAGCTCCGGTTCTCGGCGCGGCAGACGATGAGCGTCGCGCAGTCGCTCTACGAGAACGGCCACATCACCTACATGCGGACCGACTCGTCCTCGCTCTCCCAGCAGGCGGTCACCGCGGCGCGCAAGCAGGCCTCCGAGCTGTACGGGGCCGACTCGATCCCGGCGAAGCCCCGCAGCTACGCCGGCAAGAGCAAGAACGCCCAGGAGGCCCACGAGGCCATCCGTCCCGCCGGCGACACCTTCCGTACGCCGTCGCAGATGGAGGGCGTGCTCCGCGGCAACGACCTGCGGCTCTACGACCTCATCTGGAAGCGCACCGTCGCATCGCAGATGGCGGACGCAAAGGGGTCGACGGCGTCGGTCGTGCTCGGCATCACCTCGACCGAGTCGGTCGAGGGCCTCGCCAGCACCGCGACGGGGACGGACGTGGAGTTCACCGCGTCCGGCACCGTGATCACCTTCCGCGGGTTCCTCAACGCCTACGAAGAGGGCCGCGACGAGGAGCGGGCCAGCAGCGAGTCCACCGAGGACGCGAAGCTCCCGCAGATGACCGAGGGCGACCACCTCGGCGTGCACGACGTGCTCGCCAAGGGGCACGACACCTCGGCACCCCCGCGCTACACGGAGGCGAGCCTCGTCAAGACGCTCGAGGAGCTCGGCATCGGGCGCCCGTCGACGTACGCGGCGATCATCTCGACGATCATCGACCGCGGCTACGTCACCCAGCGCGGCACGGCCCTCGTGCCGCAGTGGATCGCGTTCAGCGTCGTCCGGCTCCTCGAGGACTACTTCGGCGACCTCGTGCAGTACGACTTCACCGCCGAGATGGAGAACGACCTCGACCGGATCGCCAGCGGTGACGAGGACCGGGTCGACTGGCTCAAGGGCTTCTACTTCGGCGGCGGTGACCAGCGCGGTCTCCGCACCGTCATCGACAACCTCGGCGAGATCGACGCGCGGGAGATCAACTCCGTCGAGCTCGCCCCCGGGCTCACGCTGCGGATCGGCCGCTACGGGCCCTACATCGAGACCCCGAGCGACGACCCGGAGAAGCCACGCCGGGTGAACGTCCCCGAGGACATCGCGCCCGACGAGCTGACGCAGGAGAAGGCCCGCGAGCTCGTCGAGGCACCGGTCGTGAGCGACCGCGTGGTCGGCGTCAACCCGGAGACGGGCAAGGAGGTGCTCGCGAAGGACGGCCGGTTCGGTCCCTACGTGACCGAGCGCACGCCGGAGCCCGAGCCCGAGGTGGACCAGGCGACCGGCGAGGTCCTCGCCCCCGCTGCCGCCGAGCCCGCGAGCACGACGACGACCGCGACGAAGGCCGCGGGCACGAAGACCGCGGCCAAGGCGACCACGGCGAAGAAGACGACGAAGAAGGCCGCGGCTCCGAAGGAGCGCACCGCGTCGCTGTTCAAGTCGATGGACCCGCAGACCGTCGACCTCGAGACCGCACTCAAGCTGCTCGACCTGCCCCGCGTGGTCGGGAAGGACCCGGAGTCCGGCGACGAGATCACGGCGCAGAACGGCCGGTACGGTCCCTACCTCAAGAAGGGCACCGACACCCGGACGCTCCCGAGCGAGGACGCCATCTTCGACGTCGACCTCCCCGGTGCCCTGGAGATCTTCGCGCAGCCGAAGTACGGCGCCAAGCGCACCGCCAGTGCCGCGCTGAAGGAGTTCGAGGCCGACCCGGTGTCCGGCAAGCCGATCAAGGTGAAGGACGGCCGCTTCGGGCCCTACGTCACCGACGGCGAGACGAACGCCACCATCCCGCGCGGCGAGGAGGTCGACGACGTCGACTTCGAACGCGCCGTGCAGCTGCTCGCCGACAAGCGCGCGAAGGGCCCGGTCAAGAAGAAGCCGACCACCCGCCGCGCCCCCGCCAAGAAGAAGTGACGGCGGCGCTCCCCGGACGCTTCGTCACGCTCGAGGGCGGCGACGGAGCGGGCAAGACCACGCAGGCCGGCCTCCTCGCCGCATGGCTCGAGGCGGCCGGCCGCGAGGTCGTGCGCACCCGCGAGCCGGGCGGTACGGAGCTCGGCCAGCGGATCCGCGAGATCGTGCTGCACGACCGCGGGCACATCAGCGCCCGTGCCGAGGCCCTGCTCTACGCCGCCGACCGCGCCCACCACGTCGAGACGGTCGTGCGACCGGCCCTCGCCCGGGGTGCCGTCGTGCTGCAGGACCGCTACATCGACTCGTCGGTCGCGTACCAGGGCGTGGCGCGCGGGCTCGGTGCGGATTCGATCCGCGACGTCTCGGACTGGGCCGCGGGCGGCCTCGTCCCGGACCGGACGGTCCTGCTCGACCTCGACGTGACCGTGGGGCGTTCCCGCGTCGCCTCGGCCCGGGGCGACGTCTTCGACCGGCTCGAGTCCGAGGCCGCGGTGTTCCACGAGTCCGTGCGCCGGGCGTTCCTGGCGATGGCGGACGCCGAGCCCGACCGGTTCCTCGTCGTCGACGCCGCCGAGCCCGAGGCGACGGTGCAGGAGCGGATCCGCACCGCTCTGGCACCCCTCGTGGGGATCGACGCGTGACGGTCACGTCGGTGGTCGCCGGGATTATCCGACCATGTGGGTGTGGGCCGGCCTGCCGGGGCGGGAGGAGTCCGGCGCCGCGCGCCGCGCGGCGGCCGAGTCGACCGACGACACCGGGGGCATGACGCACTCGTGGCTCATCACCGGGCCTCCCGGCTCCGGACGCTCGAACGTCGCGGCGGCCTTCGCGGCAGCGCTCGTCGGGTCCGGCCCGGACGACGACCACACCCTCCGGCAGATCCGTGCCGGCACGCACCCGGACGTCGCGACCCTCACCACGCAGCGGGTCATCATCACGATCGAGGAGATCCGGCAGCTCGTCACGACGTCGCACTACTCGCCGTCCGTGGGCCGCTACCGCGTGATGATCGTCGAGGACGCCGACCGCATGACGGAGCGCACCTCGAACCTGCTGCTCAAGGCGCTCGAGGAGCCACCCGAGCGCACCGTCTGGATCCTCTGTGCGCCGAGTGAGGCCGACCTCCTGCCGACCATCCGGTCGCGCGTCCGCTCGGTGCGCCTCCGGGTCCCCGGCATCGAGTCCGTCGCCGACCTGCTCGTCGCCCGGACCGGCGTCGACCGGGTCCTGGCGACGGACGCGGCTCGGCAGGCGCAGAGCCACATCGGCATGGCGCAGCGGCTGGCGACGAGCGAGGACGCACGGGATCGTCGCCGCCGCACCCTCACGACGGTGCTCGGCATCCGCAGCGTCGGCGACGCCGTGAACGCAGCCGCCGCGCTGCTGGCCGTCGCGGACGAGGACGCGAAGGCGATCACCCTCGAGCGCGACGCCGAGGAGCGCGACGCCGCGCTCCGATCGCTCGGCATCGAGCCCGGTGGCACCGTCCCCCCGGCGCTCCGGTCCCAGCTCCGTGCGCTCGAGGACGACCAGAAGCGTCGAGCGACCCGGAGCCTGCGCGACGGGCTCGACCGCATCCTCATCGACGTCTCCTCGCTCTACCGGGACCTGCTCCTGCTCGGGCTCGGAGCGCCGGTCGAGCCGGTCAACCTCGCGATCCGGCACGAACTCGACCGGGCGCTGCCATCGGTGCCGCCGGTCGCCGCGCTGGAGGTGCTCGATGCCGTGGCCCTCGCACGCCAGCGGATCGCCGCCAACGTCGCCGCACTGCTCGCGCTCGAGGCGCTCCTCGTCACGGTTGCCCGCGCGGTCCGCTGACGACGTGGTCGTGCCCCGCGCGGTCCGCTGACCACGTGACCGTGGCCGCGCCGCGCACGGCTTCCGTCGAGGGTTCTCATGCCGGGCGCCCGGCCCGGCGTGGGAGGATCGACGTCATGACCGACGCCGCACCGGGACTCCGCGAGCGCAAGCGACGCGCCACCCGGCTGGCGATCCAGCAGGCAGCCCTCCGGATCGCCGTCGAGCAGGGCATCGCAGCGGTCACCATCGACGAGGTCTCCCGCCGCGCCGACATCTCGCCGCGGACCTTCTTCAACTACTTCCCGAGCAAGGAACAGGCGATCCTCGGGGACGACCCGACGCTGCCCGACGGCCCGGACGTCGAGACGTTCGTCACCGGTGGGCCGCAGGGCGAGTTGCTCGCCGACCTGGGCGTCCTGCTCGTGCACTCGGCGCGGGAGCTCATCGAGGAGCGCGGCCTGATCGAGGAGCGGCAGCAGGTGCTCCGAGCCAACCCCGAGCTGTTCAGTCGGCGGATGGCGTCGATGAAGGAGTTCCAGGCCGAGATCCAGACCGTCGTCGAGCGGCGGCTCCGACAGGACGACCCGGCCGTGGTCGAGGACGACGCCGTGCTCCGGCGACGGGCCCGGCTGGCCACACTCGTCGGCCTCGCCGCCCTCCGGCACGCATGGTGGGAGTGGTCCGACTCCGAGGGCGACGTGCACCTCGTGGACGAGCTCCAGCGCTCGTTCGACGACCTCGGCGCGCTCGTTTCGCGCTCGCTCGTCTGATCCTGTACAGTTGCTTCTCGTGCCGCTCCGGCTTCCGGGGCGTCCGCCGCCTTAGCTCAGTCGGTAGAGCGATTCACTCGTAATGAATAGGTCGTCGGTTCGATTCCGACAGGCGGCTCGTTAGGAAAGCCCCGGTCAGCTGCCAACCAATGCGCAGCTAAGCCGGGGCTTTTACTTGCCGAAGTGCACACATGCGGGCACCGCCACGCGCGGGGGAGCGCGGGTGGGACGCCGCGAGGAAGCTCAACTCGCACCGACGGCACCTCACGGGCAGTGGGGCGTAGCTGGCGCCGACACTGCTAGCCGCAAGCAAGGACGGCCTACATGTTGCCGGTCATTCCATGAGGCGGTCTTCGGCGTCCGTGACCGGGCGGCGATGCCCATTCGCGCAGCGCCACTCGTCGTTCAGGCGAGGGGAGCCCCATGCGGTCTTCGTCATCGGTTGCTTCGGGTCAACGAGCTGCATCTTCAACGGTTCGCCACACGTAGTACACCTCGGGTCCATGGACGGACCCTGCACCGCACCACTGACACAACGCGCCACGGGATACTGAACCGGTGACAGTTCTGCGAGGCACCATCCGCTCGACCGAGACCCGCGAAGCGGACGGTAGCGGAGACACGATTTGGTGAGGCCCGAGCCGCCGCCACGAACGCGCTAGACCTTTAGGGGTTCCAGCTGCTGCAGGTCATCACGGTAGAGAGCAAGGCCGCGGGGTAGTCCACTGTGCGCGCCACCGCCCGGTCGATGAGCACGCAGGCTCACGAAGCGTCAAGGCCAAACTATCCGGCTGCCCAGACCGCGTTCCACTCGTCGGTTCCAGAGGGCTGGCAGGCGCAGCACGTCCACGCGGTCGATGCATGAGCCAGTACCGGCCGGAACCCGCCGAGGGTTGTACAAGGCGGAGAACGGCATGCAGTACGAGTACATAAGCGAACCTCTAGTTAAGGTCGCCGCCAAGCTTCGCCGCCCGTGGTGGTGGAGGTACTCCGGGGGCTTACGATCCTCGCGATGATCCTGGTGTTCGTGATCGTCGGCGCCGTCAACAAGTCGCACGCCAACGGCAACAGCCTGGCGAACAACTTGCTCGAAGCGAAGGCGTCCTGTGAGACGCGAGTGAAGGACCAACTGAAGTCTCCGTCAACAGCAGAGTTCGATTCGGAGTCGCGCAGCCTAGGGCCATTCACGGTCGATGGCTCGGTCGACTCGGAGAACAGCTTCGGCGCGATGACCCGCTCCGACTACTCCTGCACGGTTCGGATCGAGTCGGACGCGAACTACGTGACGATCACGAGCTTGACGGGAAGCTGATGTCGGCGGTCGGCAGCATCATCCCCACATGGCCAAGCACGAGTGGTCCCCGCCCGAGCATCAGGACGTCACCCTGCGTCAGCCCGTCGCGTTCCCGAGGAGCTTGCCGGCACGCTGATGACGATCGACTCGCCCCGTCCGGTATGGGCGTACATCGCGTTCGAGCAGATCCCGGATCCGCTGCACCTGAAGTGCTTCGAGGTCGCCTCGTCCGACGTCGCCGTTCTCGTGCAGTGCGCATGGCAGGGACGACTGCAGGAGGTCCTCGTCGACCGCGACCAGGTGTTCCATCGCACGCTGGACCCGAACGTGCGATGAGCCGTCCCGCATCACGCCCTGATATTCGGAATATAGAGATGCCACGCCGGTGCCGAAGTCAACCGCCAGCCAGGGTCCGCGACGCCTCCTCCGAGACGTCGTCTACGAGCAGATGCTCGAGGCCATCGAGAACGGCACCCTCGTCGTCGGCGAGCGGCTCAACGACGACGAACTCACGAGCTGGCTCGGCGTTTCCCGCACGCCCGTCCGCGAGGCAATCGCACGCCTCGAGTCCGAGGGCCTCGTAGAGATGGCCGCGAACCGGTACATCCGCGTCGCGTCGCTCTCCGGGCCGGCCCACGACGAGGCCGCCGTGCTCCTTGCCGCGCTCCACACCTGGGCGACCGACCACGCTGCTGATGGGAGCGCGGAAGCACGGAAGGCCGCTATGACGGCAGCGGAACTGCTCGCGAGGAAGCTCGGCGACCACGACGTCGCCGCCTACCGCGACCTGCAGGACGCCGCAGCAGCCCTCGTCGCCGGCCTCAGCAATGAGCTCGTCACCGCGACCGAGACGGCGGTCCGCGGTCGCGTGAAGTTCCACGCCGCCGCCGACGACGCCGCGATCGACTGGGATGCTGCTGCCGCAACCGCCGACGCGCTCACCAAGCTCTGACACCAACGGCCGGTGTCGGCAGCCGCCGCTACCGTCCGAGCGTGGCACGACGACGGAGAGACCGGTGGGCGCTCGGCCCTGCGTTCTCCCTCCCCGAGGCGGCTCGCGGCGGACCGGAGGTCGACCTTCCCGTGCCCGAACCGGTGCTCGCCTGGCTGCAGTTTCCCGACCGCATCCTTGAAGTCGGGGCCCGCGTCATCGCCGGACCGAGCGCGCCGTACTCGTCGAATGGGGCTTCGGGCAAGCTCCGGAGTGCGGGTGAGTGTGGAGGGATGCCGTCCAGATCGATTGTGGGAGTCCACAGCGTCAGGCTCGGACGTTGTCAGGTTCCGACTCAGGAGTGTGCGGACCCGGCGAGCATGTGTAGTGTGCCGGTTATGAGCGATTTCCCCGACTTCGACGTCCTTGCAGAGTCGATCGGCGAGACCACCATCGGCTTCATCGGCAAGGAGAACATTCGAGCTCTCGCCGTGGAGATTGACCCCCGCGTCCACGAAGCCGAGGTCGAGATCGTCCTCCGTCACGATGATGAGGACCACCGGAGAGCAGCGCTTCGCGCCTTCTCGGACGTCGCTGGGATCTTCTGGGACGAGATGGTACTCAGCCACAACTTCGTTGGACAGCTCCGCGATCGTACTCGATCCGTTGCCGACAGCCGGCGTCAGTTCCAGTTCGCATGAACTCGAACGCCCTGCGCACTACCGCGGACTGCATCGCGCGAGCGGATGCGATCAGGGCAACAGCGGACGATCTGGCCGCGGCTGGTAACGACTGGGCTGTCGTCTGCTACTTCTACGCCGCCTACCACACGGCGCGAGCGGCCATCCTGGCCGATCCTCTGTTCACCTCGATCGCTGCATGCACGGCGAAGCACCCGCAGTTGCAGATGAGCGATCAGACGGTCACGATGCACAAGGCCCGCGTGGTTCCCGGCAAGACGCGGGCCTTCGGCGTGAACGACCTCGTTGACCTGCTGTACCCGAGTATCGCTATGGAGTATCTCGAGTTGCACTCCTGGAGCGTGAACGTGAGGTATCTCGAGGGCCTGGAAGCAGGCTCCTCCATCGACCAGGCGGCGCAGTTCTATGGTCGGCTTCGTGCCGCTTACGACGCAGGCACGCTGGTCGCTTAGCCGCTCAACCTGAATCGCCTCGGGGTCCCGACAGAACCAAAGCGAGTCGGCGTCTGCCCTCCTCATCAAGTGCTCGTAGCGCGGACCCAGGTTCGGCTCCCCACCGCCTCCTCTCAAAAGGGGTGCAGACACACGGACGACTGTTGGGCATGATGTCCCCATGGGGAGCTCAATGAACGCACAGCGTCCGAGTCGTGCACGAGAGTTAGTCCGAGCGCTTCTGGCGCTCCTGCTCGGATGCGCCCTGGTGTTCGGGACCGCTACTACCGCTCAGGGTGCCGACGGGGTGAGGATGCCGAATGTGGTTGGGTTGTCGGCGAAGACAGTCCGCGCCTTCTTGAGCGAGGAGGGCTTCGTCGTGAAGCTCAAGCCCAAGGCGAACGGACCCGTCATCATGGCTTCGCACTGGAAGGTGACGAAGCAGAGCGTGAAAGTCGGCGAGATCGTGGAGGCAGGTGACAACATCACCCTGACGGTGAAACTCATGAAGAAGTACGCGCCAACCACGAGCTCTCCGGTTGCCACACCCACCAAGGAAGCCGCCCCCGACGTCACGAGCGCCGGACTCGACGCCGGTCATGCCGGTACTGCTTGTGACCAGTACGGGGCGGCGATGTACCCGTACGGCTGGCAGGGACACCTGATCCTCGGTCGCATCGCCTCCGAAGCTCAGGGCGATCACTACTTCTGGAAGTTCGAGGCGGAGGTCACGAACGCCTACAACGCGAAGGCGGCAGTCACCGTCGACTGCACCGTAGGAGGGTCGAACGATGCGCCTCAGGTGACCGGATTCAACGTTTACTGAGCGGCTTCGAAGGACGAAAGGGCCCCTTGGGCAGCAAGCCCCAGAGGCCTTCCGTTCATCCGGACGGCGTGGGCCGCTAATCAATGTCGCAGATTCGCCTCGCTGTCGCAATATGCTCGTGCCCGTTACGCTTCCTACATGGTCCTCGCCACTTCTCCCTTCGCGCCGGATACCGCCTCGGGCTGGGTGGCGGTAGCTATCAACTTGGTAATCAGTAGCGCAACGGTGTGTGCTCTCATCCTGACGGTGCGAACGAACCGCCGGTCGATGGACCGCGAGCATGAGCGCGATCAGCGGGAACGCCAAGACGCACTTGAGCGACGTGCATCTCGGCAAGCCGCATCCGTCCGCTTAGCGGTGAAACGCCATCGCTTGCAGGCGGGAAAAGGTCATGCGACCTACACGCCATCGATAGTTAACGAGTCCAACAATACGGTTTTCTCAGCGACCGTCGAGTGGGTACGCGCCGTCAGCGCCGGCCAATGGCAGCCACGGAGCGACGTGACCGGTCTCATGACGCGGCAGTACATTGGGCGAGTTCCTGGTGGTTTCACTGAAGACGGCGGTCTCATTTGGGAAAATGACTCTGCCGCCGACGATGAGGACGACTTGCCGCTTCGTCTTACTTTTGTCGATGCGTACGGTGACAAGTGGCAGCTGGATCCAGATAGGACCTTGACCTTGCTTGCGGCAGCCACGATTCGTCGTTCCTAACAGAAACGACGAGAAAACCCCCTCGAGCTCCCGAAGGAACCCGAGGGATTCTCGTGGCGTAACGCCACCACGACGGCCGCGTTACACGCGGCTTCGCTTCACGGCGGTCGGGGCCCCCCGTGTAGGTGAACACGACGACGTCGTACGGCCCGTAGAGGATGATCGTCGGGTTCGTCGTCGCCAGGTTTACCCCGTTGACGGAGACCCCGGTCCACGTTCCACCGATGATCTAGAGCCGTTGCGGTGTTGACCCAGCCGAGTAGGTCATCGGCGAGGCGGTCACCGGCAGCGTGTCAACGCCGTTCGGGTTGTAGCCCGGGTTCTCACGAACGCCTGTATGCACCACCCGCTTCGTCGGACGATGGGTGCGACGAGGCGAGCGCGCTTGGTGCTGTTGCAGTCGCGGTGTGCTGCTGCTTTGTTGTCGATGGTGTCGGGTCCGCCCTTGGCGAGTGGGATGACGTGGTCGACGACGAAGGATCGCGGGTTGGTGTGCGGCAGCGTTTAGTCAATGGGCTCACCGCAGATGTGGCAGGCGGCTGCGGTGTGGCGGACACGTGCACGGTCAGCGTCGCGCTGCTTGGTGCTGCGGTGGTGGCTGCTCACTGCTTGTCATCGAGCGCTTGGCAGGCGGCGTCGACTGGTGCGGGTTCTGCCTGCTGCCATGGGTAGAGCGGGGCGCCGTGTCCGTCGTGCCCGGTCGGGGTGGGCCAGCGGTTGGCGAGTGTGCGGTGTGTGTTGACGTCGTCAAGGTCGTTGCCCTCGTCGTTGAGGTCTGTTGATTGTCGGCCGTCAGGGTGCCGGGTTCCGCGTGTCACCAGCGTGTTGCTCGGGCGTGACGGCCACAAGGATCCCCGAGCTCAGCGCCGCACTGTGTGTGCTTGCTGCTGCGACCCCCACGCGGATGGTGGGTAGGCGGCGGCGTTGCTGCTAAATGAGTGGCCGGCGGGCCCGGGGAAGTTGGTGGTGAGCGGCCGGGTGCGCGTCCGTCTACCCGGAAGCTGACGGTCCCGGCCGCCCAGGTGTTCAGTGCTCATCCTCGTGATGGATGCTTGCGCCCGATCCGCTCCTCGGGGCACTGTGTCGACGTCACGCTGAGCTGAGCGGATGAGAGCGCCGCGACTTTCGTCCGCTGCACCCATGACAGGCGCAGCGGACGTTTGCAGGAGTGTGCGCGCCGCCTTGCCCAAGCGAGACGACATGGTGGACCGCATGTGCTCGGGGGTCCAGTGTATAAGCATTTCGATTGACGCTCTGGCCCAGAGGTAACAGGTCCAGTTGCCGCAATCGAAGATCGTCTCGGCCTCCAAGGTGACGACCTCTGTGCAGCCGTAGCTCCAAGCTCGCGACGCCGCGTCGGCCGGCCCAACTACAGGAGCCGCCAGAGTGGTCGCTCAGCACGCTCCTGCACTTGACTGAGCAGACAAATCGCCTGCCGTGCCGAGCCTCCCGCCGCACCGTGTCTCCACAGGCCTTGCACTGGGATGCAACAACTGCGTGCCTGGCGACGAGGTGTTGCTGGTTGTAGTGAGTGGAGCAGAGGCCGCGGGCTCGTACCAGCTTGTCGCAGCCACTTTCGTTGCACTGCTTGGCGCTGCTGCCCTGGGTCCGTCTAGTCACATCAACTCCTTCCACGAGGTTGTTCATGCACCCAACTGTTGGCGCAGCGCGGCTTCCCTCGGGGCGCTGGTGTGCTGGAACGACGAGAAGGGCCCCCACCGGAGTGAGGGCCCTTCTCTTAGAGGCACGAAGGGCAAGCGGTTCGTTACCACTTGCCTACGGCTCGAAACGTATTCGTGCCGCTGAAACGTGTCAAGCACCCGTGCTCAGCGCGTCGCTCCGTGCCGGTACGGTGCTTGCGTGTCCTTCCTTGCCTCAAATTCCTTGGCAGTCCTCACGGCCGCCGCCAAGCCGATCGTGCACGACCTGGCCTACGAGTCGTGGCGTGACTTCGTGATGCCCGCATGCCAAACCGTCGCGACCGTTCTCGTGGCTGGTTTCTCGGCGTTCATCGCCTTCCAGGCGTACAGGTTCAACCGGCGGACATCGCGAGACAACGCTGCTCTCACTGCTTTGATCAATGATGCTGAGCAGGACCGGAAGCGACGGGAAGATCGGCAACGGATCGCCGTAAAGATGGAGGAGTTCGTTCGTCTCGCGGTCGACGAGATGGTGGACAAAGGCTCACTCCTTCCTGTGGGACATGAAGTGGGGCGAAGATCTGCGTTGGAAGCTGCAGAAGAGGCTCTCTACATGTCGGTTGCGCTCCCCAACGAGCCGAACGGGCAGACGATGGTGCGTGACGCCATCAAGGCGTTCGAGGCCGAGTACAACAAGCCTCAGGTTGAGTGGAGGAAGGGGCAGCACCGCGCACGGCAGGCGGCTCTCCGCGCGACGTATATCTGGGTCGCGACGCCTGAGGGGTATCCGTACACCCGAGCTCAGGCGGAGGCCAATCCGGAACCCGTCCCGAGCCAGACGCTAGAGGACGACTAAGCCCTCTAGCTTCGAGTTGAGAGCGTGGCAGGACCGCTCGAGCGGCATCAGCAAGCGAAGTCGCGGCCTGCAACGGGCTCGCGGCCTCAGCGAGTGCGGGCGAGCCTGGGACCTGAGGGCGCGAGGAGCAATAGGACGCTCACTCGCCCCGCTCCTCGCCATCTCGAATGCATCCAGGGATGCTGCGCGCGATCTGCTTGACCGTCCAGTAGCCGGGCAGAGTTGCAAGCGCCTCCTTATGCTCTAGGTTCAGACGGTGACTAAAAAACCTAAGACAGGGACTTGGGAACTGCCGACCTATGTGGCATATCCTGGAGCCGCGCTACTTCTCGTTGGGGCCGTCGTCCTCGCGGTGATCGTTATCGTCGACATGGCTAAGGAGTGGGAGCACCTCCAATCCCTCAATGCAATCACTCTTGCCTACCTCGCCGGGGTGGTACGCTTCGCTTTCGGACTAGCCAAGAAGTACAACAATCGGCGGGGCATGTGGCTCAGCCTCGTCGCCGCTGTTGTCCCCGCGGCAGGCTCTCTCGTGTCCTTCGTCGGGTCGACGTCCGTCTCGGTTGTAGGCAGTGAGACTGGCGCCCCTGACCCGACGGCTCTCTCGTTTACACACGCGAGTGCGATCATTGCCCTGATTGCACTCGCTCTCAGCCTGCTGCTGCTGATCCTCGATGCGACGGGGGTCGTGAAGTCGATGTGGTATTGGAAGAAGACGGTGCCCTGGGTCTAACCCCTCCTGAGTCCACCCCTCCTCGTAGGCGACGTCATGGGTGGGCCGGAACGGGTACCGCCGGGGGACGGCCCAGCAGTCGGGGTGACTGCTGGGCATTATGCGAACCGCCCCTAACGGATAGGTCGCCCTTTCGCGTCACGCTCCACCTTGCGCAGATCAGCGCCAACCCCGTAGATACCCAACGCACCGACCGCGATGGCGCAACCGAGGAAGATCCCGTGGAGCGCCCCCGACGCGTTGACCGCGAGCACTGCGAGCCAGATTGCCAGCCCGAGGAAGAAAAACCCGAGGGCGACGCCTGCCGGGTCGCGGCGCTTGGTGTCCGCCGTCGATGACCCGACGATCCGACGCTCAATGTCCGCGAGAAGCGCCTCACGAGCAGGTGATTCACTGGGCAGCGCATCAAGTATCTCGAGGTCCGCCTTCAACTCGGCCCTATGGTCGGTTCCTCCACGGTTTCGAGTCAGGGCTGCCGCAGCTACAACGCCGATCGTTGTGATCCCAGGGGCAAGTACCTCAGACCAGTCCGTCATGACAGCAGGCTAGGCCCGGTGCGAGCTTGATCGTGTTATGCGGTCCTCTCATAATTCGCGAGCAGCTGCGCCTTGACGCGTTCGGAGAGGCGCATCTGCTGCGGTGTCGCCGATCGTCTGCCGGCTGGCGTTGTAGGCGCGGAGGTACGCCTGGTACTCGTCTGCGGTGAACTGGCGGCCGCACTGCATGCACGAAGCCGTCTCCGCCGCGTCAGCCGTCTCTGGCGGGTACACGGCGACGCGTCCGCCGTCGGTCGGGTAGGGCAGCGGTGACCAGTACGACTGCCGCTTCGTGGGCCACCGCGACTTGATGGTCCACACGTTGCGGAGCTCGTCGGACATTCACTCGACGTCGTGGATCTCCTGCCAGCAGAGGTCCTCGAGGTGCGCGACGAGCCACGTCGCCATGACGGACACGGCCTGGCGTGCATCGCCGGGGGTGGTGTTCGCCGGGGAGGCCGACGACGCGTCCCTCCGCGTTCGTCCACGCGTTCTTCGCGGCGCCGGGTGCCTGCCGGCGGAGTCGTCCGGCGCAGAGGCGGACGAACATGACGAGGCTGCCGTGCAGGGTGTTCGCGTCGTCGAACGCGGTCGTGTTGAACGGCAACGGGGCGTCTCGCGGTTCCGCTGTCCTCGAACGAGCCACTTCGGGCTCGGTGTCGTCCGTCCACCTTCGACGACGACGAGGTCGTGGTGTGTAGCATTCCAGTACGGCGATGGGCTGGGGTAGGTCACCCGATGCCCGGGATCGGGAGGGAGGCGCATGAGCGACAGCGACGCAGCTGCCAGTCGTACCGGTCCGACCCGCCGTCAGGTGCTCACGTGGGGAGCGCTGGCCTCGGTCGGGGCCATGGTGACCGAGTGCGGCGCTCCAGGCCCGGCGTCGGCGGCCACGGGCGGGGGAGGGGCGCCCTTCCCGGAGTCCGGTCCAGCTGTGGACCCGAGCATGCGGGCGGCCGTCGTGTCCGCGTCGTCCTGGGGCGGGTACGCGAACGGCCGGATCCCGGTCTCGGTGCTCACACGGGTGCCCGCGAACACCGGCCAGCCGTACCTCCGCCCGGACGCGGCCATCGCCTACCAGGACCTCTCCGCCGCCTACGCCGAGCGGTTCGGACGCCCGCTCGCGATCGAGGAGGCGTACCGCGACTTCGCGACGCAGCAGGTCAACTGGGACCGGTACCAGGCCGGCACCGGCAACCTCGCGGCGCGGCCCGGGACGTCCCTCCACGGGTGGGCGCTGGCCTGTGACTTCGCCGGCGGCGTGCAGATCGCCGGGTCGCCGCAGAAGGTCTGGATGAACACCCACGCGCCTCGGTACGGGTGGCAGCCCCGCGGCGACGGGTTCGCCCAGGTCGAACCCTGGCACTTCGAGTTCGACGGCAGCCACGACCCCGCAACGGGGAACGACGAGGAGGATGACATGATCCGCTTGACCCACGTCCCGAGCAGGACCGCCGGGGCACCCGACGAGTACGTCGTGATCGACCACGGCCAGCACACGTACTGGATCGTGCCGTCGAACCAGCTGGCCCTGCTCCGCGCGCAGGGCATCACGGAGATCACCGACCGGCAGGGTCGGCAGATCATCTCCGGCTACCGCAGGATCGACTGACCGTCCACACCGCACGGCCGTCCCGCTCACCCTGGTAGACAGTCCTCATGACCGTTCGATGGGGAGTCCTGGGCACCGGTGGCATCGCCCGGTCCTTCGTCAGCGACTGCGCCGCCGCGGGGGTGGAGTTCACCGCGGTCGGGTCGCGCACCGACGAGGGCGCCCGTGCCTTCGCCGCCGAGTTCGACATCCCGCGAGCGCACGGTGACTACGCGTCCCTCGTGGCCGACCCCGAGGTCGACGCGGTCTACATCGCGACGCCGCACTCGCGGCACGCCGAGGACGCCCTGCTCGCGATCGGTGCCGGCAAACACGTGCTCGTCGAGAAGGCCTTCACCCTCACGGCTGCGCAGGCGCGCCGGGTGGTCGACGCCGCGCGACAGGCCGACGTCGCCGTCCTCGAGGCGATGTGGACCCGCTTCCTGCCGCAGTCGGCGATGATCCGCCAGGTGATCGCCGAGGGACGGATCGGCACCCCGCGTCTCGTGCAGGCGACGCACCACCAGGCGCTGCCGACGGACCCGCGGCACCGGTTGCGCGATCCGGCGCTCGGTGGTGGCGCGCTCCTCGACCTCGGCGTCTACCCGCTGTCGTTCGCGGTGGACGTGCTCGGCGTCCCGACGTCGCTCGTGGCGGCGGGGACGCTCAGCGACCAGGGCGTCGACGAGCAGATGGGCATCGTGATGACGCACGAGGGCGGGGCCCAGTCGGTGCTGCACTTCGCCCTCGACCTCGCCAGCCCGGACAGTGCGTCGATCATCGGTACCGAGGGGCGCATCGACCTCGACCCGACCTGGCAGGTCCCGACGACCTGGCGGATCCGCGACCGGGACGGTGCCGTGGTCGAGGAGTTCGACGGGCGCGAGGAACTCGTGGGCTACGCGCACGAGGCCCGGGCACTCGAGGCGATGATCACCACCGGCCGCCGGGACGGCGGCCCGATGGACCCGGAGCAGACCGTGGCGATCATGGCCGCCATGGACGAGGCACGCCGGCAGGTCGGCGTCCGCTACGCGGCCGACGACGAGGACTGACGCGCACCGACCCGTGCCGGTGGACGTGGTGACGACCGACCGGGCCTGGAGGCGCGGGGTCACGCCCCGTAGGATCGTCCGCGATGTCCGACGCACCAGGTACCCCGCCCCCCGCTGACGACCACCGGGAGGCGACCGATCCCACACGGCGCTCCGGCCGGCGCGCGGCCACCGCCGCACCTGCCGCACCTGCCGGCGCTGCTGGCGGGTCCGGCGCCTTCGGCCGTCTCCGCGCCTCCATCGCCCGGAAGCCGGTGCCCTGGGCCGTCGGTGGCCTCGTCACCATCCTCGCGCTCGGCTCGGGCGGGGTGGTCGCGGTGAACGCCGCGACGGCTGCCGGTGACCCGCTCCCTCCCGCCGCCACGTCGACGCGCAGCGCCGGCCCGACGCGGTCCGCCACGCCGACGGCCACCCCGACGCCGGTGGCGTCCGCGACGCCGACCGCGACCCCGACCGCGACCCCGACGGCGGCGCCGCAGGCGGCGGCGCCCCGGACCTGTTCGATCGCCTCCGCCGCTTCCGCCAGTGGCCTCGGCCGCTTCGAGGGCGCGGTCCTGGACGCCACGACGGGCGAGGTGCTCTGGTCGCGGAGCGGCAGCACGCCGGCGCAGACCGGCAGCGTGATGAAGACCCTGACGAGCGCCACCGCGCTGTCCGTCCTCGGCGGCGCCCACCGGATCCCGACGACCGTCACGGACGAGGGCAACGGCACGATCGCCCTCGTCGGGCACGGCGACGCCACCCTGTCCGCCGGCGGCGGCACGGTCTACCCGGGTGCTCCGACCCTCCCGCAGCTCGCGCAGCAGGTGAAGGCCCGGCTCGGTGACACGCCGGTCACGACGATCGTCGCCGACGGCACCTACTGGAGCGCTGCCGACGCCTGGGACCCGACGTGGCCGGTGTCGGAGCGGACGATCGGCTACCAGCCCGAGGTGACCGCGCTCATGGTCGACGGTGACCGGGCGAACCCGGCCGCTGCCACGTCGCCGCGGTCGACGGACCCGATCGGCCGTGCCGGGAACGCCTTCCGGACCGCGCTCGCGAACGCCGGGGTCGTCGGGGCCTCGACCGCGCAGGTCACGGAGCGGGCGACGACCTCGCAGACCACGATCGCCCAGGTGTCCTCGCAGCCGGTGTCGGACCTCATCGGGCAGATGATCCCGAACTCGGACAACACCCTCGCGGAGATGCTCGCCCGCATCTCCTCGAAGGAGTCCGGTGCCGGTGGGTCCGCCGCGTCCCTGACCGGCGTGTACCAGCGGGCCCTGACCACCTACGGGTTGGACGCCGGGGGCATCACGATCCGTGACGGGTCGGGGGAGAGCGCGTCGAACGCGGTGTCGCCCGAGTTCGTCGCACGGCTCATGGTGCCGGTCGCGGCCGGGCAGCAGGGCCTCGGCACGCTCGCCCAGGTCTTGCCGGTCGCCGGGGTGTCCGGGACGCTCGCCAGCCGCTTCACGGGCGCGAACGCGGTCGCGCGCGGCAAGGTGCACGCGAAGACCGGGTGGATCGACAGCGCGAACACCCTCGGCGGGTACATCGACGCCGCCGACGGCAAGCGGCTGACCTTCGCGTTCTACGCCATCGGGTCGCCGCGCGCAGCGGCGCTGCCGGCGCTCGACGCGGTCACCGCGGCCACCTACCGATGCGGGGGGTCGCTGGCCTCGTCCTGACCCGCCGGGTGTTGGATGGAGAAATGACCCGGGCACTGCTCATCACCGACGTCCAGAACGACTTCACCGAGGGCGGCACGCTCGCGGTCACCGGCGGAGCGGCCCTGGCCGAGCGGATCTCCGCCTTCCTCCGCCGGCACGCGGACGAGTACGACCTCGTCGTCGCGTCGCGCGACTGGCACGACGCCACGGGGGACAACAGCGGCCACTTCGCCGGTCCCGAGGGCCCGGACTTCCGCACCACCTGGCCGGTGCACTGCGTCGCCGGGACCCCGGGAGCGGAGTACCACCCGGCGCTCGACACGAGCGACGTCGACGTGCACGTCACGAAGGGACAGGGCGAGCCCGCCTACTCCGCGTTCGAGGGCGTCACCGACACCGGTGCGGACCTGACCGACGTGCTCTACGACCGGAAGGTGCACGCCCTCGACATCGTCGGCATCGCGACGGACCACTGCGTCCGGGCGTCCGCGCTCGACGGGGTGCACGCCGGGCTCGACGTCTTCGTGTACGAGGACCTCGTCGCCGGTGTGGACCCGGCGGCGAGCGAGGCGGCGCTGGAGGAGATCCGTGACGAGGGCGGCCACACCGGCCGGAGCGACCTCGACGAGGGGCTCGCGAGCCCGGGAGGAGCGGTCCTGTGACCGACGACACCAGCACGACGACCACGGTGGCGGACGCGAGCGTCCGCGTCGAGCACGTGCCCACGGGCCTCCTCATCGGCGGCACCTGGCGCCCGGCGTCCGGAGGCGCCACGTTCGACGTGCACGACCCGTCCACGGGCGCGGTGCTCGCGTCGGTCGCCGACGCGACCCCCGAGGACGGCATCGCCGCGCTCGACGCCGCCTCCGCCGCCCAGGAGGCATGGGCCGCCACCGCTCCGCGTGAGCGGTCCGACGTGCTGCGCCGGGCCTTCGACCTCGCCCGCGAGCACACCGAGGACCTCGCCGCCCTCATGACGCTCGAGATGGGCAAGCCGCTCGCGGAGTCCCGGGGCGAGGTGACCTACGGCACCGAGTTCCTCCGCTGGTTCTCGGAGGAGGCCGTCCGCATCCGCGGCGACTACCGCACGAACCCCGAGGGCACCGGCCGGGGCATCGTCCTGAAGCGCCCGGTCGGCCCGGTGTACGCGATCACGCCGTGGAACTTCCCGCTGGCGATGGCGACCCGGAAGATCGGGCCGGCGCTCGCGGCCGGATGCACGGTGGTCATCAAGCCCGCGGACCTCACCCCGCTGACGACGCTGTTCCTCGCGGAGCTGTTCCGCCGTGCCGGGCTGCCGGACGGTGTCCTCAACGTCGTGCCCTCGTCGGACGCGAAGGCCCTGTCCGCGCCGGTCATCGCCGACCGTCGGCTCCGGAAGCTCACCTTCACCGGGTCGACGCCGGTCGGGTCGGCACTCCTCAAGCAGGCCGCGGACAACGTGCTCAAGACGAGCATGGAGCTCGGCGGCAACGCCCCGCTCCTCGTGTTCGACGACGCCGACCTCGACCGCGCGGTCGACGCGGCGATGCTCGCGAAGTTCCGCAACGTCGGCGAGGCGTGCACCGCCGCGAACCGCTTCTTCGTGCAGGAGGGCATCGCCGACGACTTCACCGCGGCGCTGACCCGCCGGGTCGAGGCGCTCCGCATCGGCCGGGGGAGCGAGGACGGCACGGACATCGGGCCGCTCATCGACGGCCGTGCGGTCGACAAGGCCGCCGGGCTCGTGGACGACGCCGTCGCCCGGGGTGCCCGACTCGTCACCGGCGGGCAGCGGGTCGACCGGGAAGGCACGTTCTACGCGCCGACCGTCCTCGACGACGTGCAGCCGGGCTCGGAGATCCTGTCCACCGAGATCTTCGGGCCGGTCGTCTCGATCACCCGGTTCGCCACCGAGGAGGAGGGCATCCGGCTCGCGAACGACACCGAGTACGGGCTCGTCGCCTACGCGTTCACGACCGACCTCGCCCGCGGGCAGCGGCTGGCCGAGCGGCTCGAGACCGGGATGCTCGGGCTGAACACCGGCGTCGTCTCGAACGCGGCGTTCCCGTTCGGCGGCGTGAAGGCGTCCGGGCTCGGCCGTGAGGGCTCGCACGAGGGCCTCGAGGAGTACCTCGAGACGGTCTACGTCCTGACGCCCGACCCGTTCGCCGGCTGACCGCGCCCGACCGGACCGGTCAGACCAGGAGCTGGTGCTTCGCGAGGTCGCGGTAGAGCGGGGTGCTCTGCACGAGCTCGGAGTGGGTGCCGGTCCCGACGACCCGACCGTGCTCGAGCACCACGATGACGTCGGAGTCGACGACCGTCGAGAGCCGGTGTGCGATCACGAGGAGCGTGCGGTCCTCGGCGACGGCGTCGATCGCGAGCCGCATCCGCTGCTCGTTCACGCCGTCGAGCGACGACGTCGACTCGTCGAGCAACAGGATCGGCGGGGCCGCGAGCAGGGCCCGGGCGATCGCGAGCCGCTGGCGTTCGCCGCCGGAGAGCATCACGCCGTCCTCGCCGACCTGGGCGTCGAGGCCGCGCGCGTCGCGGTGCAGCACCTCGCCGAGGTTCACCGCCTCGAGCACGCGGACGCAGTCGTCCTCGGTGGCCTCGGGTGAGCCGAGCAGCAGGTTCGCGCGGAGGGTGCCGGCGAGCACGGGGGCGTCCTGTTCCACGTACCCGAGCTGGGCGCGGAGCTCGGTGCGGTCCAGCCCCCGGACGTCGATGCCGCCGATGCGGATCACGCCGGCGGTCGGGTCGTAGAACCGTTCGATGAGTGCGAGGGTCGTCGACTTGCCGGCACCGGACGGGCCCACGAGCGCGACGCGCGCTCCACGGGGGACCCGGAACGAGACGTCGTCGAGCACCACGTCGTCGGCGCGCGCGTTGTCGGTTCCGGCACCCGCGCCTCCCGACCGGTCAGGACCCGTCGCGGCACCGGTCGCGCCGTCGGCACCCGATGCGTCCGCCGCTCGTCCGTACCGGAAGGTGACGTGCTCGAAGGTGATCGCGTCGTCGGTCGCGACGGCGGTCGCGGGACGCACCGCGGCGTCGTCCTGGTCCTCCGTGGGCAGGTGCAGGATCTCCTCGATCCGACCGAGCGCGCCGAGCGCCTGCGCGACCGCGACGACGGCGCCGAGGGCCTGCCCGAGCGGCATCACCATCATGAAGAGCAGCAGGATGAACGTGATCAGGGTGGCGATGGTGATCTGCCCCGCGGCGACCTGCGCTCCGCCGATGCCGAGCACGGCGATGAACGCCACCTGCATGACGATGCTCGCGACCGGGACGACGAACGCCGACATCCGGGCGATGTCGAGCCCGCGCTTGTACGCCTCGGTGGCGTGGCCGTCGACCTCGCTGACCTCGCGGGTGGTGGCGCCGGCGGCACGGATGGTCCGGACGGCGCTGATGCCCCGCTCGACGGCCGCGGTCAGGTCGCCGACCTTCTCCTGCGCGCGCTTCGAGGCGACGCGGATCCGGCGGCTCAGCCCACCGACGACGACGATGGCGATGACCACGATGACGATGACGATCCCGAGCAGCAGCGGGTCGATGACCGCCATCGCGACGATCGCGCCGACGAAGGTCAGCGTGCCGCCGATCGACTCGATGAGCCCCTGCGTGAGCACGGCCCGCAGCAGGGTCGTGTCGCTGCCGACGCGGGACACCAGGTCGCCGGTGCGCCGGGTGTCGAACTCCGAGACCGGCAGGTTGAGGATGCGCGCGATGAGCTTGCGACGGGTGGAGAGCACGACGCCCTCACCGGCCCGCTGCAGCAGGAAGTGCTGCACGCCGTTCAGCACGCCGGCGACGAGCACGAGGACGACCAGCGCCCAGACGAGCGTCGACAGCGTCCGGCCGTGCTGCACGGCCGTGATGACCTGGTTGACGAGCAACGGCTGCGCGAGCGACGCCGCAGCGCCGAGGATGCTCAGCACGATGATGACGACCATCGCCGGCTTGTTCTCGAACAGGTAGGACAGCAGACGGCCGAACGAGGCGCGCGGGCCGTCGTCCTTCTTCGGGCGTGCGAACAGGGAACTCATCGTGGTCCGATTGTCGCACCGTCCGCCGACCGCCGCGGTGGTGTCCGCCGTCCGCGCACCCCGGAACGGACGGGAGGCCCGTCACCTGCTGATGACGGGCCTCCCGGCGGTGCGTTCCCACCGCCGCGCGCCGGGCAGGAGGCGGAGGCGTCCGTCCGGTCGCCGCCGTCGGCGGGACGGGCCGCGTCGGCCGCGCCGAAGTCGCTGCCGCGGGTCTCCCGGACGAACAGCAGGGCGACGAGGGTGACGACCGCGGCGATCGACAGGTAGAGGCCGACCCGGAAGATGTCCCCGTCCGGCTTCCACAGGGCCAGCGCGATCGACGGCGCGAACGACGCCCCGAGGATCGACGCGACGTTGTACGCGACCGCCGAGCCCGTGTAGCGGACGGTCGTCGGGAAGAGCTCGGGCAACAGGGCGCCCATCGGTCCGAAGGTCAGCCCCATCAGCGAGAGGCCGACGATGAGGAACGTGACGACGGTGATCGGCCCGGTTGCGGCCGCGAACCAGAACTGGAAGGTCAGGCCGAACAGCGCGATGCCGACCGTCGTCGGGATGAGCGTGCGACGGCGCCCGTACTTGTCGGCGAGGAACCCGGCGACCGGCGTGAAGAGGCCGAAGAACACGACGCCGATCATGAGCAGCGTGAGGAACTCGCCGCGGGTGTAGCCGAGCCCGACCTTCGGGACCAGCGGGCCGTGCTCGGCTCCGGTCGTGCCGTACAGGAGCGTGAACGCGGTCATGAAGTAGAAGAGCACGTACGTGGCGACCATCCCGAAGGTGCCGATGAGGAGCGCCTTCCACGACGTGCGGAACACCCGACCGAGCGGCAGCTTCGCGACCGTGCCGGACTCCTGCACGCCCCGGAACACCGTCGACTCGACGAGCTTGAACCGCACGTAGAGCCCGACGACGACGAGCACCGAGGACAGCAGGAACGGCAGCCGCCAGCCCCACGCCTGGAAGTCCGGGTTCGCGGTGCCGTCGGCCGCGGCGGGCATCGCGGCGTTGATGACGATGAACAGGCCGTTGGCGAGCAGGAAGCCGATCGGGGCGCCGAGCTGCGGGAGCGACCCGAACACACCGCGCCGGCCGGCCGGGGCGTTCTCCGTCGCCAGGAGGGCCGCACCGGACCACTCACCGCCGAGTCCGACGCCCTGGGCGAAGCGGAGCACGGCGAGGAGGACCGGGGCCAGGATGCCGACCGAGCCGAAGGTCGGCAGGCAGCCGATGAGGAAGGTCGCGCCCCCCATCACGAGCAGGGAGGCCACGAGGGTGGTCTTCCGGCCGACGCGGTCGCCGAAGTGCCCGAAGACGATCGACCCCACCGGGCGGGCGAAGAACGCCAGCGCGAAGGTGACGAAGGAGGACAGCTGCGACGCGGTCGGGTCCTCGTTCGGGAAGAACAGCGTCGGGAACACGAGGACGGCGGCCGTCGCGTAGACGTAGAAGTCGTAGAACTCGATCGAGGTGCCGACGAGGCTCGCGATGACGACGCGGGAGCGTGGGTTCGTGGCGGGGGCGGACGTGGGACGTGCCGGTGCGGCGGTCATGACGTGCTGGGACTCCGGGAGGAGGGCGCCCTCGGCGGGCGGTGACGGCGAACTGCGGACGCCGACCGGTTCGCGCGGGGTGGCGCGGGCTCCGGTCGGGTGCGTTCGGGGTGGTGGACCGCTCGTGACGGGAGCACCAGTGTACGACGGATGTCGGTCACCTGCGAATCCGCCCAGAAGTCGCCGTCCGGAGCCTGACGGCGTCAGACCGTCGTGCCCGGCTCCAGGTGTGCCGGCAGCGTGTGGCCCATCCGGTCACGCTTCGTGTCGAGGTAGCCGGCGTTCTGCGGTGCGACGCCGACGACGAGCGGCACGAGTTCGTCGACGACGATGCCGTGCTCCTCGAGCTGCTTGCGCTTCTCGGGGTTGTTCGAGAGCAGCCGGACCCGGGTGATGCCGAGGTCGTTGAGGATCCCGGCGGCCCCGCCGTAGTCGCGCGAGTCGGCCGGGAGGCCCAGGGCCAGGTTCGCGTCGAGGGTGTCGAGGCCGTCCTCCTGCAGGCGGTACGCCTTCAGCTTGTTGACGAGGCCGATGCCGCGGCCCTCCTGCCCGCGCAGGTACACGACGACCCCGCCCTCGGCGGCGATGGTGTCGAGGGCGGCGTCGAGCTGTGGCCTGCACTCGCACTTCAGCGACCCGAACGCCTCGCCGGTCAGGCACTCGGAGTGCACGCGGACGAGTGCGCCGTCCGCCGGGGCCGCGCCGTCCGGGGTCGATCCGATGACGGCGACGTGCTCGGCGCCGGTCACGAGGTCGCGGTAGGCGCGCATCTCGACGGTGCCGTGGGTGGTCGGCACCGTGGTGGCGACCTCGAACTGCACCGGGCTGCCGGGGGTGGCGGAGGTCAGTGCGTCGGTCATGTGCGGCTCCGGTCGGGTCGGGCCCCGTCGTCCCCGGCGGTGGCCGGGGGAGTGGGGCGGGCGCGGACCAGCAGGTCGGGGCCCAGGCTGGTCGTGGACAGTACCCGCAACGGCCGCGCCGCCCGGATGCTTCCCACGCCGATGTCGCCGAGCGCGACCCGCGGGCCGCCGAGCAGCACGGGCGCCAGGTAGACGAGCAGTTCGTCGGCGAGCCCCGCCGCGATCACCGCCGACGCGACGGTCGGACCGCCCTCGACGAGGACGCTGTGCACGCCCTGCTCGCGGAGGGTCCGGAGCGCCTGGTGGAGGTCGTGGCCGGGGATGGTGAGGAGCCCCCGCGGGTGCCGACGGAGTGCTGCGTCGGCCGGGACCGCGCGGTCGCCGAGGACCACCGGCAGCGGCTGGTCGGCGAGGAGCTCGCCGGCGTCGCCCCGCGCGGTGAGGCCCGGGTCGTCCGCCAGCGCCGTGCCGGTCCCGACGAGCACGGCGTCGTGGGCCGCACGCTGCTCGTGGACGTGCTGCCGGGCGGCGGCGCCGGTGATCCACTTGCTCGTGCCGTCCGCGGCGGCGGCACGGCCGTCGAGGCTCGCGGCCCACTTCACGGTCACCCAGGGGCGTCCGAGCCGGACGGACAGCAGCCACCGTTCGAGGAAGGCCTCGGCCTCGGCGGCGAGCACGCCGCTGACGACCTCGACGCCCGCGCCGCGCAGCCGCTCCGCTCCGCCGGAGGCCACGGCCCCGGGGTCGTCGACGGCGTAGACGACCCGGGCGACCCCGGCGCCGATGAGGGCGACCGAGCACGGCCCGGTCCGACCCGTGTGGTCGCACGGTTCGAGGGTGACCACGGCGGTGGCGCCGCGCAGCAGGGCAGGGTCGACCCGGGACATCGCGTCGACCTCGGCGTGCGGCGTGCCGGCGCCGCGGTGCCAGCCCTCGCCGAGGACGGTCCCGTCCGGTGCCAGGAGGACCGCGCCGACCCGGGCGTGGTCGCCGACGACCGGGCCGCGCTCGGCGAGCTCGAGCGCCCGGCGCATGGCCCGGACCTCGGCGTCGGTGACCGTGCCGCCGGCCGGCGTCGGCACCGCTGCGTCGGTCACGAGACGGGACCGCGGGCAGCACCGTGCCCGGTGTCGGTCGTCCCCGCGCCCGGACCGTCGTCCGGCGCGGCGGTCGGCCAGGCGAGGTCGGAGGCCGGGGTGCCGTCCGCGCGCCGCAGCGCCTTCCACGCCGGAGCGGGCGAGCCGTCCCGGTTCGGGATGAGCGCGTCGCCGGACCCGGTGTAGGCGAAGCCGGCGCGTCGGGCGACGGCCGCCGAGGCGGTGTTGCCCTCGTAGCACTCCCAGTACACGTCGGGTGCGCCCTGCGCGAAGGCGAACGCGACGACGAGTTCGACCGCGTCGTGCATGAGCCCGAGCCCGCGCGCTGCGGGGGCGAGCCAGAACCCGAGGTCACGGGCGGCCGTGCGCCAGCTGATCACGCCGTCGAGCCACGTGGACCCCTGCCGCCGGATTGCCCACGTGTACTCGCGGTCCGAGGCCCACCCGGGGCCGACGAGCGCGTCGACGAACGCGTGGGCGTCCTGCGGTCGGTACGGCTGCGGGATCGTCGTCCAGCGGGCGATCTCCGGGTCCTGGCAGGCCTGGGCGATCGCCACGGTGTCGGCGCGCGTCGGGACGTCCAGCCGGACGAGCGGCGACTCGAGGGTGACGGGGATCACGGCGACGCTCAGCGGGTGCGGGGCACGAAGCCGATGGCCTCGTACACCCGGGCGAGGGTGGCGTTCGCGATGGCCTCGGCACGGTCGGCGCCGACGGCGAGCAGGCGGTCGAGCTCGGCCGGGTCGTCGAGGAGTTCGAGGGTGCGGGCGCGGACCGGCTCGAGCTCGGCGACGACGGCGTCCGCCACCTCGCCCTTGAGGTCGCCGTAGCCCTTGCCGGCGAACGACGTCTCGAGGTCGGCGACCGGGGTCCCGGTGAAGGCGGAGAGGATCGCGAGGAGGTTCGTGACCCCCGGCTTCGCCTGCCGGTCGGCGCGGATCTCGCGCTCGGTGTCCGTGACGGCCGACCGGATCTTCTTCGCGGTCCGCTTCGGGTCGTCGAGCAGGCGGACGAGGCCGTTGTCGGACGCGGCCGACTTGCTCATTTTGCTCGTCGGGTCCTGCAGGTCGTAGATGCGCGCGGTCTCGGAGCCGATCCGGGCCTGCGGCACGACGAACGTGTCGCCGAAGCGGGAGTTGAACCGCCCCGCGAGGTCGCGGGTCAGCTCGACGTGCTGGCGCTGGTCGTCGCCCACCGGCACGACCGCCGTGTCGTAGAGCAGGATGTCGGCGGCCATCAGGACCGGGTACGTGAAGAGCCCGACCGAGGCGGACTCGGCGCCCTGGCGCGCGGACTTGTCCTTGAACTGGGTCATCCGGCTGGCCTCACCGAAGCCGGTCAGCGTGTTGAGCACCCAGGCGAGCTCGGCGTGCGCGGGGACGTGCGACTGCACGAACAGCGTCGACTTCGACGGGTCGATGCCCGAGGCGATGTACTGCGCCGCGGTGGCCCGGGTGCTGGCCCGGAGCTCGGCCGGGTCCTGCGGGGAGGTGATCGCGTGCATGTCGACCACGCAGTAGATGGCGTCGGAGTCGTCCTGCAGGTCACGCCACTGCATGAGCGCACCGATGTAGTTGCCGAGGTGGAGGGAGCCCGCCGAGGGCTGGATGCCGGAGAAGATGCGTGTGCTGGTCATGCGGAGGTCCTGGTGCTCGGGAGCGAGTGGGGGATCAGAGCTCGTAGTCGACGACCACGGGGGCGTGGTCGGACCATCGCTGGTCGTAGGCCGCGGCGCGGTCCACGGTGTACGAGGTCACCGTCGCCGCGAGATCGGGCGTCGCGACCTGGTAGTCGATGCGCCAGCCGGAGTCGTTGTCGAACGCCTGACCGCGCCAGGACCACCACGTGTACGGCCCGTCGACGTCACCGGCCTGTGCGCGCCCGACGTCGACCCACCCGAGGCCGGGCCCGGACGACCCGTCGGCCCCCTCGACCTGCTCGCCGTCGGCCCCGAAGAACCGGCTGAAGTAGGCACGCTCGCGCGGCAGGAAGCCCGCCCGCTTGACGTTGCCCTTCCAGTTCTTGATGTCGCGCTGGTCGTGCCCGACGTTGAGGTCACCGACGACGACCGCGAGCGGGTTGTGCGCCCGGAGCGCGGGGAGCCGCTCGGACATCGCGTCGAGGAACTTCCACTTCTCGTCCTGCTTCGGGGTGTCCGCCTCGCCCGAGTGCACGTACGTCGACACCACGGTGACGGTCCGGCCGCCGATCTCGTAGTCGGCCTCGAGCCAGCGCCCGGCCGAGTCGAAGTCGTCGGCACCGAGCGCGACGCGGTGGATCGTCGCGGTGTGCCGGGAGGCGATGGCCACCCCGGCCCGGCCCTTCGCCGTCGCCGGGTCGTGCACGACGTCCCACTCGTCGCCGAGCAGCCCGGTGAGGTCGTCGGTCGAGGCGCGGACCTCCTGCAGGGCCAGCACGTCGACGTCGCGGTCGGCGAGCCAGTCGCCCATCCCCTTGCGGAACGCGGCACGGATGCCGTTGACGTTGACGGTCGCGAGGCGCAGGCGGGTCATGCCCGCCAGCCTATCGGCGGCCACGGACCGGGGACGACGACGGCCTGGAGGCCGGCGCCAGCTGGCACCGGGCCTCCAGGCCGGCATCGGTCCCGTCGGCGGCCCTGCGGGCCGCAGCGGGTCAGGCCGCGTCGTGGTCCGTCTGCAGGAAGTCGACGAGGGTGTCCGCGGTGGCCTCGGCGTCGTCGCCGGTCACGGTGAGCACGACCTCGTCGCCGTTCTCGACGCCGAGCCCGAGCAGGCCCAGGATGCTGCCGGCGTTGGCCGACTTCTCGCCCTTGGCGATCGTCACCTGGTGGCCCGAGGCGGTGACGCTCTGGACGAACAGGGACGCCGGGCGGGCGTGCAGACCGGACGCGCTGGCGACGGTGACGGTGCGGGTGGCTTCGGACATCGATGGACTCCTGTCGATGGGTGGAACGCTCATGCTAGCGAGCGCGGGGTGGGCGGGACCCTGGCGTCGGTCAGTCGCGACCGGGCCAGAAGACCTCGGTGCCGGCGGGCGCGCCCCCCCCCCCCCCCGGGGCGGGGACGCCCCCGGGGGGGGTTTTTAGTGTGTAATCCCCGCCG
>JASCOJ010000109.1 GCA_029959645.1 Microbacteriaceae bacterium PS02332 | reverse complement strand
CGCCGGGCGGCGGGGGGGCGCCGCGCCCCCCCCCCCCCCCCCCCCCCCCGCCCCTCCTGGGGTGCCCGGGGGCCGTGGGCGTCCGACGTGGCCGGGCTCCGGCGCCGGGCTCGCAAGCTCGCCCGGAGCGACCGGGCAGGCCGCTGGCGCGTCCTAAGCGCCCGGTCGCTCCCACGGCGCCGGGAACGGGAAGTACCGCTCCAGGAACGACGTGACGCGGTCCGTGCGCTCCTCGTCGCTCACCTCGGGGAAGCTGCCGTCGTTGAGGCAGAAGAAGTCGACGTTGCGCTTCTTCAGGAGTTCGTCGAGCTCCCGGAGTCCGGCCTGCATCGTCGTGTCGACGTACGCGACGGACGCGTTCTCCTGGATGATCGCGCGACCGGTGAGCAGCGCGTAGTAGTGGTAGAGCGAGTTCGTCACCGAGATGTTGTCCGCGGCGCGGAAGCGTGACGCGGCCGTCGCGCGGAACTCGTCGGCGAACTCGTGCTCCATCTCGGTCATGATGCTCTTCCGGAGCGGCGTCGCGGCGTGCTCGAGGTGCCGGGTCGTGACCGCGCCGAAGCGCTGCTGCAGGAGCCGCCGGTTCACCCGCGCGGAGTTCTCGAACCCGCTGCGGGCCGCGTTGTTCACGCCGAGGCCGATGCGGGTGTCCGCGAGGATGAACTTCGTCACGGAGCCCGGGCTGAAGAACACCGAGGGGTCGGTGTCCCGGCCGAAGAACATGTCGTCGTTCGAGTAGATGAAGTGCTCGCTGAGCCCGGGGATGTGGTGCAGCTGCGACTCGACGGCCTGCGAGTTGTGCGTGGGCAGCACGGCGGGGTCGGCGAAGAACTCCTCGCTCCGGACGATCCGCACCTTGGGGTGGTCGGCGAGCCACGCCGGCGCCGGTGAGTCCGTGGCGATGTAGATGCGGCGGATCCACGGCGCGAAGATGTGCACGGACCGCAGGGCGTACTTGAGCTCGTTGATCTGCCGGAACCGGGCCGGGGCGTCGTCGCCCTCCCCCAGCACGGCGTCGGCCTGCGCGGCCTGGCGTGCGCGCTGGTACTCGATCGCGTTGCCGTCCACCCAGGAGAAGACGATGTCGATCGGGAACCGGATGTCGGAGACGTGGTCGTCGAACATGTGCTCGACGGTCTGCCAGGACCGGCCGTACCGCTCGATGTCGACGAGCACGAACTCCTCGATCGGCAGGCTGCGCCGCATCAGGGCGTTCTCGACGGGCGCGAGCACCTCGGTCTCGGTGACGCGCCAGAACTCGAGCTGCACACTCGTCTCGGCGCCGTACCGGAGGCGCCCGAGCGGCTCGAGACGCGGGCGGAACAGGCGCAGCACGAGTTCCTCGGACGGGCCGAAGCCGTCGTCGAGGACGAGCACCGCGGACTTGCCCGGCGGCTTGGCGTAGAACGGCTCGCCCGCGGCCGCGGCCATCACGGCGCTCTCGGCCCGCTGGCGGTCACGCTCGTCGACGGCGATCACCGGGCGACGGTCGTTCCCACGGATGAGGAGGTGGTCGACGTCACCGGCCGTCAGTGCGTCGTCGAGGAAGAGGAGGTCCTCGATCATGGACTGCTGCGGCGTCAGGTGGCCGTTGACGAGGGTCAAGCGCCCCTTCCGGAGCACGATGTCAGGACGGTCGAGACCGCCGGAGGACGGTCGAGGGGTCAGCAGAGGACTCTCGGTCACCGGCTCGGTCTCGTTGCTCATCCACGCCTTCCACGTCACAGGGCACAGGCGGGACGCCCGGCTCCTGCATCCTACCGCGGAGTCGAGACTCGGCCACGGCAGCGTGCGCCCGGCCGGGAGGCGCGGGCTCAGTCCGCCTCGCGCGGCACCTTCACGGCGATGCCGATGACGATGAAGACGGCCGCGGCGACGAGTTGCAGGGCAGCCCAGAGCTGGCCGGGCATCGGCACGGTGACGAGCGGGTTCCAGCACACCGCGACCGCCGCCGTGACGGCCACCGCCCACCAGGTGCGGCCGCGCACGGCGAACACCAGGACGATGAGGGCGAGGACGGTGACACCCCAGCGGACGGCGACGAACGCCGGCACGTCGACGAGTGCGACGCAGGCGATCAGCACCACCGCGGCGAGCAGCGACGGCGCGAGCGCCGGCCGCGTGAAGTCGGGCAGCGCCGTCCCCGAGCCGGATCCGGTGCCGCGACCGCGCGGTACCCCGGCCCGGGGACGACGCGCGTCACCGGGGCTCCGGCCGTCACGACCGTCGCCCGGGGCCCGGACAGGACGGTGCTGGGACGCACCGATCGCGGGACGCCCCTTCCGCGCCGCCATCAGCCCTGGGCCTCCCGGAGGTCCGCGAGGGAGATCGGGCGCGACATCGGCGGCAGGCCACGGACCCGCTCGAGCGCCGGGACGAGCTCGTCCACGTACGCCCGGTAGCCGTCGGCGGTGAGGTGCAGACCGTCCTCGGTGAACCGGTCGTCGAGGTGGTCGCCGTCCGCCAGCGCGGGCCAGGCGTCCAGGTACTGGGCGTGGCACGTGGCGACGAACTGCCGGAGGTGGCGGTTCGCCTCCTCGATCTTCGTCGCGTACTCGGCCTGGCGGGGCAGGATCGAGACGAGGAGCAGGCGCACGCCGGGGAGCTCACGGCGCAGCGTGACGAGGATCGTCTCCACGTTGCGGACCACGTGCTCGGCGCTCTTGCGGTGGTTGCCGAAGTCGTTCGTGCCGATGAGCAGCACGATCACGTCGGGCGAGGCCTCGACCACCTCGTCGAGGCGCTCGAGGACGCCGGCGCTGGTGTCCCCGTCGATGCCGAGGTTCCGCGTGCGCTCCCCCGGAAGGAGTTCCTCCCACGGACCCTGTGCGGTGATGCTGTCCCCCAGGAACAGGACGAGCTCGCTGCCGTCGTCGGTCATGATGCCTCCTCGTGCGATGGCTGACGTGCGTCATTCTGGTACGTCGAGTTGCGCTGCGTCGAGTCGGTGTTGTGCGACTCCCGCTCGGCGCGGGCCGTGATGCGCTCCACCATGCCCGGGAAGATGACGCCGTGGAACGGCAGGATCCCGTACCAGTAGAGCCGTCCGGCGAGTCCCTGCGGGAAGTAGATCGCCCGCTGGTGGTAGTCCGACCCGCCGTCCTCGGCCGCGGTCACGGTCATCTCCAGCCAGGCGCGTCCGGGCGACTTGAACTCGGCCCGGAGGCGCAGGTACCGGCCGCGGACGAGCCGCTCGACGCGCCACCAGTCGAGCGCGTCGCCCTGCTCGAGCCGCTTCGGGTCGCGCCGGCCGCGGTTGAGGCCGACGCCGCCCGCGATCTTGTCGAGCCACCCGCGGGCGACCCAGGCGAGCGGGAACGAGTACCAGCCGTTCTCGCCGCCGATCGACTCGACGACGCTCCACACCGCCTCGGGCGGCGCGGACGAGTGCCGCTTCCGGTCGTCGACGTAGACCGTGTGCCCGGCCCAGTCGGGGTCACTCGGCAGCGGGTCGGCCGAGCCGCTCGACAGGGTGGCGTTCCGCCAGCTCGTCTCGACCTCGCCGCTGCGCATCTTCGCGAGGGCGAGCCGGACCGCGCGGCGGTACGACGTGAGGCCGCCCTCCGGACGGGGGACGACGTCGTCGATGTCGTGTTCGCGCTGCACGCACTCGAACTGCAGCGACTCGATGATCGGCGTCGCGAGCTTCCGCGGGATCGGCGTGACGACGTTGAACCAGTGCGCGGCGAGGCGCGGGGTCAGCACGGGGAGCACCGAGATCGGCCGCTGCGGGAGCTTCGCCTCGACCGCGTAGCCGTTGATCATCTGCCCGTACCGGAGCACGTCCGGGCCGCCGATGTCGAACGTGCGGTTGACGTCGGCCGGGATGGTCAGCGCCTCGACGAGGTAGTACAGGACGTCGCGCACGGCGATCGGCTGGATGCGGTTGCGCACCCAGCGCGGCGCCGGCATCCAGGGCAGGACGTCGGTCAGGTGTCGGATCATCTCGAACGACGTGCTGCCCGAGCCGATGACGACGCCCGCCTGCAGCGCGATGGTCGGGACACCCGAGCCGAGCAGGACCTCCCCGACCTCCTTGCGGCTGCGCAGGTGCTTGCTCAGCGTCCCGTCGGGGTGGAGGCCGCCGAGGTAGACGAAGCGACGGACGTCCGCGGCGGCGGCGACCCGCGCCATCGTCTGCGCGGCGTCGCGTTCGGCCTGCTCGAAGTCGCCCTCGGCGCCCATGGCGTGTGCGAGGTAGTAGACGGCCTCGATCCCGTCGACGGCGCGCCCGACGGCGTCGGCGTCCTGCAGGTCGCCCTCGACGACCTCGACGCGGTCGTGCCACGGGACGTCCTGCAGCTTGCGCGGGTTGCGGACGAGGACCCGGACGTCGTGCCCGGCGTCGAGGAGTCTGGGGACGAGACGGCCGCCGATGTACCCGGTGGCCCCCGTGACGAGGACGCGCATGGCACCGACGGTACGCCGTGTGCCTGCCAGTACCCTTGTCGTGTGGACACCGCAACGAACCCAGCCGCACCCGATGCGATCAGCGCCGACGCCGTCCGGGCGCTCATCGACCACGCGATCCTGAAGCCCGAACTGCGCCGGAGCGACGTCGACGCCCAGCTCGACGAGGCCGCCGCGTACCGGGTCTTCAGCGTCTGCGTCCGCCCGGGCGACGTCACGCACGCCGTCGAGCGTCTCCGGGGCACCGGCGTCGGCGTCGGCACCGTGATCGGCTTCCCGCACGGCACCACCTCCACCGCGGCGAAGGTCGCCGAGTCGCTGCAGGCGCTGGCCGACGGCGCGTTCGAGCTCGACATGGTCCAGGACATCGGTGCCGCCAAGTCCGGCGACTGGGAGCGGGTGCAGCGCGACGTCCGCGCGGTCGTCGACGCCGCGGGCGACACGGTCGTCAAGGTGATCCTCGAGACCGCGTACCTGACGGACGACGAGATCGTCGCGGCCAGCCGTGCCGCGGTCGCCGGTGGCGCTGCCTTCGTGAAGACCTCGACCGGATTCGCCGGCGGCGGCGCCACGGCCGAGCACATCCGGCTCATGCGCGAGGCGGTCGGGCCGGACACCGGCGTGAAGGCCTCGGGCGGTGTCCGCGGGCTCGACACCCTGCTCGAGATGGTGCAGGCCGGCGCGACGCGGATCGGGACGAGCGCCTCGGCCCGGATCCTCGACGAGGTCGCCCACCGCTCCTCGACGGGTGCCGCGTCCTCCCTCGGGGACGACACCACCTCGTACTGACCCTCCTCCCCGGCCGGCCACCGGGCGGACGCGACCGTGCGTCCGGGACGTGTGGCGGGCCTCCCGTCCGCCACATCGGAGTGCGCATGTCCAGCACCACGCCCCAGCCCTCGTCCGCCAGCGGGTCCGCCCCGGCCGGCCCGACCGACGGGTCGCTCGCCCTCGCCGTCGACCTCGGCGGCACGAAGGTCGAGGCGGCCCTCGTCACCGACCAGGGCGTCGTCCTGCCCGGCACGCGGCACCGCAGCCCCACCGGCCCCGGACGCACGTCGGACGAGCTCCAGGCGGCCGTGGACGAGGTCGTCACCGCCACGCTCGCGACCCTGCCGACCGATGCGGTCCTGGTCGGGGTGGGCATCGGGTCCGCGGGGCCGGTCGACGAGGAGCACGGGCTCGTCTCACCGCTGAACATGCCCGTCTGGCGCGGGTACCCGCTCCGCGAGCGCGTCGCGGCGCACGTCCCCGCCGGGGTCCCGGTCACGCTCCGGATGGACGGACTGGCCATCACGCTCGCCGAGCACTGGGTCGGGGCGGCGCAGGGGTCCGACCACGTCATGGGCATGATCGTGTCCACCGGCGTCGGTGGCGGCCTCATCCTGCACGGGCGCACCGTCAGCGGCCCGACCGGCAACGCCGGGCACATCGGCCACGTCGAGTGCGGCGGGTACGACGACCGCTGCGCGTGCGGTGGCACCGGATGCCTGGAGGCCGTGGCCAGCGGCCCGAAGACCGTCGCGTGGGCGCAGCGCCAGGGGTTCGCCGGCAGCACCGGTGAGGACCTCGCCGCCGCGCACGCGGCCGGTGACCCGGTCGCCGTCGCAGCGGTCCGTCGGAGTGGTCGGGCACTCGGGCAGGCGATCGCGGCGGCGACGAGCCTGGTCGACCTCGAGGTCGTCGCGATCGGCGGTGGGTTCTCGCACGTCTCCCCCGCCCTCCTCGAGCACGCCCGTGCCGCCGTGGCGGAGCGCGCCGAGTTCCCGTTCGTGACGAAGGTGCGCATCGTGCCGACGGCGCTGTCGCAGGACGGCCCGCTCATCGGAGCCGCGGCGCTCGTGCACCGCGCCGACGTGCTGCGCTGACGACCGTCCGCGGCGACCTCTCCACAGCCGCCTCGACCGCGGCACGGCATCCGGCATCATGGCGGGGTGCGCTCCTCCCGCCTCGTCACCACCGACGACTGGCCGGCGTCCGAGCTGCGTGCGGCAGTGCTCGCGGGCGACCTCGTCGTGGTCGGCGACTGCTGGGCCTCGGTGGCGGAGCCACAGGACCCGGCACTCCGGGCGGCCTCCTTCGCCTGGAGCGTCGGTGACGACCGCCTCGTCGCGGCCGGCCGGAGCGCGGCGTGGGTCTGGGGTGCGTGTTCGCGGCCGCCGGTGCACCACGACGCCGCCGTCCCGGCCGACCACCGCGTCCGCTGCCGCGGGGCCGGCACGCGCGTCCGGGAACTCGCGATCGGCGTCGACGACGTGGTCGAGCTCGGCGGCGTGCGCGTCCTGACCCCCCTCGCGGCCGTCGTCGACCTGTTGCGGAGCCGGGACGGGTTCGGCGTCGCGGAGGACCGCGTCGTCCGGGACCTCATGACGACCGGCCCGGTGGCCGCGGAGGACGTCCGTCGGGCCGTCGCCGCCCTGCACCAGGTGCCGATGGCACGGCAGGCGGAGCGTCGGTTCAACGACCTGGTCGGCGGGCCGTCGTGACCCCGGCGCGTGCGGCTGCGTGGAGTCCGGAGGGTGCGGGTCAGCCGGCGCTGACGCGGTACACGTCGTAGACCGCGTCGATCCGGCGCACCGCGTTGAGGACACGGTCGAGGTGGGTGGTGTCCCCCATCTCGAAGACGAACCGGGACAGGGCCAGGCGGTCCGACGAGGTCGACACCGTCGCGGACAGGATGTTCACGTGGTGGTCGGTGAGCACCCGGGTGACGTCACTGAGCAGGCCCGAGCGGTCGAGCGCCTCGATCTGGATCTGGACGAGGAACACCGACTTCGACGACGGCGCCCACTCGACCTCGATCATCCGGTCCGGCTCGTTCATGAGCGACTTCACGTTGGTGCAGCTCGCCTGGTGCACCGAGACGCCCTGACCGCGGGTGATGAACCCGACGATCTGGTCACCCGGGACCGGGGTGCAGCACTTCGCGAGCTTGACGAGGATGTCGGGAGCCCCGCGGACGAGCACACCGCTGTCGCTGTTGCGGAGCTGACGGCTCGTCACGTGGCGAGGGAACGAGAGCTCCGGCTCGTCCGTCTCCGTCTCGTTCTGGATGCTGCCGAGCGCCTTCTCGATGACCGACTGGCTCGAGACGTGCCCCTCGCCCACCGCCGCGTACAGCGCCGACACGTCCTCGTACCGCATCGCCGAGGCCACCTCGGAGATGGTGTCCTGGCTCATGATGCGCTGCAGGGGCAGGTTCTGCTTCCGCATCGCGCGAGCGATGGCGTCGCGGCCCTGCTCGATCGCCTCTTCGCGTCGCTCCTTGGTGAACCACTGCTTGATCTTGTTGCGGGCCCGAGGGCTCCGCACGAAGGTCAACCAGTCTTGGCTCGGGCCGGAGTCCGGGTTCTTCGAGGTGAAGATCTCCACGACGTCGCCGCTCGACAGCGCGCTCTCGAGGGGCACCAGCCGCCCGTTCACCTTCGCACCCATCGTGCGGTGCCCGATCTCGGTGTGCACGGCGTACGCGAAGTCGACCGGTGTCGCCCCGGCGGGCAGACCGATGACCTTGCCCTGCGGCGTGAAGACGTACGTCTCCTTCGCGCCGATCTCGTAGCGCAGGGAGTCGAGGAACTCCGCCGGGTCGCTGGTCTCCGCCTGCCAGTCGGTGATGTGGGCGAGCCACGCCATGTCCTGGTCGTCGTTCGCCGTGGAGGTGTCCACGTCACGGCCGGCGGCGCGCTGCTTGTACTTCCAGTGCGCGGCGACACCGAACTCAGCACGCTGGTGCATCTCGTGCGTGCGGATCTGGATCTCGACCGCTCGGCCCTGCGGCCCGAGGACACTGGTGTGCAGCGACTGGTACAGGTTGAACTTCGGGGTCGCGATGTAGTCCTTGAAGCGACCGGGCAGCGGCGTCCAGCGCGCGTGCACGGCACCGAGCATCGCGTAACAGTCGCGGACGGTGGGCACGAGCACGCGGATGCCGACCAGGTCGTAGATCTCGTCGAACTCGCGCCCGCGGACGATCATCTTCTGGTAGATCGAGTAGTACTGCTTCGGTCGGCCCATCACGTCACCGCGGATCTTCGCGGCCTTGAGGTCCTTCTTCAGCGTGCCGGTGACGTTCTGCACGAACTGCTCGCGCTTCGGCTGCCGTTCCTTGACCAGGCTGTCGATCTCGACGTAGAGCTTCGGGTGCAGGACCGCGAAGGACAGGTCCTCGAGCTCGAGCTTGATCATCTGGATGCCGAGCCGGTGTGCGAGGGGCGCGTAGATCTCGAGCGTCTCCTTCGCCTTCCGGGTGGCGGAGGCGGACTCGACGAAGCCCCAGGTCCGTGCGTTGTGCAGGCGGTCGGCGAGCTTGATGACGAGGACGCGGATGTCCTTCGACATGGCGATGACCATCTTGCGGACGGTCTCGGCCTGGGCGCTGTCGCCGTACTTGACCTTGTCGAGCTTGGTCACACCGTCGACGAGCATCGCGATCTCGTCGCCGAAGTCGTCCCGCAGCTGGTCGAGCTGGTAGTCGGTGTCCTCGACGGTGTCGTGCAGGAGCGCCGCGGCGATCGTGATGGTCCCGATCCCGAGGTCGGCGAGGATCTGCGCCACCGCGACCGGGTGCGTGATGTACGGCTCGCCCGACTTGCGCTTCTGCCCGTCGTGCGCGCGTTCGGCCACCGCGTACGCACGCTCGACGAGCGTGGTGTCGGCCTTCGGGTGGTGCGAGCGGAGCGTGCGGATCAGGGTGTCGACGGCACCGGCCGGCTGCGCGCGGGAGAACAGGCGCGGCAGCAGCGAGCGGAGTGACCCGAGGTTCCCGGTCGTCGTCGCACCGAGCGGCGGACTCGACGGGCCGGGAGCGGATCCGGGCCGGGCCGCGGCGGCCGGGTCCTGCTGCGGTGACTCACGCGTGTCCGTCATGCTGCGCCTCCCAGGCCTGATCCGACAACACTACGCGTGTCGCTCAGCGGCCGTGACCACGTCCGCTGACGGCGTCGTCGCCGGCCCGCACCACCGGGGCACCGGCCTGCTCCCACGCGACCATGCCGCCGGAGAGGTTGACCGCCGGCACCCCCGCGCGGTCGAGCGCGGCGACGACCTGCGCCGAGCGGTAGCCGCTGTGGCAGACGACCACGACCGGCTCGTCGCCGACCGGGACCTCCTGCCAGCGGGCCTGCAGCTCGGACATCGGCAGGAGCACCGCCTGCGGGGCGTGCACGTCGTCCCACTCGGACTGCTCGCGGACGTCGAGGAGCTGCGCACCGCCCTCGATGCGGCGGAGCGCCTCGGCGACGTCGACCTCGTCGGTCGCCATCAGACCGACGCCCCGGCATCGACCTTGCGCTTCTTGTCGGCGGCCTGCGTCTTCTTGGCGTCCGCAGCGACGATCTTCGGCTCCCGCTCACGCAGGTGGGCGTACATCGGCGACGCCAGGAAGATCGTCGAGTACGTCCCGACGATGATCCCGATGAACAGCGCGAGGGAGATGTCGCGGAGCGTCCCGGCGCCGAGGACGTACGAACCGATGAAGAGGATCGCGGCGACGGGCAGCAGCGCCACGACCGACGTGTTGATCGAGCGGACGAGCGTCTGGTTCACGGCGAGGTTGACCGACTGCTTGAACGTGCGGTGCGACTCCTGCGACGTGTTCTCGCGCACCTTGTCGAACACCACGACGGTGTCGTAGAGCGAGTAGCCGAGGATCGTCAGGAAGCCGATCACCGCGGCCGGCGTCACCTCGAGCCCGACGATGCCGTAGACGCCCGCCGTGATGAGGAGGTCGTGGAGCAGCGCCACCATGGCCGAGAGCGACATCTTCCAGGTGCGGAAGTACAGCGTCATGAAGACCGCGGCCAGCGCCAGGAAGATCACGAGCCCGCGGATGGCCTGCGCCAGGACGTCGGCACCCCACGTCGCACCGATGAACGTCGCGGCGACCTGCCGCTCGGGGACGTCGTACGCCTTCGCGAGGTCGGACGCGATCTCGTCGGTCTGCGCGGTGGTGAGCTGCCCGGTCTGCACGCGGATGCCGTGCGTCCCGAGCTGCGAGACGCGCGGGATGACGTCCGGGACGACCCGCTCGACGGTCCGGGTCGCGATGCCCTGGTCGGTCGACGCCGAGTTCGAGATGGTGAACTCGGAACCACCGGTGAACTCGATGCCGAGCTGGTAGCCACCGCGGAGCCACGGCACCGCGAGGGAGAGCGCGATGCACACGACCGCGATCAGGTACCAGGTCTTCCGGCGCCCGACGA
The DNA here is from genome assembly GCA_029959645.1 of Microbacteriaceae bacterium PS02332. Lineage (GTDB taxonomy): Bacteria > Actinomycetota > Actinomycetes > Actinomycetales > Microbacteriaceae > Curtobacterium. The sequence continues at coordinate 1,897 of JASCOJ010000109.1, read as the reverse complement.
TGTCGTAGGATCGCTTGCCCGTGTAGAGGTCGCTGCCGAACTGGCTGAAGCTCGCCATCAGCTGTCCTTCCCGTTGCCGGTGCCGTTGTCGTTGCCCGTGGTGGAGGAGGCCTTGCGCTCCGCGATCGTCTGGCGGCGGGCCGCTTCACGCGCACTGCGCTGCCGCTTGCCGTCGACGACCGGAGCCCGGAACTGCGCACGGCCGCGGTAGACCGCACCGAGCGCCGCCGGGTCGAGCCCGCTGAAGCGGTGCCCCTCGCCGAAGAACCGCGAGCGGGCGATGAGCTGCATCATCGGGTGCGTGAAGAGCGCGACCACGACCACGTCGATCAGCGTCGTGAGGAGCAGTGTGAACGCGAAGCCCTTCACGTCGCTCACCGCGAGGACGTAGAGCGTCACGGCGGCGAGGAAGTTCACCGAGTCGGACGCGAGGATCGTGCGGAGGGCACGCTTCCACCCGGTCTCCACGGCACTCTCGAGCGCCCGACCGTCCCGCAGCTCGTCACGGATGCGCTCGAAGTACACGATGAACGAGTCGGCTGTGATGCCGATCGCCACGATCAACCCCGCGACGCCAGCGAGCGAGAGCCGGTAGTCGACGCGCCACGACATGATCGCGATCACGAGGTAGGTCAGCGCGGCGGCGACGGCGAGCGAGAGCACCGTGACGAAGGCCAGCGTGCGGTACTGGATGAGCGAGTAGATCACGACGAGGATCAGGCCGATCAGGCCCGCGACGAGGCCGCCGACGAGCTGCGCCGACCCGAGCGTCGAGGAGATGACCTCGTTCGACTGCACCTGGAAGTTGATCGGCAGCGCGCCGTACTTGAGCTGGTCCGCGAGGGTCTTCGCGGAGTCGGCGGTGAAGCTGCCGGTGATCTGCGCCTTGCCGTTCGTGATCGCCGCGTTCGTCGTCGGCGCCGTGATGACGGTGCCGTCGAGGACGATCGCGAACTGGTTCTGCGGCGGGGTCAGCTTCACGAGCCGGTCGGTGACCGTCGAGAAGTCCTTCGACCCGGCGCCGTTGAAGGTCAGGTTCACGGCCCACTCGCCGGTGGTCGTGCCCTGCGAGTTCGAGGCCAGGCCCGAGGCGGCGTTGCTGACGTCGGCACCGGAGACCTCGACCGGACCGAGGATGAACTTGGCGGTGCCGTCCTGGTCGCACGTGACGAGTGGCTCGTCGTCCGGCGCCGTGGTGACGTCGTCCGGCGCGGAGCACTTGTAGTTCTTGTACAGGTCCTGCAGCTTCGGCGTCGCCCACGACAGGTCGCTGGCGTTCGTCGGCTTCGCGCTCGGGGTGGCCGGCAGCGAGGCGGGCGGGGAGTACGGCGTCGGGGACGCGCTCGCCGAGCCCTTGCCGCCGACGGCGGAGTCGGACGCGGCCTCGGTGTAGAGCACCGGTCGGAAGGTCAGCTTCGCGGCTGCCTCGATGCGCTGGATCGTCTGCTTGTCGGGCTTGCCCGGGATGGACACGACGATGTTGTTCGCGCCCTGCGTGTTGATCTCGGACTCCGAGACGCCGGTCGCGTCGATGCGCTGGCGGATGATGTTCACCGCCTGCTGCAGCTGCTGCGCGGTGACGGCGTCACCCTCGGTGCTCTGCGCGGCGAGGGTGATCTGCGTCCCGCCCTGCAGGTCGAGGGCGAGTTCCGGGACCCAGCTCGCTCCCGCGAACCACTTGCCCGTGGTGTCCTTCGTCGTGCTCGCCAGGACCGACGCCGCGGTGTTCACGCCGGCGAGCACCGCGATGATGATCACCAACCAGGTGAGCGAGCGGAGCGCCTTCTTGACGGGTGTCGATCGTGCCACCGGTCGTCTCGTCTTTCTGTCGTGGGGCCCCCCCCGCGGGGCCGGGGGGGGGGGGGGGGGGGGGCCCCCCCCGCGCCCCCCCCGCCGG
>JASCOJ010000108.1 GCA_029959645.1 Microbacteriaceae bacterium PS02332 | reverse complement strand
GCGCCGTGGCGCTCCTGCGACCACGGCGCACGGCCGATCGGTAGTCGTCACCTCGGACGATGCGGTTGGCCCGGGCCAACACGGCGAGGAGTCCGCGGATCAGGCGGAGAGCTCGGTGCGCCCCTTGGCGCGGCGCGCCGACAGGATGGCGCGACCGGCGCGGGTGCGCATGCGGAGGCGGAAGCCGTGCTTCTTGGCCCGGCGACGGTTGTTCGGCTGGAAGGTGCGCTTGCTCATGATGATCTCCACACGGCTGCTCGCGGCGAGCCGTCACGTATGCATTCGGTTGACGCGGAAGGCGCGACCGAACGGCCGCAGTCAACTGGACAACAGTACGTGACGAGGTCCGGGATGGCAACCGCAGCAGGCGCGCACGCACCGCCAGCCACACTGGGCTCGGTTCTCCACATTGGGGACAACTTCTGTTCGGTGCAGGGTGCTCCGGTCCTTTACAGTTGTGTGATCGGTCCGCCGAACGCCGGTACGACGGGGGAGTACCCCGCCTCCAGGCGTCCAGGCGACCGAGGACAGACTGTGGACAACCCTGTGGGGGAACAGCGTCCGCCGGTGACCTCGATGACGTCGCCGACCGGCGCGCCTCATCCGCCGGACGCGTTCGCGCCCGTCCCCACGGCCGACGTGCCACGTCGTCCGGCGCCCGGATCCCTCCGGTACCACAGCGCACCGACGGGCCCGACGACGGGCACCGCGCACCAGCCCCGAGCACGCAACGAGACCAGGAGACGAGCGCGACATGACGATGCCCGCCGACCCCGTCGAGGACCTCTGGTCGTCGGTGCTCGGGATCCTCTCCAGCGACGACCGGATCACGCCGCAGCTCCACGGCTTCCTCAACCTCGTCGAGCCGAAGGGCGTCCTCGCCGGCACGCTCTACCTCGAGGTCCCGAACGACCTCACCCGCGGGATGCTCGAGCAGCGCATCCGCATCCCGATCACCGAGGCCGTCGCACGCATCGGCGACGACAGCGTCGCGAACTTCGCCATCACGGTGAACCCGGACATGGCCTCCGAGCCGCGGGTCGACCCGGTCGTGCCGTCGTATGCCGAGCCCGTGCAGGAGCCGGTCGCCCAGACGGCTGCCCCTCGCCAGTACATCGAGGCTCCGTTCGTCCCGAGCCAGGTCGACTCCCCGGGCACGAGCGGTCGCCCGGAGTCCCGGCTCAACCCGAAGTACAACTTCGACAACTTCGTCATCGGCGCCTCGAACCGGTTCGCCCACGCTGCTGCCGTCGCGGTGGCGGAAGCGCCGGCGAAGGCGTACAACCCGCTCTTCATCTACGGCGACTCCGGGCTCGGCAAGACGCACCTGCTGCACGCGATCGGCCACTACGCCGAGAGCCTCTACCCCGGGATCCGGGTGCGGTACGTCTCGAGTGAGGAGTTCACGAACGACTTCATCAACTCGATCGCGAACAACCGCGCGAACCAGTTCCAGCAGCGGTACCGCGACATCGACATCCTGCTCATCGACGACATCCAGTTCCTGCAGGGCAAGGACTCCACGCAGGAGGCGTTCTTCCACACGTTCAACACGCTGCACGACCACAACAAGCAGGTCGTCATCACGTCGGACGTCGCGCCGAAGCACCTGACCGGGTTCGAGGACCGGATGCGCAGCCGCTTCGAGTGGGGCCTGATCACGGACGTCCAGGCGCCCGACCTCGAGACGCGCATCGCGATCCTCCGCAAGAAGGCGCAGTCCGACCACCTGCAGGTGCCGGACGACATCATGGAGTTCATCGCGTCGAAGGTGTCCAGCAACATCCGCGAGCTCGAGGGCACCCTCATCCGGGTCACCGCGTTCGCGAGCCTCAACCGGACGGCCGTGGACATGGCGCTGGTGCAGACGGTCCTCAAGGACCTGATCACCCTGGACGAGGACAACGTCATCGCGCCGACGGACATCATCAACCACACCGCGGAGTACTTCAAGCTGTCGGTCGACGACCTGTACGGGTCGTCCCGGTCGCAGGCGATCGCCACCGCCCGCCAGATCGCGATGTACCTCTGCCGTGAGCTGACGAGCCTCTCGCTGCCGAAGATCGGCCAGCTGTTCGGCAACCGCGACCACACCACGGTGATGTACGCGAACAAGAAGATCGCGGAGCTCATGAAGGAACGGCGCTCGATCTACAACCAGGTCACCGAGCTCACGAGCCGGATCAAGCAGGACCGCCGCTACCGGTAGGGCGCGCTGTCCGCCGATCCAGGAGGCCCGTCCCGCACCCGGGATCGGCCTCCTTCTGCGTGCATCCACCATCTGAGACGGTTCCATGCGGCGGATTCCCCACAGTGTGGAAAGCCTGTGGATAACTGTGGAGGACACGCCGCCCGCTTGTTCACAGGTGGAGGGGGTGCTGTGGAAACTGGGGATGGAAGTGGATACCCGACGAATCGTCATCCCGAGGTCGCTCACACGCCGCCAACAAGTCACACGGTTGTAGTTCCCAGTCGGGGAGCGGCATCCCCAGAGTTGTCCACAGTGTGCACAGGCGTTAACTCCATTACTCCTTCTTCATCTCTCCATCTCCCTGGGCCAACCTTGTGGAGCGGCGAACGACAGGAATCGTGGTCTGCCACCGCTGTGCCACAATGGGGCGGCCGGACAGTCCACCGATCGACAGGGGTCCACGCTGTGAAGTTCGAGGTCAACCGGGACGTCTTCTCCGAAGCCGTCTCGTTCGCGGTGAAGCTCCTCCCACAGCGCACGACCCTCCCGATCCTGTCCGGGGTGCTCATCCACGCCGAAGGCGATCGCCTGACGCTCTCCTCGTTCGACTACGAGGTCTCGGCCCAGACGTCGATCGCGGCGCACGTCGCCGACGAGGGCACCGTGCTCGTCTCCGGCCGCCTGTTGAACGACATCGCGAGTCGCCTGCCGAACGCCCCGGTCTCGTTCTCCACGGAGGACTCGCGCATCACGGTGACCTGCGGTCCCGCGCACTTCACCCTCCTGAGCATGCCCGTCGAGGAGTACCCGACCCTCCCCGAGGTCGGCGCCCAGACCGGCGTGATCCCGGGTGACTCCTTCTCGGAGGCCGTTTCCCAGGTCGCGGTCGCCGCGAGTCGCGACGACGTCACGCCCGTCATCACCGGCGTCCAGCTCGAGGTCGGCGACAACGACCTGTCGCTCATCGCGACCGACCGGTACCGCGTCGCCGTCCGCACGATCCAGTGGGACTCCGGTCGTGCCGGTGGCGATGCGGCAGCGACGCCGGTCAACGCCCTCGTGCCGGCGCGCACCCTGCAGGAGGTCGGTCGCACCTTCGGGTCCGCAACCACCGTGTCGGTCTCGATCAGCGGCAACGCCGACCGCGAGCTCATCGCGTTCCACGCCGACGACAAGACCGTCACGTCGCTGCTCATCAAGGGCAACTACCCGCCGGTCCGCCGGCTCTTCCCGGAGACCGTCAACGACCACGCGGTGATCAACACCGCGGAACTCGTCGAGGCGGTCCGACGGGTCTCCCTCGTGCTGGAGCGCGAAGCAGCGCTGCGGTTCTCCTTCTCGGCCGACGGGCTCACGCTCGAGGCCATCGGCTCCGAACAGGCGCAGGCATCAGAGACGATCGACGCGCTGCTCACCGGGGACGACACCGTGGTCTCGCTGAAGCCGGCGTTCCTCCTCGACGGGTTGAACGCGGTGCGCTCCGAGTTCGTCCGGATCTCCTTCACCAAGACGGAGAACCCGAACAAGCCGGGCCCGGTGCTCATCACCGGGCAGTCCTCGCGCGAGGAACCGGCCGCCGACGGCTACCGCTACCTGCTGCAGCCCAACCTGCTGCTGCGCTAGCCACACCGGCACCCCCAGCGCTGACGCGCCACCACCTGCATCAGCGCGACATCGACGAAGAAGAGGAAATCATGCAGATCGGTCTTGTCGGCCTCGGGAAGATGGGCAACAACATGCGTGCGCGTCTGCGCAACGCAGGGATCGACGTCGTCGGGTACGACGCCAACCCCGCCGTGTCGGACGTCGCCGACCTCGGCGCACTCGCGCAGGCCCTGACCGGCCCGCGTCTGGTCTGGGTCATGGTCCCGCACGGGAAGATCACCGACGACGTCATCACCGACCTCGCCGAGGTCCTCGAGCCGGGCGACCTCGTCATCGACGGTGGCAACTCGAAGTGGCTCGACGACGAGATCCACGCCAAGCAGCTGGACGCCAAGGGCATCCGCTACATGGACGTGGGCGTCTCCGGCGGTGTCTGGGGCAAGGACAACGGCTACGGCATGATGGCCGGCGGCGACGCTGCCGACGTCGAGCGCGCGATGCCCGTCTTCGACGCACTCCGTCCCGAGGGCCCGCGTGAAGAGGGCTTCTCGCACGCCGGCGGCATCGGCGCCGGGCACTACGCGAAGATGGTCCACAACGGCATCGAGTACGCGATCATGCAGGCGTACGGCGAGGGCTACGAGCTGCTCGAGGCGAAGGACATCATCAAGGACGTCCCCGCCGTCTTCGCCGGATGGCAGCGCGGCACCGTCGTGCGCTCCTGGCTGCTCGACCTCCTCGTCCTCGCGATCAACGAGGACCCGAAGCTCGACGCCCTCGAGGGCTACGTCGACGACTCCGGCGAGGGTCGGTGGACCCTCGAGGAGGGCATCGAGCTCGCGGTGCCGATGCCGGCGCTCTCCGCGGCCATGTTCGCGCGCTTCGTCTCGCGTCAGGGCAGCGCGTCCCCGACGATGAAGGCCGTGGCCGCACTCCGCAACCAGTTCGGCGGCCACGCCGTCAAGAAGGCGTAGTCGGTCGGGGTAACCCCCTCGACCCGTCTCGGCCCGCGTGCACGTCGACCATCTCCAGCTCTCCGACTTCCGGAACTACCGGGAGGCGGACGTCGACTTCGCACGCGGGCCGAACCTGTTCGTCGGCCGCAACGGCCAGGGCAAGACGAACCTCGTCGAGTCCATCGGGTACCTCTCCACCCTCGGCTCGCACCGCGTCCCGACCGACGCCGCGCTCGTCCGTCAGGGGTGTGACGCGGCGATCGTCCGGGCCCGACTCGCACACGAGGACCGCAGCATCCTCGCCGAGGTGCAGATCAACCGCACCGGCGCGAACCGGGCACAGGTGAACCGCGCCGCGATCAAGGTGCGCGAGCTCCCGCGCTACTGCACGAGCGTGTTGTTCGCGCCGGAGGACCTGGCACTCGTCCGTGGCGAGCCCTCGGGTCGGCGCAGGATGATCGACGAGCTCCTGGTGCAGATCGCGCCGCGCATGCAGGGCGTGCTCGCCGACTACGACCGGACGCTGCGGCAACGGAACACGCTGCTGAAGTCCGCGCGGGCCACCGGGGCGAAGGCCGGCGCCCTCGCGACGCTCGACGTCTGGGACGACCGCCTCGTGGCCTTCGGCTCCGAGGTCATCGCGGCCCGTGACCACCTCACCCGGCGCCTCGCCCCCTTCGTCGCCGAGGCGTACGCGACGGTCGCCGGCGAGCGGCACGAGGCGTCGATCGCCGGGGTCCTCAGCGTGCGGGGCGCCGACCCGGAGGACGCCGCGGCCACCGACCCCGTGCTCGGGACCCCCGAGGAACCGGTGTCCGTGGCGGCGGCCGCCGAGGCGTTCCGAGCAGCCCTCGAACGCCGCCGACGCGACGAACTCGACCGCGGGCTGACCCTCGCCGGCCCGCACCGCGACGACATACTCTTCCAGCTGAACGGGTTACCTGCACGCGGGTACGCCAGCCATGGCGAGTCCTGGTCGTTCGCGCTCGCGGTACAGCTGGCCTCGGCGGCGGTGCTCCGGGCGGAGTCGTCGCTCGGCGACCCGATCATCATCCTCGACGACGTCTTCGCCGAACTCGACGAGTCCCGCCGCGAACGGCTCGCCGGGGCGGTCGCCGACTACGAGCAGGTCCTCATCACCGCGGCCGTGCACGGGGACGTACCCACGCAGCTCACCGCGCACACGGTCCACATCGAAGCCGGCCGCGTCGTCGCACCGGCCAGTGCGGTGTCGGCGCCGGACGAGGCGGACGCGAGCCGGGCCTCCCGACCGACGACCACGGCCGGCGGCGACACCGCGACCGACGGAGCCGACGTCGCAGCGACCGATGGCGACACCGCGAGCGACGACGTTGGTGCCGCCGCGACCGACGGCGCCGGCAGCGCGGGCGCCCCCGCGCCCGACGACGGCGACCACTGATGCCCCGTCCCTGGAAGCCGACCGAACCGTCACGGGTGTACCAGCACCTGAAGGCCGTCTTCGGTGACCCGTCGAAGCGCGGGATCGACGCCCGTCGTCGTCGGGCCGCCGGACAGGACCCCGACTCGGTGCCGTACGGCAAGGGCCGGGAGCCCGCCGGGCTCGGTGACGTGATGGGTGCGCTCACCGCGGAGCTCGGCTGGACCGAGCCGCTCGCCCGGTCCGAGCTGTTCGTCGACTGGCCCGCGGTGGTGGGCGAGGAGCTCGCGAAGCACTCCACCCCGATGACGATCGACGACGGCGCGCTCGTCATCCGGTGCGACTCGACGGCCTGGGCGACGCAGCTCCGGCTCATGCGTGCGACGGTGACGACGACCATCGCCGAGCGGTACCCCGCGGCGGGGGTCGAGTCGATCCGGGTTTCCGGCCCCGACGCCCCCTCGTGGAAACGCGGCCTCAGGTCGGTCCAGGGGCGCGGTCCTCGCGATACCTACGGTTGACCCGACGAAATCATCCATCCGTCTGAGATTCGGCGCTCTGCGGGGCGCAGAGCCCTCCGATGGGCACCCGGCTGCGGTAGACTGGGAGGTGCAGTGCGCGGGTGTTCCGTGCGCAGGCAGGAGCACTCCCGACATGTCATCTGAACCTGACGACGACCAGCGCGAACCGCAGCACGACGAGGCCCGATCGCAGGAGCGGGCCCCAGCCAGCGAACCGTCGTACGGCGCCGATCAGATCCAGGTGCTCGAGGGGCTCGAGGCGGTCCGCAAGCGCCCCGGCATGTACATCGGCTCGACGGGCCCGCGCGGACTCCACCACCTGGTGCAGGAGATCGTCGACAACTCCGTCGACGAGGCACTCGCCGGGTACTGCGACACCATCGACGTCACGATCCGCGAAGACGGCGGCGTCCGCGTGGTCGACAACGGCCGTGGCATCCCGGTCGACGTCCACTCGGCCGAGGGCGTCTCGACGCTCCAGGTCGTCCTGACCGTCCTGCACGCCGGCGGCAAGTTCGGCGGCGGTGGGTACGCGGTCTCGGGTGGTCTGCACGGCGTCGGCTCGTCGGTCGTCAACGCGCTGAGCTCGGAGCTCGACGTCGAGGTCCGTCGTCAGGGCCACGTGTGGCGCCAGAGCTACACCGACGGTGTCCCCGTCGCCCCCGTCGTGCAGGGCGAGGAGACCGACGAGACCGGCACCACGATCACGTTCTGGCCGAACGCCGAGATCTTCGAGACGGTCGTCTTCGACTACGAGACCCTCCGCGCGCGCTTCCAGCAGATGGCGTTCCTCAACAAGGGGCTCCGCATCAACCTCCGTGACGAGCGCACCCCCGACGAGGGCGAGGAGTCCCGCCAGGACACCTTCCGCTACGAGCGCGGGTTGGCCGACTACGTCGAGTACCTCGGCGCGCAGAAGAAGGCCGACCTCGTCCACCCCGACGTCATCGGCTTCGAGGCCGAGGACCCGGAGCGCAAGATCGCGCTCGAGGTCGCGATGCAGTGGAACACCTCCTACCAGGAGAGCGTCCACACCTTCGCGAACACGATCAACACGCACGAGGGCGGCACCCACGAAGAGGGCTTCCGTGCCGCGCTGACGTACCTGGTGAACAAGTACGCGCGCGAGGCGAAGATCATCAAGGAGAAGGACGACAACCTCACGGGTGACGACATCCGCGAAGGGCTCACCGCCGTCATCTCCGTGAAGCTCGGCGAACCGCAGTTCGAGGGCCAGACGAAGACCAAGCTCGGCAACACCGAGGCCAAGGGCTTCGTCCAGCGCGTCGTCGGCACCGAGCTCACCCACTGGTTCGAGAGCAACCCGACGCAGGCGCGCGACGTCGTGCGCAAGGCGATCCAGGCCTCCCAGGCGCGGCTCGCCGCCCGCAAGGCGCGTGAGACCACGCGCCGCAAGGGCCTGCTCGAGTCCGGCGGCATGCCCGGCAAGCTCAAGGACTGCCAGTCGAAGGACCCGACGCTGTCCGAGATCTTCATGGTCGAGGGTGACTCCGCCGGCGGTTCCGCCGTGCAGGGCCGCAACCCGATGACGCAGGCGATCCTCCCGCTGCGCGGCAAGATCCTGAACGTCGAGAAGGCCCGGCTCGACCGCGCCCTCGCGAACCAGGAGATCCAGTCGATGATCACGGCGTTCGGCGCCGGCATCGGTGAGGACTTCGACCCGGACAAGGCCCGGTACCACAAGATCGTGCTCATGGCCGACGCCGACGTCGACGGCCAGCACATCACGACGCTGCTGCTGACGCTGCTGTTCCGCTACATGCGGCCGCTCATCGAGCGCGGGTACGTCTACCTCGCGCAGCCGCCGCTCTACCGGCTGAAGTGGTCGAACTCGGCCGACCAGTACGTGTTCAGCGACCGTGAGCGCGACGCGCTGCTGCAGTCCGGCATCGCCGCCGGCAAGCGCATCCCGAAGGACAACGGGATCCAGCGCTACAAGGGCCTCGGCGAGATGGACTACAAGGAGCTCTGGGACACCACGATGAACCCGGACACCCGCACGCTCCTGCAGGTCACCCTCGAGGACGCCGCCGCGGTGGACAGCGTCTTCGCGACGCTGATGGGCGAGGACGTCGAGTCCCGCCGCCAGTTCATCCAGCAGAACGCCAAGGACGTCAGGTTCCTCGACATCTGACCTGACGGGAGGCGCGGCACCGGCCGCGCGGACCGCCACCGGACCCGACGTGGTCGCGCCCTGCGCGACGGACGCAAGCCCAGCCTCCAGGCTGGCCAGGAAGGCAACGCACGCACATGGCTGACGACAACGAGAACGGCGCCGACGAGCCCGAGATCGTGCACGGCTCCACCGGGGACATCGTCGTGTCCGGTGACCGCATCTCGCAGGTGGACCTGCAGCTCGAGATGCAGCGGTCGTACCTCGACTACGCGATGTCCGTCATCGTCGGGCGCGCGCTGCCCGAGGTCCGTGACGGCCTGAAGCCGGTGCACCGTCGCGTCATCTACGCGATGTACGACGGCGGCTACCGACCCGACCGGGCCTTCTCGAAGTGCTCGCGTGTCGTCGGCGACGTGATGGGCCAGTTCCACCCGCACGGTGACAGCGCGATCTACGACGCGCTCGTCCGCCTCGTGCAGCCGTGGTCGCTGCGGTACCCGCTCGCCCTCGGCCAGGGGAACTTCGGTTCGCCCGGCAACGACGGCGCCGCCGCCCCGCGGTACACCGAGACGAAAATGGCCCCGCTCGCCCTCGAGATGGTGCGGGACATCGAGGAGGAGACCGTCGACTTCGTCGACAACTACGACGGTCGCACGCAGGAGCCGGCGATCCTGCCGTCCCGCTTCCCGAACCTGCTCGTCAACGGCTCGGTCGGCATCGCGGTCGGCATGGCGACCAACATCCCGCCGCACAACCTCCGCGAGGTCGCCGCCGGCGCGGTGTGGGCGCTCGAGCACCCGGACGCGACGCGTGAGGAGCTCCTCGAGGCCCTCATGCAGCGCATCAAGGGCCCGGACTTCCCGACCGGCGCACAGATCCTCGGCACCCGCGGCATCGTCGACGCGTACCGCACCGGTCGTGGCTCGATCACGATGCGCGCCGTGGTCAACGTCGAGGAGATCCAGGGCCGCACCTGCCTGGTCGTCACCGAGCTGCCGTACCAGGTCAACCCCGACAACCTCGCGATCAAGATCGCCGAGCTCGTCAAGGACGGCCGTCTCGCCGGTGTCGCCGACATCCGTGACGAGACCTCCGGTCGGACCGGCCAGCGCCTCGTCATCGTGCTGAAGCGCGACGCGGTCGCCAAGGTCGTGCTGAACAACCTGTACAAGCACACGCAGCTGCAGGAGAACTTCGGCGCGAACATGCTCGCGATCGTGGACGGCGTGCCCCGCACCCTCGCGCTCGACGGGTTCATCTCCGCATGGGTCGACCACCAGGTCGAGGTCATCGTCCGCCGGACCCAGTTCCGACTCCGTGAGGCCGAGAAGCGCGCGCACATCCTGCGCGGGTACCTCGCCGCCCTCGACGCGCTCGACGAGGTCATCGCGCTCATCCGTCGGTCACCCGACGTGGAAGAGGCGCGCAACGGCCTGATGGAGCTCCTCTCCGTCGACGAGATCCAGGCCCGCGCGATCCTCGAACTCCAGCTGCGTCGTCTCGCCGCCCTCGAGCGCCAGAAGATCCACGAGGAGGCCGAGGCCCTCGAGCTGAAGATCGCGGACTTCGAGGACATCCTCGCCCGCCCGGAGCGCCAGCGCACGATCATCATCGACGAGCTCACCGAGATCGTCGACCGCTTCGGGGACGACCGCCGCACCGAGATCATGCTCGGCTTCGACGGCGACATGAGCATGGAAGACCTCATCCCCGAGGAGGAAGTGGTCGTCACGATCACCCGCGGCGGCTACGTCAAGCGCACGCGGAGCGACCAGTACCGCTCCCAGCACCGTGGCGGCCGTGGTGTCCGTGGCGCCCAGCTCCGTGCGGACGACGTCGTCGAGCACTTCTTCGTCACGACGACGCACCACTGGCTGCTGTTCCTCACCGACCAGGGCCGCGTCTACCGGGCGAAGGCGTACGAGCTGCAGGAGGCCGGGCGTGACGCCAAGGGCCAGCACTCGGCGAACCTCCTGGCCCTGCAGCCGGACGAGAAGATCCAGCAGGTCCTGGACATCCGCGACTACGAGGCTGCGCAGTACCTCGTGCTGGCGACCGAGCAGGGCCTCGTGAAGAAGACCGCGCTCACCGACTACGACACGAACCGCACCGGCGGCATCATCGCCATCAACCTGCGCGAGGGCGACAAGCTCCGCTCGGCGCTGCTCGTCGACGAGCACGACGACCTGCTCCTCGTGTCCCGCCACGGCATGTCGCTCCGCTTCACCGCGACGAACGACACCCTGCGGCCGATGGGTCGCTCGACCTCCGGCGTGAAGGGGATGTCCTTCCGCGGGGACGACACCCTGCTGTCCGCGTCGGTCGTCTCCGACGACGGGTTCGTGTGGGTCATGACCGAGGGCGGGTACGCCAAGCGCACCTCGGTCGACCAGTACCGCATCCAGGGCCGCGGTGGTCTCGGCATCAAGGTCGCGCGTCTCGCGGTCGACCGTGGCGACCTCGTCGGTGCCCTCATCGTCGGTGCCGACGACGAGGTGCTCGTCGTGCTGCAATCGGGCAAGGTGGTAAGGTCTGCCGTGTCCGAGGTCCCCGCCAAGGGGCGCGACACGATGGGTGTGGTCTTCGCGCGGTTCGCGGAGAACGACCGGATCATCGCCGTGGCCCGGAACAGCGAACGGAACCTGGACGACCAGGACGACGTCGAGATCGAGCCCGCGGGCCCGGTGGAGACCGTCAGCCCTGCGGAAGCAGCAGACGAGCCCACCGACCCAGTGAACACGGACACCGTGGCCGGAGAGGACCAGTCAGACAATGAGTAGTGTCGCCGAGAAGCTCCAGAGGAAGGCGAAGCGGCCGGTCGGCACCCGACAGGTCCGACTGCGCCTTGTCTACGTCGACTTCTGGTCGATGGTGAAGCTGTCGTTCCTGATCGCCCTCGCCGGCTCGATCGTGATCGTCGTCGCCACGGCGCTGGTGTGGATCATCCTGAACCAGACCGGCGTGTTCACCCAGATCGACGACCTGTTGAAGGACGTCACCGGGCAGAACAGTTACTCGATCATGGACCAGTTCTCGCTGGGACAGGTGCTCGGGTTCTCGATCGTCGTCGGTATCCTCAACGTCGTCGTGGGCACCGTCCTCGGGGCGATCGTGAGCGTGCTGTACAACCTCAGCGTGCGGATCACGGGCGGCGTGCTCGTGGGCTTCACCAACAACTGAAACACCCGGTCCGGGTGAGCCGATCCGGTCGATTTCGCAGGAGCGGGATCGTGCGGTAGGCTTTCATCCGGTCTGAGGGGCTATAGCTCAGGCGGTTAGAGCGCTTCGCTGATAACGAAGAGGTCCAAGGTTCAAGTCCTTGTAGCCCCACCACGCAACACCTTCCTCCCGTGCCGGTGACATCGGGAACCACGGGGCCTTAGCTCAGTTGGTAGAGCGCCGCCTTTGCAAGGCGGATGTCAGGAGTTCGAATCTCCTAGGCTCCACTCGAGAGGCCCCTGGTCGCGACGACGTCGCTCGCCAGGGGTCTCGTCCTGTTTCTGGGGCGCGGTGCCGCCCGTCGCGGCGCGGGCTCGGGCGAGCACGACGCCGTGCCGTGCCGTGCTGTGGTCGTGGTCGTGGTCGTGGTCGCACGACTCGCCGCGTGCTGGTTCTCGTGGTCGCATGACTCGCCGCGTCGTGGTCGTCGAGGTTGCACGACGCCCGCGTCGAGCGCATCGAGGTTCCATGATCCCGGAACCCGGAGGGGACGCCGGACGCCGGACGGCGGGCGCCGGACGTCGGGCGTCGGGCGTCCTGCGGGGGTCGGGCTCTCAGCGGTCACTGGGCGTCGAGGTGGCACGACTCGCTGTCCTACGATCATCTGGGTCGCACGGGTTCCGCGCACACCGTGTCCAGGTGCCGGGATAGCGGAACCTGGAAGGACGCGAAGGCCGGCACCGCGCCTCCACACCGGGCGCAGGCCCCGAGCGGGACGACAGCGCCCATCAGTGCCGGAATCGCACGGCCCGCCGCATGAGCATCGTCGAGGTCGCAGGACGTGCGCGTCGAGAGCGTCCCGGTTCCAGAATTTTGGAACCTGGGGAGAAGGACGGACCGGGCACGACGAAGGGCCCCCGCGCACCCCCGGGGCCGTGGTGTGTACCCGGGGGTGAGCTGGGGGGCTTTTCCGCCGCGGCCGCGGG
>JASCOJ010000107.1 GCA_029959645.1 Microbacteriaceae bacterium PS02332 | reverse complement strand
AACGAGACCGCCCCGGCGCCAACCGTAACCGGAACGGGCCGCGGCCCGGCGCCGCGCCTGGCGGCGCGGCGCAGGGCCTCGTGCGGTGGAGCGGGGTCAGCCCGCCGCGCCGGTCGGGGAGCCGGTCGGTTGGCCGGTCGGGGTGCCGGTCGGCTGGACCTGCTGGGCCCACGTCGCGGTCGCCGAGTCCGAGCTGGCCGACGCGGCGAGGTTGCCGCAGGTGACCGTGTACGAGAACGTCACGTCCGACCCGGCCTGGTCGGCCTGGATCTGCACGGAGGTCTCGGTCGTGTCACCCGACGTCGCACCGGAGGCGCTCTTTCCCCCGGTCACGGTCCACGAGTACTTCGACACCGTGTACCCGGTCGGGCAGGTCGCCGGCGTCCAGCTGAACGTCACGGCACCGGTCGTCGACACCGCGCCGGCCGTCGGCGTGTTCGGCTTGTTGACCGTCGGCGGGGCTGTGTACTCCCGCAGGGTGATGAGCGTGCCGGCCGCGAGCGAGCCGGTGGGGCTGATCGACTGCA
This sequence comes from Microbacteriaceae bacterium PS02332, assembly GCA_029959645.1. Taxonomy (GTDB): domain Bacteria; phylum Actinomycetota; class Actinomycetes; order Actinomycetales; family Microbacteriaceae; genus Curtobacterium. Next base: position 12,460 of record JASCOJ010000107.1, on the reverse strand, counting down.
CGGTGTTCGCCTTGTCCGCGGTCTGCGCCGGGTCGCCGTCCTCCACCCGGACCTCGAAGCCGAGCTGGCCCAGGCGGGCCGACGCCTCGGTGGTCGGGGTGCCGAGGTACTCGTTCGGGTCCACGACCTGCCGGGTGTCCGTCGGGGTCGGTGTCGGCTGGGGCGGTGCGGGCGTCGTCGACGCCGACGGGGACGAGGACGCGACCGGCGTGCTCTGCTGGTTCGCGAAGACGACCGCGGCGATCACGATGGCGGCGACGAGCACGACCGCGGCGACGACCCACCAGATCCAGGCACGGCGCTTCTCGGGTTCCTCGTCCTGGTCCGGCCCGGCGGGGGTGCCGGGGACGGCACCGCCGACGACCGGGGCGTTCGCCTGGGTGCGGAGCAGGGCGGTGGCGGCGTCGTCCCCGGGGGGCGGGTTGAACGCGACCGCGCCGGCTCCGGCGATGGCCGGGACGGCGACCGTGGCGGCCGCGACGTCACCGCGCCGGAGCGCCTGTGCGGCACGGGCGAGGTTGGCGGCGGTGGCCGGACGGTCCGCGGGCTTCTTGGCGATGCAGGACAGCACGAGCGCGGCGACCGGTTCCGGCACCGTGCTGGGCAGGGCCGGGGGCTGCTCGTTGATGTGCGCCATCGCGATCGCGACCTGCGACTCGCCCGTGAACGGACGACGGCCGGCGAGGCACTCGTACGCGACGATCCCGAGCGAGTACACGTCCGTCGAGGGCGAGGCCGGGTGACCGCTCGCCTGCTCCGGCGAGAGGTACTGCACCGTGCCCATGACCTGCCCGGTCGCGGTCAGCGGGACCTGGTCGGCGATGCGTGCGATGCCGAAGTCGGTGATCTTCACGCGACCGTCGGGGGTGATGAGCAGGTTGCCGGGCTTGATGTCGCGGTGCACCAGACCGACCGCGTGTGCGGCCTGCAGGGCGTTCGCGGTCTGCGCGACGATGTCGAGGACCTTGTCGACGGGCAGGGTGTGCTCGCGCTCGATCATCGTCGAGAGCGCCTCGCCCGGCACGAGCTCCATCACGAGGTAGGCGCTGCCGTCCTCCTCGCCGTAGTCGAAGACGTTGGCGATGCCCTCGTGGTTGACGAGTGCGGCGTGGCGGGCCTCGGCGCGGAAGCGCTCGAGGAACCCGGGGTCGCCGAGGTACTCGTCCTTGAGGATCTTGAGCGCGACGGTCCGGCCGATGACCAGGTCGGTCGCCTGCCAGACCTCACCCATGCCGCCGATCGCGACACGGGACGAGAGTTGGTACCGCCCACCGAAGGTGAGTCCGCTGGTGGGTCTCATTTGTTCAGCACCGCCTCCATGACGTTCTTCGCGATCGGGGCCGCGACCGTGTTGCCGACCCCGGACTGCCCACGCCCGCCGCCGTTCCCGACGACGACGGCGACGGCGACCTCGGGGTCCTTCGCCGGGGCGAACCCGGTGAACCAGAGGGTGTACGGGTCGCCGGTCCCACCCTCGGCCGTGCCGGTCTTGCCGGCGACGTCCACACCGTCGATCTTGGCATTGGTGCCGGTCCCGGCGTTGACGACGCTCTGCATCGCCTCCGTGAGGGCAGCGGCGTCGTCGCCGGAGATCGGGGCGCTGTACTGCTGGGGCGTGAAGGACTGCACCGTCTTCAGGTCCTGGGTCTCGACCGAGTCGACGAGCGACGGCTGCATCACCTTGCCGCCGTTCGCGATGCCCGCCGAGACCATCGCCATCTGGAGCGGGGTGACCCGGTCGCTCGCCTGGCCGAAGGAGCTGAGCATGAGCGTCGCGGTCGAGTTCGGCTCGGGGTACTGGCTCGGGGTCGCCGACGTCGGGATGTCGATGACGTGGCCGAAGCCGTAGGCGTCCGCGGTCTTCTTGATCGTGTCGTAGCCGAGCTTCTGCCCGAGTTCGGCGAACGGGATGTTGCACGAGTACTGGATCGCCACCCGGAGCGCCACCTGGTCGCCACCGCCGCAGGATCCGCCCTCGGCGTTGTTGATCCGGGCGGTCGACCCGGGCAGGGTCAGCGACGACGGGTTCGGCAGCGTCGAGTCCAGCGTGTAGTCACCGCTCGCGAGTGCTGCCGATGCGACGACGAGCTTGAACACCGACCCGGGCGTGTAGAGGTCGCCCGCGATCGCCCGGTTCTGCAGCGGCTGGCCCGCGGCGCTCTCGAGCGCCTTGTACTGCTGGATGACCTGTTTCGTGTCGTGCGAGGTGAGCGTGTTCGGGTCGTAGCCCGGCTTCGACACCATCGCGAGGATCTTCCCGGTCTTCGGCTGGATCGCGACGACGGCGCCGGTGTTGGAACCGAGTGCGTCGTAGGCGGCCTTCTGCACGTCCGGGTCGATCGTGAGGTTCACGTTGTCGCCCTGGACGTCCTGCCCGGTGAGGATCGCGTTGAGGTTCTGGAAGAACGAGTCGTCGGAGTTACCGGAGAGCACGTCGTTCTCGGAGCGCTCGATGCCGGTCGTGCCCTGCCCGATGGTGAAGTACCCCGTCACGCTCGAGTACAGGTCACCGTCGGTGTAGCTGCGCTGGTACTGGTACTGGTCGTCCACCGCGGTCGACACCGCGATCGGCTTCCCGTCGACGAGGATCGCGCCGCGCTTGGTCGAGTAGCTGTCGAGGATCGTGCGGGTGTTGCGGGCGTCGGCGCGCAGGGAGTCGGCGGCGAAGAACTGGATCGACGTCGTCGACACGAACAGCGCGACGAACATGATGACGATGACGGTCGAGACACCGCGGAGCTGGCGGTTCATCGGCGCTCCTTCACGGCGCCCTGCTGGACGCGTTGTTCTGCGGGGATCGAGTCGGTCAGGCGCAGCAGCATCGCCGCGATGATCCAGTTCGCCATGAGCGACGAACCACCGGCCGCCATGAACGGCGTGGTGAGTCCGGTGACGGGGATGATCCGGGTGATGCCGCCGACGACGACGAACACCTGGAGCGCGATGGTGAACCCGAACCCGATGCCGAGCAGCTTGCCGAAGTCGTCCTGCGCCATGAACCCGACGCGGATGCCGCGTGAGACGAGGACCACGAACAGGCCGAGGATCGCGAAGACGCCGATGAGCCCGAGCTCCTCGCCGAGCGACGCGACGATGTAGTCCGCGTTCGCGACCGGGGTGATGTAGGGGCGGCCCTGGCCGAGCCCGGTGCCCGTGATCCCGCCGTTGGCGAAGCCGAAGAGGCCCTGCACGAGCTGGAAGCTGGCCTGGGTCTTGGCGTTGTACACGGTGTTGTCGAACGGGTTCAGCCACTGCTCGAACCGGCCGTGCACGTACACGAGCGCGTTCGCCGCGACGAGGGCCCCGCTGACGAACAGCACGAGTCCGATGAGCACCCAGCTGAGGCGACCGGTCGCGACGTAGAGCATGACGAGGAAGAGGCCGAAGTACAGCAGCGCGGTGCCGAGGTCGCGCTGGAACACGAGCACGCTCATCGCCGCGGCCCACATCACGAGGATCGGGCCGAGGTCACGCGCCCGGGGGAAGGTCATGCCGAGGAAGCGCTTCCCGACGATCGACAGCGAGTCGCGGGCGGTGACGAGGTAGCCGGCGAAGAACAGCGCCATCGTGATCTTCGCGAGTTCACCGGGCTGGAACGAGAACGGGCCGACGCGGATCCAGACGCGGGCGCCACCGGGGGCGTAGCCGATCCCGGGCAGCATCGGCAGCAGGAGCAGCAGGATCGTGATCGCCATGAAGATGTAGCGGTACCGCTGGAGGAACCGGTGGTTCCGGACGAGCAGCAGGGTCGCGATCGCGAGCACCATGGCCAGGAGCGTCCAGACGATCTGCTTGACGCCGATCGCGTCCCACCCGGTGTCGCCGTCATGGATGTCGATGCGGTAGATCTCCGCGATCCCGATCCCGTTGAGCACGAGCGCCACCGGCAGGATGAACGGGTCGGCGTTCTTCGCCACGACCCGGAGCACCACGTGCATGACGAGTGCGAGCCCGAGGATGGCGGCGCCGATCCACAGCACCGAGGTGTCGAAGACGTGTCGCTTGGTGCCGAGCTGGACGAGGATCATCGCGCCGGCACAGATGCCGCAGGCGATGACGAGCAGCACGAGCTCGAGGTTGCGGGCGCGCGCCGGTTCCCGGAGCTTGATCGTGATCGCCTGGGTCAGCGACGGTGCGGTGGTGGCGCTCATCGGCTGCCCTCCGACGGGGTCGGCGACGGCACGGGCGACCCCGACGTCGACGGGCTGCTCGACGACGACGGACGCTCGCCGTCCCCACCCGTGCCGGACTGGTCCTGCCCGGTCTCGGCGGCGGTGCGCAGGCGCGCGACGATGGCCCGGGCGTCGTCGAGGGAGGTGGCGTTGATCGTCGAGCGGACGTTGTCGCGGGTGAAGTCGGGGAGCTCGGACATCGGGATGTCGGTGTCCTCGTAGACGTCGGACAGCTGGATCGGCCCGATGGTCTGCTGCACGCCCTTGTAGATCGCGACCGACCCGCGGTCCGTGCCGACGTAGTAGTGGTCCTGCACGATGCGGTAGCCGATGAAGAGCGCGCCGATGAGCGCGAGGATCGCCACGACGAGGGCGATCGACCACGACACCCGGCGGCGGATCCGGCGACGGCGGTCCTCGGCGATGATCTCGGCGAAGTACTGGTCGGACTCCGGCTCGAAGTGCGAGTCCTCCGGGGCCGCAGAGACCTTGAGCGGGTGCAGCAGGATCGTTGGCAGGCGGATCGGCTTGCGACCCGTGGGCGCCTCGAAGGTCAGCGGTGCCGCGGCGGACCCGACGGTGGTGGCCGCGTCGTCGTCGTCACCCGCCTCGGCGTCGGTGACGTCCATGACGACGACGGTGACGTTGTCGGGTGCGCCGTGGTCGAGCGTCTCCTTGACCAGGCGCTGGGTGACCTGGTTCGCGTCCATCGTCGAGGCGAGCGCGTGCCGGATGCGCTCCTCGGCGAGGTACGAGGAGAGCCCGTCGGAGCAGAGCAGCCACCGGTCGCCCGGGCGGATGTCCATGACCGCCGTGTCGACCTCGGGTGCGGCGTCGACGTCGCCGAGGACCCGCATCAGGACCGAGCGCCGGGGGTGCACGGCGGCTTCCTCCGGGGTGATCCGGCCGCTGTCCACGAGGCGTTGGACGAAGGTGTGGTCGGCGGTGATCTGCCGCAGTTCGCCGTCACGGAGGCGGTAGATGCGGGAGTCGCCGATGTGGGCGATCGCGACCTCGTCGCCGACGCGGATCATCGCGCTGACGGTGGTGCCCATGCCGGTGAGTTCCTGGTGCTCGAACACCGTCTCGGTGATGAGCTGGTTCGCGGCGATCAGGGCCGACTGGAGGGCGAACTCGGCGTCGTGCGCGGACGGGAACTCGCGGTCGACCTCGCGGATGCGGCGGATGGCGATCGCCGATGCGACGTCACCACCGGCGTGCCCGCCCATCCCGTCCGCGACGGCGAACAGGTGCTGGCCGGCGAAACCGGAGTCCTGGTTGTTCGCGCGGATGCGTCCCACGTGGGACACAGCGGCGCTCAGCGTCCGTGCCGTCATCCGGGCCTACCGCCGCAGCTCGAACGTCGTCGTCCCGATGGTGATCGGCGTCCGCTCGGCGACGGCGACGGGTGCCGTGACCTTCTGCCCGTGCACGAACGTCCCGTTCGTCGAGCCGAGGTCGGTGAGGACCCAGGTCCCGCCCTGCAGGTCGAGGCGTGCGTGGTTCGTCGACGTGTAGTCGTCCCGGATGACGACGTTGCTCTCGCTCGAACGACCGATCGTGATCGGGCCGCCGCCGAGCGGCATCTCGAGGCCCTCACGGGCTCCCTCGGTGATGACGAGTCTGGTGGCGACCGGCGCGGCGGAGGCGGCCGGGCCTCCAGGCTGGCCGATCAGCTCGGTGAACGCACCGGCAGCGGAGGCGCCGACCGGGGCCGTCTGCTGGCCGTTGGCCGGCAGCGGCGGCGTGGTCGGGGTCGAGGGGCCGGCCTTCTGGTCGGCGGGGATCGCGCGCACCCGCTGGCCGAACAGGTCGCTCCGCAGGGCGAACACGATCACGAACACGAAGAGCCACAGCACCGCGAGGAACGCGAAGCGCAGCACGAGCAGGGTCAGGCCCGTGGTCATCGCGCACCTCCGTCGTTCTCCGGGATCACCCGGAACACCATACGGGTCCGACCGATCTCGATGGTGGAGTCCGGCTCGACGATGGCCTGCGAGAAGCGCTCGCCGTTGAGTTTCGAGCCGTTCGTGGAGCCGAGGTCGTTGGCCTGCGCGTGCTTGCCGTCCCAGAGGACCTCGACGTGCTTCCGGCTCGTCCCCGTGTCCGGCACGGTGATGTCGGCGTCCGTCCCGCGCCCGATGACGGTCCGGCCGCGCTGCAGACGGTGCCGCTGCGATCCGATGTCGAGCACCGCGACCCAGGCGACGTCCCGCTGCACGGTGGTCGAGTCGATCTGCAGGATGCCGGTCGAGAGCGTGCCGTCCTGCTGCAGGCGGATCGACACCGGCCCGGAGAACGAGTAGTTCTGCGCCACGGCGTGCTGCTGCACCCGCTGCGTCAGCTCGTCGATCAGGGGCTGCCCGACGTCCGCCATGCGCGAGTGGTCCGGCGGCGCGAGGCGCACCGTGAACTCGTTCGGGACGAGGATGCGTTCACGCGAGACGACCGCCGCCTTCGTGTCGAGCTCGCGGCGGAGCGCCGCGGAGATCTCGACGGGCTGCACCCCGGAGCGGAAGGTCTTCGCGAAGGCGCCGTTGACGGCGCGCTCCAACCCGCGCTCGAAGTTGTCCAGCAGGCCCATGGGTCTCCACACGTTCGCGGTCGGTTGACGTCTGCATGGTAGTGGGTGGCTCCTGGCACCGTCTGTGCATGGTAGTGTTCTCGTCGCTGGCGCGAGTGGCGGAATTGGTAGACGCGCACGGTTCAGGTCCGTGTGCTGGAAACGGCGTGGGGGTTCAAGTCCCCCCTCGCGCACCAGGGCTCCTTCCGGAGCGAGGCAGCTCCTCCGGGAGCACGGCACGACGAAGGCCCCGATCGAGAGATCGGGGCCTTCGTCGTCCTCCGGCCGGGCCGACCGCTCGGGGCCGTCAGATGGTGATGCTGCCGAGCACGCGGTGCGCGATCGAGATCGACTCGCCGGACACGACGGACCGCGGGGAGCAGAGGAACGCGACCAGGTCGGCGATCTGTGCCGGGCTGGACTCGCCGCCCGCGCCGGGCCGGACCTCGGCGGACGGCTCGTCCGTCACCGTGCCGGGGTTGACGACGTTCACGGTGATGCCCGTGCCGGCGGTCTGGTCGGCGAGGTTGGCGGCGATGACGTTCGTCGCCGCGTTCCGCAGCGAGGTGGTGACGTTGCCGGACAGGTAGGCGTTCTGCCCGCTGAGGACGACCACGCGCCCGAAGCCCGCGGTGCGCTGCGCTGGCAGTACGGCGTTCGCGACGCGGAGGAACCCGAGGGCCTTGCCGTCGACCGCGTGCGCCACCTGGTCCGGGTCGGAGGCCCGGCTCGCGTCGAGCGTGCGGGCGCTCGGTGCCGCGGTCACCACGAGAACGTCGATCCGGCCGTGCTCGTCGAGGACGCGGGCGACCGCCGCGTCGACCGACGCCTGGTCGGTCGCGTCGAGCACCACACCGTCGTCGTCCCCGCCGCCGGCGTTCCGGGAGGCGACGACCACGGTCGCACCCTCCTCGCGGAGGCGTTCGGCCACGACGGCCCCGATGTACCCGCGGCCGCCGACGACGAGGGCGACACGGTCCTGCAACTGGAGGTCCACGGCGGAGACCCTACGCCGGACCCTGGCAGCGGTCGTGGAGGATCCTCAGCACCGGCGCCCGGTCGCGCAGGGTCCCGCGCCGCGCCGGGCCCTAGGTTGGCGACGCCGGGATCGGCGCGCCGGGAGGTCCGGGAGCGCGACCCGCCCGGCTGAGCACCCAGGACCACGCATGCCGTCGACGCCCCGAACCCGTCCCCGGGCCACCGTCCTGCTGGTGGTCCTCGCCCTCGTCGTGGGTGCGACCGGGGGATGGGCAGCCCGGGTGCCCGCGGAGGCGGCCTGGAGCCGTGTCGTCGGCGCCCCCGACGCGGACCCGGTGCCGACGGCGGGCAGCGCCTCCCCCGTGCCGGGTTCCTCCGCCGCGCCGCGCACCCCGTCCGCCTCGCCGGTGCCGGTCGAAGCCGATGCCGACGCCACGGGCGGGGACGGCATCCCGACCGCCGAGGCACCCGCGGGCAAGCCGGTGGTCGGCGAGGTCGACCTCGCCGACACGTGGCAGCCGCCCGCGGACCTGCCGCTGCACGGACGCCTCCTCCACGTCAACGTCCCGGCGACGCGCTCGCACTTCGCAGCACGTCCAGCACTCGTGTACCTCCCGCCGGCGGCCCTCACCGCCACGCCGCCGCCCCTGCCGGTCGCCGTGCTGCTGTCCGGCCAGTCCCGCGGCGCCGGTCCCGAGGACGTCGAGACCGGCGGACAGATCAGCGCCACGCTCGACCAGTCGGCGGCGCTGCACGGCGGGCTCGCACCGATCGTGGTCGTGCCGGACCAGCTCGGCCCGGAGTCCGCGAACCCGATGTGTGTCGACGGCCGACTCGGGAACAGCCGGACGTACCTGACCGAGGACGTGCCCGCCTGGGTGGAGAGCCACCTGACGGTGCAGCACGCGGCCTCCCGGTGGACGATCGGTGGGTTCTCGCAGGGCGGGACGTGTGCGATCCAGCTCGGTGCCGGCGACCCGGACCGCTTCGGGTCCCTCGTCGACGTGTCGGGGGAGGCCGGCCCCGGTCTCGGCACGCCGGCCAGGACGATCGCCGAGGGCTTCGCCGGTGACGCCGCGGCTTGGCGTGCCGCACAACCGGCCGCGCTGCTCGCGGCGCACACGCCGTACCGGGCCTCCTCCGCGTTCTTCGCCGTCGGCCAGGACGACCGCTCCTACGGTCCGGTCATGCCGGTCATGGCGCAGCGTGCGCGGGCCGCGGGCATGACCGTCGCGACCTGGGTCGTCCCGGGGGCACGGCACTCGTGGACGACGGCGCGAGTCGCGTTCGCCGCGGCCCTCGGCTGGCTGCTGCCGCGCACGGGCCTGACACCGGCCTGACGGACGAACAGCATGATGGCCGCATGACCGACCCCATCGTCACGCCGCTCGGGTTCGCCCACGTCCGGCTCACCGTGACCGACATCGCCCGGAGCAAGGCCTTCTACGAGCAGCTCTTCGGCATGCCGCCGGGCAGCGACTTCAGCGACCAGATCGACGACCCGACGGTGCACGACGACCCGTGGCGGACCTACGGCGGCTGCTCGTTCACCTTCGCCGGGCAGACCCTCGGGCTCCGACCGGTCGCACCCGCGGGTGACCGGTTCGACCCCGACCGGGTCGGCCTCGACCACCTCAGCATCCGCGTCGGGTCGGTGCAGGACCTGCACGACGCGGCCGAACGGCTCACGGCAGCGGGCATCCCGCACGGCGAGGTCACCGACCTGCCGCCGTTCGGGCTCGTCGTGCTCTCGCTGCAGGACCCCGACGACGTCAACCTCGAGCTCGCGGCACCGCTGCCCTGACGCCGACGTCCGATCGGCGCGTTCGTCACCCGGACGTCCAGGTCGCACGGACCGGACCGGCGTTGCCTGACACCCGTCGCCCGGACACCGTGCCCGGCCGACACGAGCACGAGGAGGACGCATGAGCAAGACCTGGTTCATCACCGGCGCATCCAAGGGGTTCGGTCGCGAGTGGACGGAGGCCGCCCTCGAGCGCGGTGACTCCGTCGCCGGGACTGCCCGGGACACCGATACCGTGCAGGCACTGGTCGACCAGTACCCCGACACGTTCCTGGCGATCCAGCTCGACGTCACCGACCGTGCCGCCGACTTCGAGGCCGTGCAGCGGGCAGCCGAGCACTTCGGCTCGCTCGACGTCGTCGTGAACAACGCCGGCTTCGGGCACTTCGGCATGGTCGAGGAGCTCACCGAGGACGAGGTGCGCGCGCAGCTCGAGACGAACCTGTTCGGCGCACTCTGGGTCACGCAGGCGGCACTGCCGATCATGCGTGCGCAGGGCTCCGGGCACGTCATCCAGGTGTCGAGCATCGGCGGCATCAGTGCCTTCCCGACGGTCGGCGCCTACCACGCGTCGAAGTGGGCGCTCGAGGGCATCTCGCAGGCCCTGTCGCAGGAGGTCGCCGGGTTCGGCATCGCCGTGACGCTCGTCGAGCCCGGCGGGTTCTCGACGGACTGGTCCGGTCCGTCCTCGAAGCACAGCACCGAGGACCCCGCCTACGCCGAGGTGCGCGAGGCGGCGTCGAAGCGCCCGTCGGCCGCCGACCCGGGCAAGCCCGAGGCCACGCGGTCCGCGATCCTCAAGGTCGTCGACGCCGAGGAGCCGCCGCTGCGCGTCTTCTTCGGCAAGGCCCCGCTCGGGATCGCGGAGAAGGACTACGAGTCGCGGCTCGCGACGTGGCGCGCATGGCAGCCGGTCGCCGAGGAGGCCCACGGCGCCTGATCGACGTCGGTCGCGTCGACGAGGTGGTGGAGGCGTGTCCTCGGGGCGTGCCTCCACCATCCGCGTGATCTGACCAACCCGGACCGGTACCCAGTCGCACCCGCCGACCATCGGCTCCACACCGACGACACCGCGTCACAGGGAGCGACATGACCGACGAGCAGCAGGACCCGCCCGGCAGCGAACAGGCGATGACGCCGAAGCCCGACCACGGCGAGACGACCTACCGCGGTTCGGGGAAGCTCATCGGCAAGCGTGCGGTGATCACGGGTGGTGACAGCGGCATCGGCAAGGCGGTCGCGATCGCCTTCGCCCGTGAGGGTGCGGACGTCCTGATCAGCTACCTCCCCGAGGAGGACGAGGACGCGCAGGAGACCAAGCACTGGATCGAGGAGGCGGGCCGGAAGGCCGTGCTGTTCCCCGGCGACCTGAGCGACCCCGCCTACTGCCGGAGCGTCATCGCGACCGCGGTCGACGAGCTCGGCGGCATCGACGTGCTCGTCAACAACGCGGCGTACCAGATGACCCACGAGACGCTCGAGGAGATCAGCGACGAGGAGTGGGACCACACCATCGCGACGAACCTCAGCGCCTACTTCCACCTGACGAAGGCCGCGCTGCCGCACATGAGCGCCGGGTCGTCGATCATCGGCTCGAGCTCGGTGAACTCGGACAACCCCGTCCCCACGCTCCTGCCGTACGACGTCACGAAGGCCGGGATCGCCAACTTCTCGGCCGCGCTCGCGCAGCTCGTCGGGGAGCGCGGCATCCGCGTGAACAGCGTCGCGCCCGGTCCGATCTGGACACCCCTCATCCCGGCGACGATGCCGCCCGAGCAGGTCGAGGAGTTCGGCAAGCAGACGCCCCTCGGCCGTGCCGGACAGCCCGCCGAGCTCGCTCCGGTCTACGTCCTGCTCGCCAGCGACGACGGCAGCTACGTCTCCGGGGCCCGCATCGCGGTCACCGGTGGCACGCCGATCCTCTGACCGGGACCCAGACCCCCACGACCCACACAACCGATCAACGAACAGGAGAACGAGTTGTACTTCCACAAGCAAGAACTGCAGTTCAAGTCCACGCCCGACAAGCCCGACGCCGTCTACGCGCGCAAGCTCCAGGAGGTGCTCGGCGGTCAGTACGGCGAGATCTCGGTGGCGCTGCAGTACCAGTTCCAGGCGTGGAACATGCACATGCCCGGCAAGTACCGCGACCTCGTCTTCGGCATCGGCGCCGAGGAGATGGGCCACGTCGAGATGCTCGCGACGATGATCGCGCAGCTGCTCGAGAAGTCCCCGCTCGGCATCACCGAGGACGCCGTGCAGGACGACCCGACCGTCGCCGCGATCGTGGGTGGCACGGACGTGCAGCACGCGATCGTCGCCGGTGCCGGCGCCCGTCCGGTCGACAGCAACGGCAATCCGTGGCAGGGCTCCTACATCACCGCGAGCGGCAACCTGCTCGCGGACTTCACGGCGAACGAGAACGCCGAGATGCAGGGACGTGTCCAGGCCGCCCGGCTGTACCACATGACCGACGACCACGGCGTACGGGACCTGCTCGGCTTCCTGATCGCGCGCGACACGATGCACCAGAACATGTGGGCCAGTGCCGCCGCGGAGCTGCGCGAGGCCGGCATCGAGGACTTCCCGGTGCCGAACAAGTTCCCGCAGTCGAAGGAGCACACCGAGTTCAGCTACCAGTACCTGAACTTCTCGGACGGCGCCGAGGCCGGGAACGGCCCCTGGGCCTCCGGTCCGTCCTTCGACGGCAAGGGCGAGTACTCCTACCACGACGGTCCCACGTCGTCGGTGCCGATGCCGCCGCCCACGCACCCGGACGTGCGCTTCTACGGCACGACCGAGTTGCCGAACGTGGTCGAGAAGGTCGCCGGCGCGGTGCAGGACAAGCTCAACAAGGAGTAGTCCGCACCGTCTGCGCACGACGCCCCCCCCCGGGGGGCGGCCCCCCGGGGGGGGGGGGGGCGGGGGCCGGGGGGTTTTGCA
>JASCOJ010000106.1 GCA_029959645.1 Microbacteriaceae bacterium PS02332 | reverse complement strand
GCCCTGGGGGCGGTGCGACGGGGGCGGCCTGGGCGGGGCCGCGGGGGCGGCGGGGGGGGGGCCCGACCAGGCCACCGCGTAGGAGACGTCGCCGGACTTCGTGCCGGTGACGGCGAAGGTGTGCGAGAAGGCCTCGCCGGCGGTGCCCGACAGGGCGAGCGGCGCGTCCGCGGTGGTCGCGTCGGCGAACGTCGGGTTCGGCAGGATCGCCGCGGTCGAGGCTGTGTTCGTCTGTCCCGTGGCGTCGTCCGTGACGGTCAGCACGACGGTCTTGCCGATGAGGGCGACGTCCGTCGGGGTGTAGACGGTCTGCGTCGCCACCACGGCGCCGTCGATGGTCCAGGCGAACGTGACGCCCCCCTCGGAGACGGCCGTCAGCTGGGATCCGATCTTCGCCTGGCCCGTGATCGAGATCGGCGGCACGGCGGCGGCCTTCGCCACCGCAGGCTGGCTCGCTGCGGGGGCAGCGGTGGCGGGGGCCGCCGGGGAGCCCGAGCTGGGCACGCCCGCGGCCGGAGCGGCGGACGGTGCCGGGGTGGCAGCTGCGGGAGCCGGGCTGCCGGCGTCCGTCGGGAGGCCCGTGGTGACGGGAGCGGTCGCGTCGCTGCCCGGGACGGCCGACGTGGACACACCGGTCTCGGCAGTCGACCCCGTGTCGGCGTACGAGGCGGTCGCGGTCATCACACCGAAGCCGGTCGTGAGACCGACGAGCGCGGTGGCGGTGCCGACGGCGCATGCGCGTCGGACGAAGGCGGTGCTGCGGTGCACTGGTTCCCCCAGGGTTCATGTCCGGACGAGGGCCGGAACGTGAGAATCAGCCGAGAATCCGTCGGCGTGCTCGGAGCGTACTGGTAAGGGAGAGTCCGACTGGTTGCCGTTGCCGGAATGTGACCCGAGTTGGGGGCCGGTGCGGTTCCCCGAACCGTCGGTCGGGCCTCGTCAGCGGCGCACCCGACCGAGTCGGACCGGGGCGCGCCCGGCGTGGGCACGCCCCGGAGGACGCCGTCGTGTCCCAGCGGCGGTCAGGCTCGCCGACGTCGTGCCCGCAGGGCGAGCACCGCCGCGCCGGATGCCAGGAGGCCGAGCGCCCAGGCGATCGGGCCGGTCGGGTCCGCGCCGGTGAAGGCGAGGCTGCCCGTGCCCGTGCCCGTGCCCGTGCCCGTGCCCGTGCCCGTGCCCGTGCCCGTGCCTGTGCCCGTGCCGGTCGCCGCGGCTGGGACGACCGTCACGGGGAAGGTCGTCGAGACGCCCTCGGCCGTCGCGGTCAGGGTGTGGGTCGACGCGTGCGGGAAGGTGATGTCGGTCCACCAGTCCGCCTGCGTCGCCACGTCGGAGGACACGTCGCTCGTCAGGGTCAGCGGCGTCCGGCCACCGAAGTCACCGTCGAGCGGGACCGTGATGTTGCCCCACGAGTCGACGGGCGCACCGGCGACCCGGAGCGTCCCACCCTGCACGACGGAGGGCCGTTCACCGCTGGCCCGTCGCGGCCCGCCGTCCGGGTCCGGGAACCACACGGTCTCCTCGGCGCCGTCGGGTTCGATCGTCCAGGTCCGCAGCTGCGGGTCGCCGGGACGACTGACCATCACCCGGAGGGCGACGGCCCGGCCCGGCAGCACCTGCATGTCGACGAGCTGCACGGCGGTCTCGTCGCCGGAGGTGGCGACGACCGAGAAGGAGAAGACCGCCGCCACCGTGTCCGTGCCGCTGAGCACTCCGGTGGTCGGATCGAGGGTGATGCCCGCCGGGAACGTGGCACCGATGTCCGACGCGGGGACGGGGCTGCCGTCGGTGTCGCGCACCTCGTAGCGCACCGGAGCGCCCGTGCCGCCCGTGGTGCGGAAGGTGTACGTGAAGGGTTGCCCGGCCACCGGTCGCAGTTCGAGCGGCGTGCCGGCGTTCGTCCCGTCACCTCCGACGAACGTCAGGGGAGCCGCCGGGGAGGCGGTGGGCGTCGGAGCCGGGGCGCTCGCGGTCGCGGTCGGCTCGGTCGTCGGTTCGGTCGTCGGTGTGCCGGTCGGCTCGGCAGTCGGGCCGACAGCGGTCTCCCGCGTCGTCGGCCCGCCGGGGGTCGCAGACGTCGGCGATCCGGTCGGTGCCGGCGCTCCGGTCGCGGCGGAGTCAGGAGCCGGCGTGGTGGCCGGCGCGGCAGGCGAGGCTGACGCGGCAGCCGGAGCTGGCGTGGTCGTGGTCGTGGCCGTGGCCGTGGCCGTGCTCGCGGCGGCGCTCGACGCCGGGACGAGCTCGGTGGCGGACGCGCTCGTGGCCCCGATGCCGAAGGCGGACGACGCGGCGACGACGGCGGCGACGGAGCCGATGGCCGCGATCCGACGGATCGGCGGCAGGCAGTTCGTGTGCATGAGTTCCCCCCAGGAACGGACGTGTGACCGGGCCCGATCGACCGAGCCCGCGCCCTGATGCTAGGAGCGCTGGAGGCGGCCGGACCACCGCATCCGATCACGATCCGGTCACGGAAAGAACGGCGGAAACCCCGTCATGATCGGGGGTTTCTCGACATGGTGTCCTCAGGATCGCGAGGTCGCGGCAGCCCGTTGGAGGGCGTCCCTGAGGGCGGCGACGGCGGGTGACAGCGCACTCGCCGACCGCTGCGCCGTGAAGATCGTCCGCTCGGCGTCGCCGGGCAGGTCGAGGAGCCGGCAGGTGGTCGATCGGCCGGCCCAGACGAGGTCGGGCATGAGCGCGACGGCGTTCCCGGACTCGATCAGCCGGATCTGTGCCTGCAGGTCGGCGGTCTCGTAGCGGACGTCCGGCTCGAAGCCCGACCGTCGGCAGAGTTGCTCCGCGAAGTGCCGGGAGGCTGTGCCCCGTGGCTCCATCACCCACGGCAGGTCCGCAGCCGCGGTCAGTGAGTCGACCGGCCAGAGCGCGGTGTCGACCGGCGGCAGCGCCAGCCGCACCGCGTCTGTCGTGAGGTCGCGCCGGTCGAGGCCCGGGAAGCGCGGTGCTGCGTGCGCGGGGTACTGCTCGGCGATGACCATGTCGAAGTCCCGGGCCCAGGTCTCGTTGAGTGCGGTCTCCGGTTCGCGCTGCACCATCTCGACGCGGACGTCCGGGTGCTCGGTCACCATGACGCGGAGGGCGTTCGGCATGAGTGCGAGGGCGGCGGACTGGAAGACGGCGACGCGCACCTTGCCCTGCACGCTCGTCGACGTCGCCTCGACCGAGGCCTGGGCCCGCTCGAGTGTGTCGAGCACCTCGCCCGCCGCGGCCACGAGCACCTCGGCCTGCGGGGTCAGCTGGAGGCGCCGGCCGGCCCGTCGGAGGAGCTGCACGCCGGCCTCCCGCTCGAGCACCGCGAGCTGCTGCGACACCGCCGACGGGGTGAAGTTCATCGCCTCGGCGACCGCCGCCACCGTGCCCCGGATCGACAGCTCCCGCAGGAGCACCAGGCGACGGACGTCGAGCATGTCGAAAGAGTAGCCCAGCTGAACGGAATGCATCAGGAACGGTTGCTTCCGCTACCGAAACCCGGGCCGTCAGACTGAGCCCATGACCGACGTCCAGGCGCGCACCGACGCCGCTGCAGCTCCCGAGTCCTCCGACCTCGCCGACGAGTCCGTCGCCCTCGTCCGCCGCTGGTTGGCCGAGGCGGAGACGTACCCGGTCGACGGGTCCGCGAAGCAGCTCGCCGGCGTCCTCGCCGACCCGAAGGGCCTCGCGTTCGCCGTCGGGTTCGTCGACGGGGTCGTCCGACCGGAGGACCTCGGCGTCGCCGCGCGGAAGCTGCGCGCGATCGCGCCGGACGCACCCGGCTTCCTGCCGGCCGCACTGCGCGGCCTGGTGCGCCTCGGTGGCGGGATGGCACCGGGCCTCCCGGGCGTCGTCGTCCCCGTCGCCCGCCGCGTCCTGCGGAACATGGTCGGCCACCTCATCGTCGACGCGACCGACGCGAAGCTCGGGCCGGCGATCGCCGGGATCAAGCGCGACGGCGTCCGCCTCAACGTCAACCTGCTCGGTGAAGCCGTGCTCGGTGAGCGCGAGGCCGCCCGTCGCCTGGCGGGCACACAGGCACTCCTCGCCCGCGACGACGTCGACTACGTGTCCATCAAGGTCTCCTCGACCGTGCACCCGCACTCGCCGTGGGCGTTCGACGCCGCCGTGGCGGACATCGTCGGGCAGCTCCGACCGCTCTTCGAGCGTGCCGCAGCATCGACGCCGAAGAAGTTCATCAACCTCGACATGGAGGAGTACAAGGACCTCGACCTCACGATCGCGGTCTTCACGCAGCTCCTCGACGAGCCGCAGTTCGCCGACCTCGAGGCGGGCATCGTCCTCCAGGCGTACCTGCCCGACGCGCTCGCCGCGATGCAGCACCTGCAGGAGTGGTCCGCCGCCCGGCGTGCCCGCGGTGGCGCCGACATCAAGGTCCGGCTCGTCAAGGGCGCGAACCTGCCGATGGAGCAGGTCGAGGCGTCCGTGCACGGCTGGCCGCTCGCGACCTGGCACACCAAGCAGGACTCGGACACGAACTACAAGCGGGTGCTCGACTGGGCGCTCACCCCCGAGCGGATCGCGAACGTGCGCGTCGGCGTCGCCGGCCACAACCTCTTCGACGTAGCGCACGCCTGGCTGCTCGCCGGCGAGCGGGGCGTCCGCGACGGCATCGACTTCGAGATGCTCCTCGGCATGGCGCAGGGCCAGGCCGAGGCCGTCCGCCGCACGGTCGGCTCCCTCCTCCTCTACACGCCCGTCGTCCACCCGGGGGAGTTCGACGTCGCGATCGCGTACCTCATCCGCCGACTGGAGGAGGGCGCGTCGCAGGACAACTTCATGTCCGCGGTGTTCTCGCTCGCGTCCTCCCCGACGCTGTTCGCCCGCGAAGAGCAGCGCTTCCGCGACTCGCTCGCCCCGCTGGCGCTGCCCGGCGGGCTCGACGCCCCGGCCTCGCACCGTGTCGCCGACCGCTACGCGGCCGTCGAGCGTCCCGCCCCCGGTCACTTCGATAACACGCCGGACAGCGACCCGTCGGTCGCGTCGGTCCGCGAGTGGGGTGCCGCGATCACCGCGCGCATCCCGTCCTCGACGCTCGGTGTCGCCGCCGTCCGGGAGGCCCGGATCACCTCCGCCGCCACGCTCGAGTCCGCCCTGCAGCGCGTCCGCAGCGCCGGCGCGGTGTGGGGGACCTGGTCCGGTGCCGCCCGCGGGGCCGTCCTGCACGCCGTCGGTGACGCCCTCGAGGCGAACCGCGCGGCGCTCATCGAGGTGATGGCCGCGGAGACGGGCAAGACCATCGACCAGGCCGACCCCGAGGTGTCCGAGGCGATCGACTTCGCACACTTCTACGGTGAGATGGCCGCCGCGCTCGACGACGTCGACGGAGCGACCTTCACCCCGGCCGCCCTGACGCTCGTCACACCGCCGTGGAACTTCCCCGTCGCGATCCCCGCCGGGTCGACCCTGGCAGCCCTCGCGGCTGGGTCCGCCGTCGTGCTCAAGCCGGCACCGCCCGCCGAACGCTCCGGCGCCGTCCTCGCGTCGGTCATCGAGACCGTGCTCGACGCGCACGGTGCCCCGGCCGACCTGCTCGCGTTCGTGCAGGTCGCCGAGAACGACCTCGGCCAGCAGCTCATCGCCTCGCCGCTCGTCGACCGTGTCATCCTCACCGGGGCCTACGAGACCGCCGAGTTGTTCCGGTCGTTCCGGCAGGACCTGCCGCTGCTCGCCGAGACCAGCGGGAAGAACGCCGTCATCGTGACGCCGTCGGCCGACCTCGACCTCGCCGTGAAGGACGTCGTCGCCTCGGCCTTCGGGCACGCCGGCCAGAAGTGCTCCGCGGCGTCGCTCGTCGTGATGGTGGGTTCGGTCGCGAAGTCCAAGCGCTTCCGGAACCAGCTGCTCGACGCGGTCTCGTCGTTGACGGTCGGCTACCCGGCCGACCCCACCACGCAGATGGGCCCGGTCATCGAACCGGCGACAGGCAAGCTCCTCGAGGGCTTGACCACCCTGGCGCCGGGGGAGTCCTGGGCCGTGAAGCCGGAGCAGCTCGACGACTCAGGGAAGCTCTGGAGCCCCGGCGTCCGGCAGGGCGTCGAGCGCGGCTCCGCGTTCCACCGCACGGAGTACTTCGGCCCGATCCTCGGCGTGATGACCGCGGCGACCCTCGACGAGGCGATCGACATCGTCAACGAGGTCGACTACGGCCTCACCTCCGGCCTGCACTCGCTCGACCCGGGCGAGATCGGCACGTGGCTGTCCCGCATCGAGGCGGGCAACCTCTACGTCAACCGCGGCATCACCGGCGCGATCGTCCGTCGGCAGCCGTTCGGCGGGTGGAAGAAGTCCGCGGTCGGCGCGGGCACGAAGGCCGGCGGCGTGAACTACCTCGTCGGGCTCGGGTCCTGGTCGACCGCCGTCGCCACCGCGGGTTCGACGCCGTCGTCCGCCGTCTCGGCGTTCGTCCGCGCCACCGGGGTGTCGTCGGAGTCCGTCGACCGTGCCGTCGCGTCGGACGAGACCGCCTGGTCCACGCTGTTCGGCACCGCGACGGACGTGTCGGGACTCAGCGCCGAGCGGAACGTCGCCCGGTACCTGCCGTACCCGAGCGTCCGCGTGCGCCTCGGCGACGAGGGCACGGTCGAGGACCTCGTCCGCGTCGTCGCCGCTGCCGTCCGTGCCGGGACGCCGATCGACGTCTCCTCGGCGACGGCGCTGCCCGAGGCCGTCGTGTCGGCCCTCTGCGCACTGCCGGTCCTGCGGAGCGTGCCGCACGTCGAGTCGGACGCGGCCTTCGCGTCCCGGATCGCCGCCGGCCCGTCGACCCGCGTTCGACTCGTCGGGGGAGATGCCGCGGCGCTCATGGTCGGCATCGGTGGCCGGCCGGACGTCGCCGTGTACAGCGAGCCGGTGACCGAGGCGGGGCGGATCGAGCTGCTCCCGTTCCTGCGCGAGCAGGCGGTGTCGATCACGGCGCACCGGTTCGGCACGCCGAACCACCTGTCGGACGACCTCATCTGACCCGCTGCGGTCCTGGGCCAGGACCGACTCCGGTCGTCGAGGTCGCACGTTCCGCTGCTCCACGGCGGTTGGAGCGGCCGTTCGTGCCGCCTCGGCGGCCAGGGCTGTCCTGCCGCACTGGCCGATCTGCGAGACGGTCGGTGAGCGCTGAACCCTCCCGAGTCCGTGTCGGTATGCATGACGCATGTGTGAGTCGGCGCAGTGCCTGGTGTGCGGCAAGTCGACGTGGACGGGGTGTGGTGACCACGTCCGCGAGGTCCTCCGAGGCGTTCGCCGACGAGATCGCTGTCAGGGGCACGGCACCGGCAACGGCATCGCCGAGGAGCTCGGCCTGTCCTGACTCCGGCCTGTCTCGACCTCGTCGTCAGGGGCGGAGCACGTACTCGAACGCGGCGCGAGCCCGCTCGGGGTCGGGTCGGTCGCCGGAGATCAGGTCGGCGTACGTGAACGACTCCGAGATGCGGACGAGCAGTCGCGCGAGTTCCCCGGCGGACAGCGGCGCCGGGTCGAGCGCGCCGGACTGCTGCTCGGCGGCGACGAGGGCCGTGATGACCGCGACGAACCGGCGCTGCACGTCGCTGTCCGTCGTGGTGAGCAGGCGCAGGGCGCGCGCGGGTTCGCGGGTGAGGAACACGCGGAAGTAGGGGGCCTCGATGAGGTCGGCCGTGAAGTGGTCGAGCACGTCGACAATGCGCCCGGCACCGCTGCGGGCAGCGTCGCGGCCGGCGGCGTCGAGGGTGGGCACCGCGAGGGACCACAGGACCTCGGACAGCAGCTGGTCGCGGTTCCCGACCCAGCGGAACAGCGAGGTGCGGTCGACCCCGAGGGACGTCGCCAGTGCCTGCATGTCGATCCGGGAGCCGGCGATGAAGGTGTGGCGCGCGGTGCGGAAGGCGCGCTGGGCGTCGGGGTGGGCCTCCAATCTGGTGGCCAGCGCGCTCGGGACGAGCGCCGAGCCGAGTGCACCGAGTGGCTGTCCGCTCACGGTTCCCCCTGAACTCCCGAATACGGCTTGCAACGTTTTCGAGGATGATGCATCGTTGGAGGCATGTCAACGACGGTCGCAGGGACGCCCCTGCTCGAGTCCGACTTCTACCGCTTCCAGGAGCAGCTGACCGACCAGGAGCGTGACTCCCTCGGGCGGCTCCGCGCGTACCTCGAGCGCGAGGTCGCGCCGATCGCCGACGAGTACTGGGCGCGCGCCGAGTTCCCGAAGCAGGTCATCGCACCGCTCGCCGAACTCGGCATGTACGGACCGGGCATCCCGCTCGTCCGGCAGTTCGAGAACTCCGCTGTCTACCGCGGGTGGGCGGCGCTCGAACTCGGTCGGATCGACGCGGGCGTGTCGACCTTCATCGGTGTGCAGTCCGGCCTGGCGATGAACTCGATCGCCGTCGCGGGCAGCGACGAGCAGCAGCAGGAGTGGCTGCCCCGGATGGCCTCGGGCGAGGTCGTCGGGGCGTTCGGGCTGACCGAGCCCCTCTCCGGCAGCGACTCCGCGCGGGGGCTCCGCACCACCGCGCGGCGTGAAGGCGACACCTGGGTGCTCAACGGCTCCAAGCGCTGGATCGGCAACGCGACCTTCGCCGACGTCGTCGTCATCTGGGCGAAGGACGTCGCCGACAACCAGGTCAAGGGCTTCCTCGTCACCACGGACAGCCCCGGCTGGACCGCGACGAAGATCGAGGACAAGATCGCCCTCCGCTCGGTGCAGAACGCCGACATCGTCATGGAGGACGTCCGCGTCCCGGAGTCGCGCCGCCTCCAGCAGGCCGATTCGTTCCGGGCCACTGCCGCGGTCCTCCGCCTGACCCGGACCGAGGTCGCATGGCAGGCCATCGGGATCTCGATCGGCGCGTACGAGGCAGCACTGCACTACGCCCGCGAGCGGGAGCAGTTCGGCAAGCCGATCGCGTCGCACCAGCTCGTGCAGGACCTGCTCGTGAAGTCGCTCGCGAACATCACGGCGTCGATCGCGCTGTGCACGCAGGCCTCGACGCTGCAGGACCGCGGGCTCGGCGGCGACGAGCACTCGGCGATGGCGAAGGCGTTCGCGACTGCCCGTATGCGGGAGACCGTCGGCTGGTGCCGCGAGGTGCAGGGCGGCAACGGCATCGTGCTCGACAAGGGCGTGGCCCGGTTCTTCGCGGATGCCGAGGCGATCTACTCGTACGAGGGCACGCGCGAGGTGAACACGCTCATCGTCGGCCGGGCTGTCACCGGGCAGGCCGCCTTCGTCTGATCTGGCCCACGCCAGACGAGCGTTCGTCGGCGCCCGCCACATCAGAGGACCGGCAAGCCCTCGACCGCCACGGGCGGGTCCGCCGCGAGGCGCCCGTGCCGCTCCACGTCGAAGCGCTGGTCGCCGTGGCGGATCGCTGACCGTGCGACGCCTTCCGCCGAGTGACCGGCTGCGGTCGCGACCCGACAGGACGCCGGGTTGTTCGTCCGGTGTGCCGACTCGACCCGCGCGAGTCCACGGTCGAACGCCGCCGCGGTCACCGTGGCCAGCGCCCGGGTGGCGAGCCCCTGTCCGCGGGCCGACGTGGTCAACCAGTACCAGGCCCACCCGACGCCGTGGGAGTTCCCGATCCCGCTGATGCCGACGGTGCCCACCGGGACGCTGTCCTGCACGATCGCGAACACCAGGCGGTCGTCGTCGGCTTCCGGAGCGAGTGACGAGGCGATGTAGCGCCGGGCGTCGGCCTCGGTGCGCAACGGGGCGCCGTCGGTCTGCCAGCCCAGCTCGGGTGTCTCCAGTGCGATCCGGACGAGTGCGGCGGCGTCACCCTCGCGCCACCGCCGCAACCCGACCGAGCTCACCCGAGGAGCTCCGGCCGCTCCCACTCGCCGTCGAGCACGTGCTGGGACAGGAACGCGAACACCGTCTCGTACCAGACCTTCGCGTGCTGCGGCTTGAGCACCCAGTGGTTCTCGTCCGGGAAGTACAGGAACCGGTGCGGCATCCGGCCGTCCGCGTCGGCGTGGTGCTCCGCGAGCTCCGACCAGAGGCGCAGCCCCTCGCCGATCGGCACCCGGTAGTCCTTGTCGCCGTGGATGACGAGCACCGGCGAGGTGATGTCGGCCACGGACCGGTGCGGGTCGTTCTGCGCCATGCCCTCGGCGTCGAAGATCGACTGCCAGTAGTCCGACGCGTCGGTCGTGCCGTTGAACTGCTCGAGGGCCCAGAGGCTCGCGTGCGTGACGATCGCCCGGAAGCGGTCGGTGTGCCCCGCGACCCAGTTCGCCATGTACCCGCCGAACGAGCCGCCCATCGCCGCGGTGCGGGTCTCGTCGATGTCGTCGCGCGCCACGACGGCGTCGGTGATCGCCATGAGGTCGGTGTACGGCGCCTGGCCCCAGGCGTTCCACCCGCGGTTGATGAAGTCGAGGCCGTACCCGGTGGAGAGGGCCGGATCCGGCAGCAGGACCGCGTAGCCCTTCGCTGCGGCGAGCATCGGGTTCCAGCGCCACGACCACTGGTTCCAGGAGCCCAGTGGGCCACCGTGGATCCAGAGGAGCAGCGGACGGGGGCCGTTCCCGGCGTCGGTCGGCAGGACGAGCCAGCCGCGGACCCGGGTGCCGTCCTCGGCGGTCGTCTCGACCTCCTCCAGCCGGCCCGGCACCTCGGGCAGCGGCGCCGGCGTGGCCAGCGCGGTCACGGTGCCGTCGGTGGCGATGCGCACGGGGTGCATCGGTGCCGCCCAGGAGGCACGGAGCGCCACCACGACGCCGTTGTCGGCCACCCGCAGGGACGAGTACGCCCAGTCGTCGGACGTCACCTGCTCGACGGTGCCGCCGTCGAGGGGGATGCGGAACACCGGCGCGCGGCCGTCCTGGTCGGCGGTGGCGAGGACGCTGGTGTCGTCGGCCGCGAACACGAGCTCGTTCGGCCAGCGGTCCCACTCGGTGGCGATCCGGCGCGGCTCGGACCCGTCGACCCCGGCGGTCCAGATCTCGTGCTGCTGCGCGCCGGCCGGGGTCGAGCGGACCGTGCGGACCCACACGACCGTCCGGCCGTCGTGGCTCAGTGCGGGCTGCTCGTGGTCGACGCCCTCGTCGTCGAACAGGACCGTGCGTGCGCCCGTCGTGGTGTCGATCGTGACCAGGACGGACCGGTTCCCACGGGCTTCCGGCACGCCGACCGTGGCGAGGAGCGTCCGTCCGTCGGGGCTCAGCGCACCGTCGACGTGGTCGAGCGTGCGGCCGGGTTCCGGCGTGACGTCGACCGGGCGCGGGAGGTGCGTCGGGTAGACCGTCTTCGGGGTGGTGGTCGCGTCGGTGTCCGCAGCAGCGTCGGTGTCGACCGCGGTGGTCGTCGACGGCTCGGCCAGGTCGCCGAGGTCGAGCCGCAGCACGTGGGTCTGGTCCGGGCCGAGGTCGTGGTCCCAGTACCGCACCGGGTACGACTCGTGCAGGATCGCCCGCACCTTCTTGCCGTCGCGCCGGCCGCGGATCTCGGTGTCCCGGTCGACGTCACCGCCGGCAGCGGGGAGCAGGTCAGCCGTCACCGCGACGACGTCGGCGGCCGAGGCGACACCGAGCACCCCGCCGACGCCACCTGCGAGGCGGGTGACCGGTCGGGCCTCCCCACCCGTCGCCGGGAGCGACCAGAGCTGGCCGGGCAGGTCGTCGCCGGCGTCGGCGTCCGGACGGCCGGACACGAAGAGCAGGTCACCGTGCCGCGTGAACGCGACCCCCGACTCGCCCTTCGCCGACCGTGTCAGCCGCGCTGGGGCGGCGTCGCCCGAGGTCGGAACCGCCCACACGGACCGCCGGTACCCCGTGCCGTCCGCGTCGAGGACGCTGACCGTCAGGGCCACGCGCTGCCCGTCCGGGCTCACCGCGATCCCGTCGATCCGCGGCAGGGCGATGTACTGGTCGAGATCCGAGAACGGCGTCGTCATGCCCCCACGCTACCCACCCCGGCACACGTTCCGACGGCGAATGACCGCACCTGTGGACGAGGACGCCCGTCCCCAGCCGGGGAACGCGCTCAGTGCCAGAACGCCGCGATCCGCTCGGCCTCTCGAGCGGCCTGCACCCGCCCGGCCTCGGAGGCGGGAGCCTGCGTCGACAGGGACAGCGAGTTCGTCCCGAAGGCCTGCCGGGAGACGTCGTCGGCGACGATGACCTCCACCTGCGACCCGGCCGCGCGGAGCCCGGCGACGGACCGGTCGAGCCACGGCCCGAGCGGGGACGGCCCCTCCGCGCTGCACGCGATGACGAGCACGCGCTCGTACCCGGCCGCAGCGTCCGCGTTCGTGCCGGAGCGCACGCCGCCGTCGACGTAGGGGTGCCCGTCGATCTGCACCGGACTCCACACCATCGGCACCGAACAGCTCGCAGCGACCGCGCGCGGCAACGGGACGCCGTCGTCGGCGGTCAGGACGCGGAAGGCACCGCCGACGGCGTCC
Organism: Microbacteriaceae bacterium PS02332; assembly: GCA_029959645.1. Classification (GTDB taxonomy): domain Bacteria; phylum Actinomycetota; class Actinomycetes; order Actinomycetales; family Microbacteriaceae; genus Curtobacterium. The sequence goes on along the minus strand of JASCOJ010000106.1, from coordinate 694 downwards.
ACCACCGTCACGGCGAACGGCCGCTCGGGCCACTCGGTCGACGGCAGCGTCTCGCTGAAGGTCGCGACCCGCTCGTCGTCGGTCTGCCCGGTCGTCACCTGCTGGGCGACGGCACCGATCCGCGCGCGGGCGTCCTGCTCCGAGGTCGCCCCCGCCATCGCGGCGCGGAACTGCTGCTCGACGGCGGCGGCGTCGACCGGGGCCGGGTCCTCGTACGTCGTCGGGACGGGGGAGTGCTGCTGCTCGTACGCCGCACGCACCGCGCCCGCCCGCAGGAACGCTCCGACGACACTGCCCGCGCTCGTCCCCACGACGAGGTCCGCGGCACCGAGGTCGGCCCCGGCCTCCTCGAGCGTCGCGAGGACGCCGAGCTCCCAGGCGATGCCGGCGACCCCGCCGCCGCCGAGGACGATCGCACGGGTTCCGGGCGTGGGCAGGGACGAGGCGGTGTCGGTCATGTCCCCCTGCTTACCGCCTCACGAGCCCGGCTGGTCGGAGCCACCGGGCGCGTCCCGCCGGTCACCGCGCGCCACGGAGGCATCGACGCGGCCGACCACACCGGTCCTCCGACCAGATGACCGGTCGGCGGCGCGGACGCGCCGACCACGGGACGGCGGCCAGCGCGGTCCTCCGATCGGACGACGGACGGGAGGCCCGTTGCGGCGCCGCCCCGCGCCTCCCGTCCGACCACCCT
>JASCOJ010000105.1 GCA_029959645.1 Microbacteriaceae bacterium PS02332 | reverse complement strand
CGGCCCGGGGGGGGGGGCGGGGCGGGCGGCGCCCCGGGGGGGGGCGCGGGGGGGCGCGCCTCCAGACCTGGTCCTGCTGGTCCTGCTGACCATTCAGGCCGCGGGCGGTGCTGCCGGCGGGCCGGCGGGCGAGGCCGCGGGTGCCGGTGCGGGCGGGGCGGGCGCGGGGCGTACCCGGGCCATCGCGACCGCCTGGCGGAGCGAGAGGTCGGGCAGGTACGCCCGCACGACCGCGACGCCGATCGACGGCAGCGCCACCGGGTCCGGGTACGCCAGCACGAGCGAGTGCAGGTCGGGACCGAACTTCTGCTTGAAGCGGAGCAGCGACCGGAACCCGTAGACCGGTTCGAGCACGCCGCCGACGAGCTCGAGCAGGTTCTGCACGCCGCCGCCTGGTGCAGCCGATCCCGGCGCCTGCGCGAGCGGCGCCGCCGAGAGGCTGAGCCGTTCGGCGCCGTCGGCGCGCATCTGGTCGGCGGCGCTCGCGACGAGGAACTCCATGACCCCGTTCGGCGCCCCCGGGGACCGCCGCATGACGTCGAGCGTCCAGCCGACGAAGCGACCCTCGCGGTACGACGGCAACCAGCTCGTCACCGCGAGCACGGTGCCCTCGGCGTCCTGGGCCACGAGGGCCCGCACCGCCGGGTCCCGCATCTCGTCGACCCCGCCGAGCGTGAAGCCCATCTCCGGGAGTTCGCGCTCGGCGACCCACTCCTCCGAGATCGCCTCGATCTGCCGGGTCACCGCGGCCGGCAGGTCCTGCCAGGAGGACCACGTCGCGGTGATCCCCTCGCGCTTGGCTTTGTTCACGGCGGTCCGGACGTCCTGCTTCCGCTTGCCGCTCGTCGTCCACGTCCGCGGGTCGAAGTCGGCGTCCTCGGCGACCGGGAGCGTGCTCCAACCGACCTCGGTGAGCGGCCGGGCCGTCTCGGTGTCGATGCCGTAGAAGACCGGCGTCCACCCGTTGTCGTCGCAGTGCCGGGCGAACGCGGTGAGTGCCGCTGCCCGCGCGTCCGGCCACCCGAAGGGTCCGCCGAGCGTCACCACGACCCGGCCGGTCCGGCGGAACGCGATGCCGGCACGGCCGTCGGCGGTGAACCAGTGGTCGTTGCCGAGCCACGTCGTCATCCAGCCGAAGGTGTCGCCGCCGCCCGCCACGAGCAGGGCGCGCGCGCGTTCGCGACCGGCCAGCGAGACGTCGGCGGCGACGCCGTGCTCCCCCGCGCCCGTCGGACGGATCGCCGCGATCGCGACCACGAACCAGAGCACCGGCCCGACGAGGCCGATGACGGAGCGGAGGCCCGGGTCGGGCCCGGGCAGGGTCGACCACCGCGACGTCGGCGCCAGGGGGCCGAGCACCGCGACGAGCAGCCGGACCGGGTCCGCCACGCGCACCGGAGCGCCGTCGGCGACGACGAAGACGACCGTGACGAGGACGACCGCCGCCCCCACGACGGTCCACACGAACACCCGGACGCGGGCGTGGGACGTGACGACGGTGAAGGAGCGTCGGAGCAGCACGAGCACGAGTGCGGTCACGAGCGGCAGGGCGATCGACGCGGCGATCGAGAGCACGACGAGCACGCTGTCCTGGTGGTCGGTCGCGCGCTGGACCCGCCCGGGGACGGCCGTGTAGGTGACGAGGGCGGCGACGCCGGTCACCACGTCCACCGCGACGGCGAGCCAGACCGCGAACCGGCTGCCGCGGAGCAGACCGAGCCCGGCGACCGCGAGCACCAGGAGCGGGGCCACGGCGAGCAGCAGCGTCCACGGGTTGGTCGCGTGGAAGGTGAGCAGACCGTGCAGGCACTGCCCGGCCACGCCGTCGACCCGGCAGGCGTGCACCGGGTCCGACGGTCCCACCCCGACGACGGCTGCCAAGGGGGCGAGGAGGCCGACCCGGGCCCGGGACACGAGCGCGATGACCGGACCGACCGCGGACACGAGCACCGCGGTGCCGAGCAGGACGCGGATCTCCCGGTGTGAACTCCGCGTCCACCCCGCGCGACGCGGCCCGCGGTGCAGCAGTTCGCCGAGCACCAGGCCGACGACGGCGGCGAGCACCGCGTCGAGGTCGGCGGCGTGGCCGGCGTAGAGGAACAGTGCGGCCACCACGGCGAGGGCGACGACCCGGATGCGACGGCGCCAGAGCGGACCGGCGAACGCACTCGCGGTCGTGACCGTCCCGACGATGGCCGTCCACGGGTCGAACGCCGTGGCACGACCGGCGAGCAGGGCGCCGAGACCGCGACCGTCCGGGTCGACGAAGGCACTGAGGGCACCGATGCTCGTCGCGACCACCGTCGTCACGACGAACGCGAGCGCCGTGCGCCAGGCACCCATCAGCCGTTCGGCCCCGCCGACCAGCACGACGACGCCGACGAGCGTCACCAGCAGGGCGAGCACCCCGGTCGTCGCCGCGAACGCGCGGAAGGGCACGAACACGCCGGACATCTGCTGTGCCGCGTGCACGCGTTGGACGAGGGCGCCCACCGACGTGGCGAGCACGAGCACGGTGAGCACCGCGGTCACCGGGCGCCGCCGCGTCGCGAGCACCGCGGTCGCGGCGGACCGACGGAGGCGTGCCAGCCGTCCGGTGGGACGGTCCGGACCGACGGCGGTCACCGGTCGCCCCCGGGGAGGCCGAGGTGGGCGAGGACGGACGGCATGCCCTGCGCGAGGACGTACCGCACGGTGTTCCAGTCGTGCGCGGAACCCGGCGAGACGATGAGCGACGTCGTCATGCCGGCGCGCTCGGCCGCTGCGCGGAGGGTCTTCGTGGAGGCCGCGTAGGGAGCGTCGTCCTGCCCGTAGCCGAACACGGTGAGGTGGTCCCGGTACGGGGCGTTCCGCGCCATGACCGCCACCGGCGTCGCCGCCCGGTACGCCTTCTCCGACCCGGAGAAGCCGACCTGCACGGTGTTCTGCTGCGAGCCGTTCAGCGGGGCGAGTTCGCTCGAGATCGCCAGGGCCGTGCCGAAGACCTCGGGGTGCGCCGTCGAGAACTGCATCGCGCACGTCGCGCCCTGTGAGAACCCGGTGATGCCCCAGGCGTCCGGGCCGGCACCGACGTCGAGGTGCCGGCGGACCCAGTCGACGGTGTCGGTCATCACGTAGGTCGCGCTCTTGCCGAGCTGCTGGGTGTCGAGGCACATCGGGTTGCGTGCGGGCGCGCCGAGCTGGTCGGGGGCGACGACGATCGGCGCGAGGCCGTGGTGTGCCGCCGCGTACCGGTCGAGCCCCGGGCCGCGGCCGCGGGTGTGGACCTGGGGGGGGGGCTGGCCGGGCGGCCCGGACAGCGCGACCAGGACGGGCAGGGTCGGTGGGTCGGCGACCCGGGCGGCCGGCGGGAGCCAGAGCACGGCCTCGCGGGCGTGGAAGTGCGAGACCGTCGCCGGGATGCGCATCGAGATCGTCTCGCCGTGGCGCGGCATGCCGGCGGGAGCGTGCCAGTCCGCCGCGTCCACGACCTGGGCCCCGGCGGCCGCGGCGTGCTCGTGCCCGAGGTCCCCGACCGGGTACGGGTTCGGCGTGATGACCTGGCCGATGGTCCGGTACGCCCCGAAGTCGACGTTGATGCCGAGTGCAGCGGCGAGCACCACGGCGAGCGCTCCGACGAGGGCCACACCTCGCCGGCCGTTGCCGCCCTGCACGAGCACCACGACGAGCATCGCGACCGCGGCGAACGCGAACGCGACCCACATGCGGGTCACCGGCGTGAACGCGACCCCGAAGGCGTCCTGCACGTCGCCGAACCACCACACGAGTCCGAGCCCGACGCCGGCGCCGACGACGAGGGCGGCCAGCCGGACCAGCACCGCGCGCGGACCGCCTCCGCGTCCGACGTCCCCGGACCGGCGACGGCGGGCGGGACCGACCAGGGCCCAGAGGACGAAGGCGGCAGCCACGACGTCGACCGGGACGAGGACGGCCGGGACGACGATCGAGGTGTGGAGCAGATCTGAGGACACGGCATCATCGTGGCGCGAACCAGCTGTCGATGGCCCGCCGTTCCACTTCCACTGCGTTCAGGAAGGGGACGTGCGGCTTTCAGGAAGTCTTCAAGCGGTCCTCAGACGGTGCATGGGCGGGTGCGCGGGCACGACGGCGCGGAGCACCGGGTCGCCCCGGCACTCCGCGTCGTCGTGGTCCGCGGTGGACCCTCGCGATCAGCTCCGCCGACGACGGAGCAGGAACACCCCCACTCCGGCGAGGAGCAGCAGGAGCGCGGCGGTCGCCGGGAGGACCGGCCGCTCGGCGCCGGTGTAGGCCAGGCTCGCCGGCCCGGTCGTGGCGGTGCCGGTCGTCGGGCTGGAGGCGGTGCGCGCCTCCGCCATGCGGCCCGCCGCCGTCGGGACGGTGCGGACGTCAGCCGCGGTGATCACGACGGGCGATCCCGTGCCGGTGGCCGGCGTCGTGCCGGTCACCGGGGTCGTGCCGGTCGCCGGGGTCGTGCCGGTTGCCGGGGTCGTGCCGGTGCTCGGCGTCGTGCCGGTGCTCGTGCCGTCACCGAGGACACCGATCCCGTTGCCACCGACGGTGACCGGGATGGTCACCACCGGGTCCACCTGCGTGCCGGACCCGACGCCCCCGTCGCCGGAGGTCGAACCGCCGGCCGCGGGGGTCGTGCCCGAGGCCGGGGTGGTCCCCGTCGCCGGGGTCGCGCCGGTGCTCGTGCCGTCACCGACGACACCGATCCCGTTGCCACCGACCGTGACCGGGACGGTCACCACCGGGTCCACCTGCGTGCCGGAACCGACACCGTCGTTGCCCGAGGTCGAACCGCCAGCCACCGGTGCCGTCCCTGTGGTGGCACCGGTGGAACCGGTGGTCGAACCCGTGCTCGTGCCGTCACCGACGACACCGATCCCGTTGCCACCGACCGTGACCGGGACGGTCACCACCGGGGACACCTGCGTGCCGGAACCGACACCGTCGTTGCCCGAGGTCGAGCCGCCAGCCACCGGTGCCGTCCCTGCGGCGCTGCCGGTGCCGGTGCCGGTGCCGGTGGTCGAACCCGTGCTCGTGCCGTCACCGACGACACCGATCCCGTTGCCACCGACCGTGACCGGGACGGTCACCACCGGGATCACCTGCGTGCCGGAATCGACACCGTCGTTGCCCGAGGTCGAGCCGCCAGCCACCGGTGCCGTCCCTGTGGTGGCACCGGTGGCCGGGGTCGTGCCGGCCGCCGGCGTCGAGCCGGTGCTCGTGCCGTCACCGAGGACACCGATCCCGTTGCCTCCGACGGTGACCGGGACGGTCACCACCGGGTTCACCTGCGTGCCGGAAGCGACACCGTCAGCGCCGGAGGTCGAGCCGCCGGCCGCCGGTGCCGTCCCTGTGGCGCTGCCGGTGCCGGTGCCGGTGGAACCGGTGGTCGACCCCGTGCTCGTGCCGTCACCGAGGACGCCGATCCCGTTGCCACCGATGGTGACCGGGACGGAGACGGTGCCGAGCAGCTGCGTGCCGGACAGGAGTGCGTCCGACCCGGAGGTCGAACCGCCCGTGCCCGCTCCGCTGCTGGCCGGCTGTGCGACGGGCGCGCTGCCGGCGGTGGAGGCCCCGTCGCCGAGGACCCCGATGCCGTTCCCGGTCACTGTGACCGGGACCGACACGTCCGGCAGGACCTGGGTGCCGGAGAGGACACCGTCGGAGCCGTCGGTCGTCGCCGCGGAACCGGCCGTCGCGGTCGGAGCCGCGCTCGTCGGGGCGGCGGTCGGCTGCTCGGTCGAGGCGTCACCACCGACGGTCGCCGCGTTGCCGCTGACGGTCACCGGGACGGTGACGTCGCCGGCGACCTGCGTGCCGGAGAGGACGCCGTCGGCGCCGGTCGTGGTGGGAGCGCTGCTCGTCGGTGCGGCAGGCGCCGGAGTGGTCGGAGCCGGGGCGGCCGGAGCGGCAGCGGGAGCGGCAGCGGGAGCGGTCGTCGCGGTGGCGTCACCGACCGCGGCGACGGCGTTGCCGACGACGTCGACCGGCGCGCTGACCGCAGGGGCGACCTGGATGCCGGAGGCGACGCCTCCGGTGCCGGTGGTGGTCGGCGCGGCGGGAGCCGGTGCTGGCGCCGGAGCCGCCGCCGCAGGGGCGGGGGCGGCTGCAGCGGGGGCGGGAGCCGAGGCCGCGGAGACCGCGTCACCGACGATGCCGAAGGCGTTCCGCACAGCTGAGACGGGTGCGCTGACGGTCGGCGAGACCTGTGTTCCCGAGGCGATGCCGTCCGCTCCCGAGGTCGTCGCCGCGTTCGCCGCGACGGCTCCTCCGAAGGTCAGCCCACCGACGCAGAGGGCGAAGAAGAGCCCTCTCGAGACGTTCTTGTTCATGGTCGTTCACTCCTGATCGAGATGGTTGTCGACCGCACGGGCGGTCGGTGGCGCGTCCTGCCGTACGGGCAGGTGCACCGATCTCAATCAGGAGCGACGTCGTGGTCCCCGACCGGCGACGCGGGGACGGCGTCGCCGTCTGCGACGGCACCACGGCCGACGGCCGAGGGAGCGAGGAACGCGTCACCACCGGCGGTGGCGACGACGCCGGAGCCGGAGGACCCGTTCGCGGAGGACCCGCCGGTGGTGCCCTGCCCGGCAGCGCCGAGCGGAGCCTCCAGGGGGTTGCCGCCCACGGGGAAGAGGAGCGCCCGGCCGCCGATGGTCACGCTGACCGAGGTGGGAGCGACGACGGAGTTCACGACCGTCCGGGTCGACGTGGTCGCGACCGCCGTCACGGCAGCGGACGGGGAGGCCGACGTGCCGGACGACGCGACGGCACCGGCGGTCTCCCGGCCCGGCACGTCGCTCGGGCGGTCGGCGGTCTCCGTGTCCGACGCGGGGTCGGTGGACGGCACCGGGGCGACCTCGAGCGCGGGGCCTCCGGGGAGGGCGCCCACAGGGGTCGTGCCACCGGGCAGGACCCCACCGACGGACGGGAGGGCACCGACGGCACCGGGGACCGTGCCCGGGAGCGCGCCGACCGTGCCGGGGAGCGCGCCGACGACGCCGGGGACCGTGCCGACCACGCCCGGGAGCCAGCCGACGACGTCCGGCACCGCCGCGACGACGTCCGGCACCGCGGCGACCGTGCCGGGCACGGTCCCGACCACGCCGCCGACCGTGCCGAGGGTCCCGTCGAGCAGCCCGGAGACCGGTGCGGTGGCGGTGCCGAGGGTGTCGGCACCGGTCACCCGGCCGACGACCGGGAGGGCCGCCAGCGCGTCGTCCACGGTGCCCACGGTCGAGGCGACCGGGGCCGTTCCGGCGACCGCCGCCACGGTGTCGGTGAGCGGGCGGGCCGCCGACGTCACGGTGTCCGTGACGGGTCGCGCGACCGCGCTGACCGTGTCGGTGACCGGGCGGGAGGCACTGCTCACCGCGCTGCTGACACCCTGCGTCAGCGAGGTGACCGGGGTCGTCGGGGACGCGGCGCCGTGCGCCTGCGCCCCCGAGGTGGGGACGGACGGCGCCGGGGCGGCGTGGGCGACGACCGGGTGCGGCGCGGCCGGAACGGGGACCGCAGCAGCCGGGGCCGGGGCAGCCGGACGGGGCGCAGCGGCGGCTGGAGCCGGCACGGCGGGACGCGGAGCGGCGGCCGGAGCCGGCACGGCGGGACGCGGAGCGGCGGCCGGAGCCGGCACGGCGGGACGCGGAGCGGCGGCCGGAGCCGGGACGGCTTCGCGGACCGGCGCGACGGCGGACCCGACGGCCTGACCCAGCCCGTCGGCGACGCCGTCGACCGTTCCGCCGACGCCGGAGACCGCCGCGCCCACGAGGCTCGACCCACGCTGCGGCACGGAGATCCCGGTCGCGGCGGACGCCTGGTGTGCGCCGAAGACGAGCGAGCACAGCACGACTGCCGTCGCGACCCCGGTGGCCAGGAGGACCAACCGCAGGACCGCGATCCAGGGTGCACGCATCGACGCGTCCATGCGCTCACCTCCTGATCTCGGCTGCGCACGTAGAGTGGTTGACCGGCACGGTACGCCTGCGTCCGTCGCTCCGCGAGGCCCTCTCACGAAAAAGTCAGGAAACGACGGAATTGCCCTCGATCTTCAGCGCCCCCACCCGCAACATCGACATCGTGACCTTCCACGAGATCCTCCGCATCCGGCAGGACGTCTTCGTGGTCGAGCAGGACTGCGTCTACGCCGACATCGACGGCCGTGACCTCGAGCCCGGCACCGTGCAGTTCTGGGCGGGCAACGGTTCGGTCGATGCGACCCTCCGGCTCCTCCGCGAGGCCGACGGCACCGAGCGCATCGGGCGCGTCGTGACGGCGGCGCACGCACGCGGGCAGGGCCTCGGCGCCGAGCTCATGCGCGCCGCGATCGCCGAGAGCCGCTCCGGGTCGATCGCGATCAACGCCCAGGCGCACCTCGAGCAGTGGTACGCGCAGTTCGGGTTCGTCCGGACCGGCGACGAGTTCCTCGAGGACGCCATCCCGCACGTCCCGATGACCCGCACGCGCTGACCGGCCGAGGCCGACGCCGCGGGTCTGCCGACCGCCGGTCAGGCCTGCCAACGGCGGAGTTCGCCGTACGAATGGGCCTGACCGCCCCGGTCGGCGACGAGCCGCTCGAACACGATGTTCGTCTGCGTCGTCGCCACCGACGGATCACCGCTCAGCTCGTCGGCGACGAAGTCGCGCAGCTGCTCGGTCGAGGTGCAGGCGATGTGCACGAGGAAGTCCTTGTCGCCCGCGAGGAACGACACGTCGAGCACGACCGGCACCCGCAGCAACCGCTTGGCGAACTCCCGGAGCTCGTGCCGGGCGGCGGCGTGTACCCGCACGGACACCATCGCCTCGATCGAGAACCCGAGCCGGGCGATGTCGACGTCTGCACGGTAGCCGCGGATCACGCCCGCGTCCTCGAGGGCACGGACGCGCACCAGGCAGGTCGACGGCGCGATGCCGACGGCGGCGGCGAGCCGGTTGTTCGGGATCCGGGCATCGGCCGCGAGGGTCCAGAGGATGCGCTCGTCGACCTCGTCGAGACGGGGCTGCGGGGCATCGGGCCGGCGGGCTGGTCGATCGGACACGGCACCACCGTAACGCCGCGGCACCGTCACATGGCGAGCGTCATCCCGACGACGGCCACGGTCATCGCGAACACCTCGCCGCTCCGGACGGCCCGGCGGTCGTCCTGCGCCCACTCGTGGCGGAGCAGCCACCCGCTGAAGGCGCAGTAGCCGATCACCCCGGCACCGAGCACGGCGGAGAGCACGAGCGTGTGCGCGTGGGCGCCGCCCTCGGCGACGCCGGCGGTGTGCCCCATGAGCAGCATCCCGGCCATCACGACGGCGGACAGCGCACGGTGCACGTCCATCGGCTCGGCCCGGCGTCCGCCCGCCCGCCGTCGACGTACCACCGGCAGCGGCGCGAGCAGGAGCAGCAGCGTCGCCGCGAGGATCGTCCAGGAGGGTCCGGCGTCGAGGACCGGCAGGACCATCGCGACGAGCATCACCGCCGCCGGCACCACCACGGCGGGTCGCGGCCGGTACCGGTCGCCGACGATGCAGCACACCGAGGCGAACTGCGGCACCACGAGCATGGCGTCCGCGACGGTCCCGTGCACGGGAGGTCAGCCCTCGGTGCGGGCGGCGCGCTCCTGCTTCACGCGCACGTTCTCGGCACGGACCGCGGCTTGGGTGGCGCGCTCCTGCACGAGCCACTCGGGCATCTCCTGGAGCAGGTCCTTGATCTGCTCCGTGGTGAGGACGTCCTCGGCGCCGGCGCGCGCCAGTCCCGAGATCGACACCCCGAGCCGTGCGGCCACGACCGGGCGCGGGTGCGGCCCGTCACGGCGGAGGTCCTGCAGCCACGTCGGCGGCTCGCTCTGCAGCTCGTCGAACGTGGTGCGGGCGATCGGCCCGGCACGGAACGACTCCGGGGTCGCCGAGAGCAGCACACCGAGCTTCTTGGCGGCGGTCTCGGGCTTCATGGTCTGGTCCTGGGCCATGGGGTCAAGGGTACGGCCCGTATGCTCGGGTGCATGACCGCGCTCTCGATCGCCTTCGTGCCCGGGGTCTCCCCCGCCAAGTGGGTGCGCGTCTGGCGCGACCGCCGCCCCGACGTCGACCTCGTGCTCCTCCCCGTCGAGGCGGACGGCGTGACCGCCGCGCTCGAGGGCGACGCGGACATGGTCTTCGCCCGGATGCCCGTCCCGGAGCAGCACCACGCGATCCCGCTCTGGACCGAGACCGCCGTCGTCGCGGCCCCGAAGGACTCCCCGCTCGCGGACCTCGACGAGGTGACCGAGCAGGACCTCACCGACGTCACCGTGCTCGACGCGGGGCCGGTCCCCGCCGACGTGGACGCGGCGCTCGACCTGGTCGAGGCCAACGTCGGCGTCGTGGTCCTCCCGCAGTCGCTCTTCCGCGCCGCGAGTCGGAAGGGCCTCGTCTCCCGTCCGCTCGCGGGCTCCCCCGGGACGCGCGTCGCGCTCGTCTGGCGGGACGAGGACGCCTCGGACCTCACCGAGGAGTTCATCGGGGTCGTCCGTGGGCGCAGCGCGCACAGCTCGCGCGGTGCCGCCGACCAGCCGGGAGGCACCGAGCGCGCCGACGACGACCGCCCGCGTCCGCCGCGTGCCGGCGGCAAGGCGAAGCCGGCGAACGCGAAGACCGTCGCCAAGCGCAGTGCAACGAAGGGCACCGGGGCGAAGAGCGGCGGCGGGAAGAACTCGTCGGGCCGTGGGAAGACGCCGCGGGGCATGTCCGGCAAGCCGAAGCGCGGCTCGAAGGGCAACCGCTGAGCGGTCAGCGCCAGACGCCGGACGTCCCCCGCCGGTGACTCCCGACGAGGTGCGTGTCGATGATCCCGAGCGCCTCCATGAGGGCGTGCATCGTGGTCGGGCCGACGAACGCGAACCCACGCTGCCGCAGGGCCTTCGACAGCGCTGCTGACTCCGGGCTCGTGGTCGGCACCTCGGCTGCCGTGCGGGGCTCCGGCGTGGCGTCCGGTCGGAAGGACCACACGAAGTCCGCCAGGCCGCCGTCCGCCCGGAGCGCGACGGTTGCCCCGGCGTTCGTGATCGTCGCCGCGATCTTGGCCCGGTTCCGGACGATGCCCGCGTCGCCGAGCAGCCGTGCGACGTCGTCCGCCCCGAACCCGGCGACGACGTCGGGGTCGAAGTCCGCGAAGGCCGCCCGGAACGCCGGTCGCTTGGCGAGGATCGTGCGCCACGAGAGCCCGGACTGGAACGCCTCCAACGAGAGCCGCTCGAACACGCCCCGCTCGTCGCGCACGGGCATGCCCCACTCGGTGTCGTAGTACGCGCGGAGCATCGGGTCGGTCGACGCCCAGAGCGGTCGGGCGAGGCCGTCGTCGCCGGTCACCAGGTCGGAGGTCATGAGCCCATCCTGGCCGACACCGGGAACGCCCTCGGCAGCAGGTCAGTCCGCGTGCGGACCCTCCTCGGCGGCCGCCGGGTCCATCCAGACGTACTCCCAGCGGTGCCCGTCCGGGTCGGTGAAGCTGCGCTGGAACATGAACCCGAGGTCCATCTCCGGCCGGTCCTCGGTCCCGCCGGCCTCGACTGCGGCGTCCACGATGCGGTGGACCTCCTCCTTCGTCTCGGCGCTGAGCGAGTTGATGACCTCGATGGTGTCCGGCGCGGCGATCGTCTTGTCGGTGAACTCGACGAACTTCGCGTGCGTCAGGAGCATCACGTACACGGTGTCGCTCACGACGATGCTCGCCGCGGTCTCGTCGCTGAACACCGGGTTGAGCGGGTAGCCCAGTGCGCGGTAGAACGTGACCGCCCGGTCCAGGTCGGACACGGGCAGGTTGATGAACACCATGGTCGCCATCGGAGGGGTCCTCTCGTCAGTGCCACGATCCCGCGTCCGGGCGGTCGACGCAAGCGCCTCGGTAGGATCCGGAGCATGACCGACCAGCCCGGCATCCTCGTCCTGAACGGCCCGAACCTCGACGTCCTCGGCCGCCGCGACCCGGAGCAGTACGGCACGGTGACCCTCGCCGACATCGAGGCGACGGTCCGGATCGAGGCGGCGGTGCACGGGCTCGACGTCGACTTCCGCCAGACCAACTCCGAGGGCGAGCTCGTGACGTGGCTGCACGAGGCGCTCGACGACCACGCTGCCGTCGTCATCAACCCGGCGGCGTACGCGCACACCTCGGTCGCACTGCACGACGCCGTCGAGGCGCTCACCGTCCCGGTCGTCGAGGTGCACCTCTCGAACACCTGGAAGCGCGAGCCCTTCCGCCACGTCGACCACGTGGCGACCGCCGCGACCGCCGTCATCACCGGAGCGGGCGCCGACGGCTACCGGCTCGCCGTCGCACACGTCGCCCTGCTGCTGCGCGGCTGACCGGCCCGGTCGGGAGGCGCTCCCCGGGTCGCGCGGGTACCGTCCGCGGCATGCAGACCTTCCTGCCGTTCGCCGACTTCCGTGCCTCCGCGGAGGTGCTCGACGACAAGCGCCTCGGCAAGCAGCGCGTCGAGACGCTCCAGGTGATGCGGGCGCTGACCCTTCCCGACTACGGCTGGCAGCACCACCCGGTGACGACGATGTGGCGTGGCTTCCGGCCGGCGCTCATGGCGTACCAGGACGCGACGTGCCGGGTCTGGCTCGAGCGCGGGCACGCCGACACCTGCCTGGAGAAGACCTTCGCCGACCTCGCACTGGTCCCCGAGGACCTCGAGGCGTACGAGCGGGGGACGTACGAGGTGCCCTCGTGGAACACCGACGAGCGTCTGCACGAGTCGCACCGCTCGAAGCTCGTGCAGAAGGCACCGGAGCACTACCGGCCGCTGTTCCCGGACGTGGCCGACGACCTCGACTACCTCTGGCCCGGCACCGTCGCGCACACGCGCTGACCGGCGCGTCCTCGACGCGGTCCGTGGAGGGCCGGGCCCGCCGGGGCTCCGCAGGGGGGTGGGGCGGGGGGTGCGGGGGCGCCCGGGCCCGGTCCCCCCGGGGGGCCCCGGCCCCGTCGCGCGGGGACCGGGGAGTCGCCACGCGCCGCCCGGACGCCATCAGGGGTGACGTCCAGCTGGTCGCGGCCCGCGGGGGCGGGGGGGCCGGCGGGGGGCGGGGGGGGGGGGGGGGGTGGGGGGGGGGGGGTGGGG
>JASCOJ010000104.1 GCA_029959645.1 Microbacteriaceae bacterium PS02332 | reverse complement strand
AGAACGCAGCAGCAACCGCCGCCGCCTCCGCCGCCGGGTTGTTGTTCCCGTCAGCATCCGCCGACGCAGCCGCCGACGCCGACGCGTTCGCGTTCGCCTTCGACAACGAATCCGCATCCGTGCCCGCGTTCTTCGACGCATCCGCGGTCGCGTCCTTCGTCGCCGCCGACTGCGCAGCCGCCTGCGCAACCGCGGTCGCGTTCTGCGACCCGGCAGCGTTCTCGTCGTCGTCGTTGTTGCCCTCGGCCGCGGCCTGCGCCGCAGCAGCAGCTTCCGACTCCGCATTCGCCGCAGCGTCCTTCGACGCTTCCGCGACCATGTTGCCCGCAGCAGCAGCCGCCGCAACACCATTCACCGTCGCCGCAGCATCCTTGTCGGACTGCGCATCCGAGAACGCAGCAGCAACCGCCGCCGCCTCCGCCGCCGGGTTGTTGTTCCCGTCAGCATCCGCCGACGCAGCCGCCGACGCCGACGCGTTCGCGTTCGCCTTCGACAACGAATCCGCATCCGTGCCCGCTCCTGCTCCTGGGTCCACAGTGCCACCACCGTTGTCGTCCCCATCCCCCGGGACGACAGCCGAAGTTGGGGTGAAGCTCCAATACAGCCGGTCGGCGCCTACCCCAAACATATTGGCAATGTAGAAACCCTTGAAACCTGTGTTCTGCCAGTGCGAGGGAAGCTGCGACAACGGGGCGGCAGGTGAAATTGATCCGTCTTTATTCTTAGTGAACCAGTTCGTCTTGAATTCATCAGCAACTCCTCCATCGGGGCTGTAGTACTCCTTGTTGCAACTTGTATTGCGACCCACGGTCGAGAGCAACGTGAAAGGATGTGGGGACCAGAGATTATTCTGGCGGAACCCATCTGCCCACACGCAAAACCTCGGGTCACTGCCAAGATAAATTGGACCCTTCTCTCCCTCCGCGGGAAGATGGAACGCCGCAGGCGCATGAGCCAATGCCTCCGCCTTCGTATCGTACTTCGCAGTCCAGAGAGAGCCACGGTTCGGGGTGGTCATGACGGCAAAAAATTGACCCCTTTGTTCCATCACCCACTTTTGGTGGTCGCGGTCCGACGCTTGGGTAGCGAGGGAGTTCGCAGTCGAGTCAGCCTGGGCAGAGGACAGGCCGAAGGCCGCCCCCGCTGCTGCGAGCGCTCCGACGGTCGTCGCAGCGACGACCTTCTTCGCACTCAAGCGCTTGTGCTTGCTCATGTAATGCTTTCCTTTGGTCAGTGACACGGGCCATGCCTGGTCCCGTGCCGTTGTGAATCGCCGCCGACGCACATCACCGGCGGAGGTTCCCCGGGCCGAGGACGTTGCCGCGCCCTCGCCCGGGCCGGACCGGTCGATGGCAACCGGTCCGGAGTCGTGGAGCTAGAGGTGGCGTACGGCGGCCTCGGCAGCGTTGACGCCGCTCATGCCGTGCACGCCTGGCCCTGGCGGTGTCGCGGCCGAGCAGAGGTAGACGCCCTTGACGCCGGTCGCGTAGGGGTTCGTGCCGACGGTCGGGCGCCCGATGAGCTGGGCGAAGGTGTTCGCCCCGGTGTTGATGTCACCGCCGACGAAGTTCGAGTTCGCGGCCGCGAGGCCCATGGCACTCGTGACGTGGGTGGCGACGACGCGGTCCCGGAAGCCCGGGGCGAAGCGCTCGATCTGCTTGACGATTCGGTGTTCGTGCTCGAGGACGCTGCCGTACGGCACGTGTGCGTACGCCCACACGGGCTGGAGGCTCCCACGCGCACGGCCCGGATCCGCGAGGGACTGCTGCCCGACGAGGGTGAAGGGCTTCCGCGCCGAGCGTCCGCTGACCACGGACGCCTCGGTGGACGCGACCTCGTCGGCGGCACCGCCGAGGTGGACGACCCCGGCCCGCCGGCACTCCTCGTTCCGCCAGGGGATGCCGCCGTCGATGGCGAAGTCGACCTTGTACGCGGCCGGACCGTGCTGGTAGCTGCTGAAGGCGCGGCGGTGCTTCGCGGGGATCCGGTCGTGCAGGATCCCGACCGCAGCGGACGGCGCGACGTCGAGCAGGACGACCTCGGCGTCCGGGAGCTCTCGGATGTCGGTGACGGTCCGCCCGGTCTCGATGCGACCGCCGAGCTGCCGGAGCTTCCGGACGAGCGCGTCGGTGAGTACCTGGGCACCGCCCTCGACGACCGGCCAGCCAGCGGCGTGCCCCGCGGTGGCGAGCATGAGGCCGACCGCGGAGGAGAACGCGGCCGACTGGTCGGTGGTCGCGTGGGCCGCGATGCCGCTCCACAGCGCACGGGCCTGCTCGGTCCGGAAGGTGCGGGCGAAGTCCACGGCCGAGCGCGCGGCGAGCATCCCGAAGCGTGCGGTCAGTGAACCGTGCTTCGGGACGCGGAGCATCGGCCGCATGGTGTCCTCGAGCAGGTCGTCGAAGCGACCGACGAACGGCTCGAGGACGTTGCGCCAGAGCGATCCGTCCGCGCGGAGTCCGTCGACGGTGGCGCCGAGCTCGCGGTGCAGGACACCGGCGCTGCCGTCGTCGAGCGGGTGTGCGAGCTCCACGGGTGCGTGGCGGAACCGGACGCCGAGCGATTCGAGGTCGAGCGAGCGGAAGAACGGAGACCGGACGGCCAGCGGCAGGAACGACGCGCCGAGGTCGTGCACCAGGCCCGGCTCGGTGAGTTCGGCCGAGCCGAGTGCTCCGCCGACGCGGTAGTGCGACTCGAGGACGGTCACGTCCAGTCCGGCGCGCGCGAGGACGACCGCGCCGGCCAGGCCGTTCGGCCCGGACCCGACGACGTACGCCGTCACGCGTGCTCCGTCACGAGTTCGGACTCCGGCCGGGAGGCCCGGTCCGACTCCGTTTCGTCGCTCGCCTCGTGCGCGTCTTCCGGATCGGCTTCCGCAGAGGAGGTGGTCTCCTCGGCCGAGGAGTCGGCCGGCGAGCCGACCCACGCGGGGTCCGGCTGGACCGCAGCGGGATGGTGCGTCGCGCAGGTGCAGGCGGCGACCGCAGCCGTGCCTGTCGCGGCCGTGGCGTCTGCCGTGGTGACCGACGCGGCGGCGGTGGGACGGGCCTCCCGGCCGGGGTTCGCCGCGACCGCGCTCTGCCAGGCCGAGCGGATCGCGCGGCCGAGGTGCTTCCAGGTGGTGTCGCGGATGAAGATCGCGTCGATGGCGATCATCGCGAGCGAGAAGAACGGCAGCCCCATGAAGAAGCCGATGCCGACGTGGAAGCCCATGATCGCGACGAGCGCCAGGATGCGCGTCACGCGGGTGATGAGCATCGGCAGGAACATCATCTGGACGATGATCGTGCCCCACGAGATCGCGACGACGGCGGGGCCCCAGGAGGTCACGGCGTCGGCGAGCTCGGGCCAGGTGGAGAAGCGGTCGACGTGCAGCGGGTTGTAGACCGCGTAGCCGTTCGCCCAGGTCTGGCCCTGCGCCTTGTAGAGCGCGCCGGACATGTAGACGAAGCCGACGTGCATCGTCATCACCACGAGGACGAGGTTGTGGAGGAGGGTGTTGTACGGCCGGACGGCGGCGACACGGTGCGCGTAGGTACGGACGGCGGCATGTGAGCGCATCCGGCGGCGGGCGTCGAGCGACAAGCGGATGGACGAGTCGGCGAAGAGCATGTAGATCATCACCATCCGGAGCATGTTGTCCGACTGGTCGGACAACACGTCGTTCATCTCCATCCACGAGACGAAGAAGACGCCGTAGACGGGGAGGACGAACTTCGTGCGCCAGCCGAGCGCCACGAGGAGCGCGAGGACGAACAGCACGATGAGCGAGAACGTCAGTCCGCCGTTGCTCGCCGCGATGAACGGGAACCAGCGGAACAGCCAGATGCGGGCGAAGTCACTACCGGGGTAGGCGTGCTGGCCGTCCCAGAAGGAGCCGGCGCCGAACGCGTAGTAGCGGGTGCTGAAGTTGGCGGCGATGATGAGCATCCCGTGCACGCCGATGAGCATGCGCGTGACGGAGATGCCGTACTGCGCCTTCTTGGAGTCGAGCAGCCAGTGCTCGGCGGTGTCCCACCCGCGGGCGAGGACGGCGAGGACGATCTGCAGCGCGTGGCCGATGAGGGAACGGACCGTGCTGACGGCGCGCTGGGCGGTGGTCGTGATGGCGTTCGTCATGTCAGTGCACCTCGGTCGCGTCGTGCTGGCCGGACGCGTCGAGCCAGCGGGTGAAGGTGTCGGCGAAGTCCTGCTCGTTCTGCTCTGGCATCGTGAAGAGCCCGCGCCAGCCGGTGGGGGCCTTCTGCTTCGGCTCCGGCGTGGGGTGCGCCTCATGACGGTTCGCGAAGGGCGTGACGTTCTGCCGGTGGATGTCCCACTGGACGGAGTCGACGCCGTCGCCCCAGACCGCGCGGGCGACCTGCGTGGCGTACGCGTCGGTGAAGGCGTTCGCGGTGATGAAGGCGTTGGCCTTGCCGAGGGCCTCCTGGTCGTCCCCGTTCGCGGCACGGAGCCGTCCCTCGAGCTTCGCCTTCCACATGTCGCCCGACCAGAAGTGCTCGGCGACGACGGCCTTCTGCTCCTGGGTGAGGCCGTCCCACGCGTTCTTGTAGTCCGTGGCCTGTTCGGACGCCAGGCTCGATCCGCGGGGCGGGAGGAGGTGGTGCTTCGCGCCGGCGTACTCGGCTTCGGTGGCGTCGACCCACTTCGTGGTGATGCGCTCGCCCGAGTCGTCCTGCACGACGGCGCGGATCTTGAAGACGTAGTTCCCGTTGATGGGGTCCGGTGCGAACACGGACCAGGACTGCCCGAAGTACGGGATCTGCCACGACGTCAGGAAGTCCCCGGGGATCAGCGTGCGCAGCTGCGAGGCCGGCGCGATCCAGAGGAACTGGGCGAAGACGTGGAAGGCCGTGACCAGGGCGAGGAGCACCATGACTGCTCTCACGACCGGTCGGCGCTTGAGCGCACTCGGCATCGGGTTGTTGGGCATCGGGCCTCTCCTGCTGCTCATGGTGTGATCGGGTTGTCGAACGAAATACGACATTTCGTATGAGCAACATATCACGTGGCATCTGATCCCACTAGCCCGAGTCCTGCGATGACGGAGCACGGCCCCCGAACGACGACGAGGTGGTGCGGTGGGGTCAGCTGTCGATGTTGTCCCAGCCGTCGGGCCCGTCGGACCCGGCGGCGTAGTCGTCGAGCGGGGTGTCCCCGTTCCGCCAGGCGGTGAGGAACGGCTCGACGACCTTCCAGCCCTGCACGGCGCTGTCCCCGCGGACCGAGAGCGTCGCGTCGCCCTCGAGGACACCGGCGAGCACCTCCCCGTAGGCGCTGAGCCGTCCGGGGTTGAACGTCGTGGTGAGGGCGGTGTGGTCCACCGTGTACGGGTCGCCGGGGCCGTTGACGTTGAGTTCGAGCTGCATCTCGTCGGGAGCGATCCAGATGCAGAGCCGGTCCGGCTTCACGGCGCCGGACAGGCCGTTCGGCACGTGCGGGGAGTCCTTGAACGTGATGAGGATCTCCCGGCGCTGCTTGCCGAGCGCCTTGCCGGACCGCAGGGTGAACGGGACGCCCGCCCAACGCCAGTTCGCGATCTCGAGCTTGAGCTGCGCGAGCGTCTCGGTGCCGAGCGACGGGTCGACACCGTCCTCGTCGACGTACGACGGCATCGAGCGGTCCCCGACGGTGCCGGCCGTGTACCGCGCACGCTTGCCGGCCGCGACGACGTCGCCGCCCCAGGGCCGCACGGCGCGGAGCACGAGTTCCTTCTGCGTGCGGAGGTCGTCCGCGTCGATCGAGGCGGGGGCCTCCATCGCGACGACCGCCATCACCTGGAGCAGGTGACTCTGGATCATGTCGACGAGCGCGCCGGCCTTGTCGTAGTAGCGCGCCCGGCCCTCGAGCCCGAGGGTCTCGTCGTAGACGATGTCGACGCGGGCGACGTGCTGCGAGGAGAGCAGCGGCTCGATGATGCGGTTGGCGAAGCGCAGGCCGAGCAGGTTGAGCACGGTCGAGCGGCCGAGGAAGTGGTCGACGCGGTGGATGCGCGACTCGGGGAGGAACGAGTGCAGCAGGTCGTTGAGGTGCTCGGCGCTCTCGGCGTCGGTCCCGAAGGGCTTCTCGAGGGCGAGGCGGATGCCGGAGGGCAGGTCGAGGCCCTTGAGGACCTCGCAGCTCTTCTCGGTCACGGCCGGCGGCAGGGCGAAGTACACGGCCGGGTCGTGCTGGCACTCGCCGAGCAGGGCCGTGAGGTCGTCGGCGCTGGTCACGTCGGCCTTGCGGTAGCTCGACGCGTCGACGACGGCCTGGAGGCGCTCGGACAGCCGGGAGCCGCCGGACGCGCCCTCGTCCTCCTCGTTCTTCGACGCCTGCGCGTTCGTGAACGCGTCGTGCACGAGCTGCTTCCAGTCGCTGTCGGACAGGTCCTCGACGCCGGCGCCGACGAGCTGGACGTCCCAGTCCGTCTTCACCTCGAGCAGGGTCGCGAGGCCCGGCAGGAGCAACCGCTTGGACAGGTCGCCACTGGCGCCGAGGATGAGGAGTGAGGTCTGGAGGCTCGCCATGCCCCAGACGGTACCGCCCGGTTCCCGAGCGCGACCGACCGCTGCCGCTACGGTGGGCGCTGACGGTGCAGCGGGGCACCGGAACGGCGCACGAGGAGCACCATGACGACAGACGTCAGCACCGGCCCACCGACCACGGTGCGGCGGCCCAGGGTCGCCGTCGTCGGGACGGGGATGATCGCGGCCGTGCACGTCCGGGCCGCACGGGCCGCCGGTGCCGAGGTGCTCGGGGTCCTCGGTCGGACGCCCGAGCGGTCCGTCCAGGTCGCCGCGCAGCTCGGACTCGACCAGGGCTACCCGGACCTCGACGCGGTGATCGCCGACCGCCCGGACGTCGTGCATGTGTGCACGCCCAACGACCAGCACCACCCGCAGGCCCTCGCGCTCATCCGCGCGGGCATCAACGTCGTGTGCGAGAAGCCGCTCGCCGTCTCCGCCGACCAGGCCGAGGAACTCGAGCGCGCCGCCGCCGAGGCGGGGGTCGTCGCGACGGTGCCGTTCGTGTACCGGTACCACCCGATCGTGCGGGAGATCCGGTCGCGGATCGCCGACGGACAGCTCGGCCGAGTCCTCGCGGTGCACGGCCACTACCTGCAGGACTGGATGCTCGACTCGGACGCGTCCTCGTGGCGGGTCGACTCCGGCGCCGGCGGCCTGTCCCGTGCGTTCGCCGACATCGGCTCACACTGGTGCGACCTCGTCGAGTTCGTCACGGGCGAGCGGTTCGCCTCGGTCAGCGCCGTCACCGACATCGTCTACCCGACCCGTCCGGCGGCGTCGGGGCCGTCGTTCTCCGGGACACCCGACCCGGACCCGGTCGCCGACGCCACCGAGCGGGCCGAGGTCACCACCGAGGACACCGCCGTCGCGACCTTCCGCACCGGCAGCGGCCGGATCGGCAACGTCGTCATCTCGCAGGTGTCCGCGGGCCGCAAGAACCGGCTGTGGTTCGAGGTCGACGGCACCCTGGGGTCCGCCGCGTTCGACCAGGAGCAGCCGGAGTCGGCCTGGTTCGGCAACGAGACCGGCGCGCAGATCGTCGTCCGGGACCCGTCGCAGGGCTCCCCCGACCAGCGCCGCCTCGCGGTCGTGCCGTCCGGGCACCCGCAGGGCTACGTCGACGCGTTCGCCGCGTTCGTCGCCGACACCTACACCGCCGTGGCGACGGGCACGCTGCCGGAGGGCCTCCCGACCTTCGCCGACGGCGCCCGGTCGGCCCGCATCGTGGACACCGTGGTCGCCAGCGCCGGCGACACCGTCTGGAGGGACATCCGATGAAGCTGGGGATGCTGACCGCCTGCCTGCCGGGCTGGGACCTGGCACGCATCGCCGCGTTCGCGAGCGCCGAGGGCTACGAGCGGCTCGAGGTCGCCGTCTGGCCGGACACCGGTGGCCGCGAGTTCGAGGCCGCACACCTGCCCGTGGCCTCCTTCACCGAGGATGACGCCGCGGCGACCCGGGAGCTCCTCGACCGCACCGGCCTCGAGATCAGCGCCCTGGCGTACTACGAGAACAACCTGCACCAGGACCCGGTCCGACGCGCGGAGGTGCACACCCACCTCAAGCACGCGGTCGACGCCGCGCAGCTGCTCGGCGTCCCGTACGTCGGCACGTTCATCGGTCGTGACAACAGCCTGAGCGTGCGTGAGAACACGGCCGAGGGCGACCGGGTCCTCCCGGAGCTCGTCGACTACGCCGGCGAGCGCGGCGTGCGGCTCATCATCGAGAACTGCGTGATGGAGGGCTGGCACCCGGACGGCTACCCGGGCAACATCGCGTACTCCCCCGAGCTCTGGTCGTGGGTCACCGGGCTCGGCTTCGGGCTGAACTGGGACCCGTCGCACCTGACGTGGATCGGCATCGACCCGGTCGAGACGATCCTGCCGTTCGCCGAGCACATCGTGCACGCCCAGGCGAAGGACGTCGAGCTCTTCCCCGAGCGGCGGAACGAGTACGGCTTCTTCGGCAAGGTCGACAAGGGCGACGACCCGTGGGACATGGGCTGGTGGCGGTTCCGCGTGCCCGGTCGCGGGGTCGTCGACTGGCCGCACGTGGTCGACCGGCTGTACGAGGCCGGCTTCGACGGCACGCTGTCAGTCGAGCACGAGGACCCGCTGTGGAGCGGTGAGGACGTGAAGGTCCTCGAAGGCCTGCGGATCGCGCACCGCACGCTGCGCCCCCTGATCGCCGCCGAGTAGCGGCGACGCCGCCTCCCGTCCGGTGAGCGTGCGCTGGGAACGCGCTGACCCGGCAGGGGCACCCTGGGTCCATGGGCCAGAACGTCAGCGAATTCGTCCTCGACCGCATCAAGGCGTGGGGGGTCACCCGCGTGTACGGGTACCCCGGTGACGGCATCGGCGCCTTCGACGGCGCCCTCGGCAAGGCCGACGCGAAGGGCGAGGGCGTCGAGTACATCCGCCCGACGCACGAGGAGATCGCGTCGCTCATGGCGACCGCGCACGCGAAGTTCACCGGCGAGGTCGGCGTCTGCATCGCGACCTCGAGCCCGGGCGCCTTCCACCTGCTCAACGGGCTGTACGACGCCCAGATGGACAACCAGCCGGTCGTCGCGATCGTCGGGCAGCAGGGGCTCGCGTCCGTCGGCACCTTCACGCAGCAGGAGTCGAACCTCGAGCGCGTCTTCGCGGACGTGGCCTGCTACGTCGAGACGGTCGCGTCGCCGGACGCCGCCGGGGTCGTCATCGACACCGCGTTCCGCACGGCCATGCTCCGCAAGCAGCCCGCCGTGGTCGTCCTCCCCCACGACGTGCAGGCGATGGCCTGGTCGGAGCCCGGTGCCGAGCACTGGGTCTCCCGGTCGAGCGACGTCCCGGCATCGACCCGGATCACCCCGCCGGCCGAGGACATCCGGAAGATGGCGGACATCATCAACAGCGGGGAGCGCGTCACCTTCCTCGTCGGCGCCGGTGCCCGCGGCGCGACGGACCAGGTGCTCGCCGCCGCCGAGAAGGCCGGCGCCGGCATCATCACGGCGCTCCGCGGGAAGGACGTCGTCCCCTCGGACGTGCCGTACCACACGCAACAGGTCGGTCTCCTCGGCTCCCGGCCGAGCCTGACCCAGATCAAGGAGTGCGACGTGATCGTGCTCCTCGGCACGAACTACCCGTACGGCGAGTACCTGCCCGCGACCAGGTCGGCCCGCGGGATCCAGGTGGACATCAAGCCGGAGCAGCTGGGGCTGCGCTACCCGAACGAGCTCAACCTGTGGGGCGACGTCGGTGCGACGCTCGACGCCGTGCTGCCGCTGCTCGAGCAGACGACCGACACGTCGTGGCAGGAGAAGCTCGCCGGCGAGATGCGCGAGTGGGAGGCCGAGATGGGCCGCCAGGCCGAGGTCGCCTACGACGACGGGGTCAACCCCCGCCGGGTGATCCGCGCCGTGAACGAGCGCCTGCCCGAGGGCGTGACGGTCACCTGCGACGCCGGCACCACGGCCGACTGGTACGGGCACCACATCCGACTCCGCCGCGGGATGCACGGGGACATGTCCGGCCGGCTCGCGACGATGCTCGCTGCGATGCCGTACGCCGTGACCGCGAAGTTCGCCTTCCCGGACCGCCCCGCGGTGTGCACGATCGGCGACGGCGCGTTCCAGATGCTCGGCATGAACGAGCTCATCACCGTGAAGAAGTACATGGACCGGTGGGAGGACAAGCAGCTCGTCATCGTCGTCATGCACAACGACGACCTCGGGCAGGTCTCGTGGGAGATGCGCACCGAGGACGGCAACCCGATGTGGCGCGGCTCGCAGGACGTCGAGACGATGGACTACGCCGGGTACGCGCAGCTGCTCGGGTTCCAGGGCATCGCGGTGCACAGCGACGACGAGGTCGACGCGGCCGTCGAGCGTGCCTTCGCCCACCAGGGCGTGACGCTCATCGACGCCTACGTCAGCCGGAACGTCCCGCCGCTGCCGCCGCACATCACGGCTGAGTACGCCGTGAACACCGCGAAGAGCCTGCTCAAGGGCGACCCGGTGGAGCTCGGCGTCGTGAAGGACTCGGCGAAGGCGATGGCCGCCGAGGTCGGCGAGCGGGTGAAGGGCGTGTTCGGGCGCGACTGAACCCGGTGCGCGGAGCCGGACCGCAGCGTTTCCGGCAGGTGAACGACATGTGACACCAGCGCCCCGGTGCTGGCGTGTCGCCTGTGCGTCCTCGTAGGTTCTCCAGGTCATGTCCCCCGCCCGGGGGCAGAACCACACACAGGAGTCCTCGACGCCGATGCGCACGTCCACCCCCGAAACCCCGTCCACTCCCGGACAGCCGAGCAGCAGGAGGCGCGGCGTCATGGCCGGCGCCGCCCTCGCCACCGCCGGCGTCCTCGTCGCCCTGAGCACGCCGACCGTGGCCACGGCCGCACCGACCGCCGCCGAGGCCACGACCGCCGCGGTCACACCCGCCGCGGTCGCCCCGGCCGCCGTCGGGGACACGACGATCGACATCGTCGACGTCAACGACTTCCACGGCCGCATCGAGTCCGAGGGCACCACGGCCGACAAGGCCGCCGGGGCCGCGAAGCTCGCCGCCGTCGTGCAGGCGCAGCGCGAGGCGAACCCGAACACGATCTTCACGAGCGCGGGCGACAACGTCGGCGCGTCGACGTTCACCTCCTTCGTGCAGGACGACGACCCGACGATCGACGTGCTCAACCAGATGCACCTCGACGTCAGCGCGATCGGCAACCACGAGCTCGACAAGGGCCAGGACGACCTCACCGGGCGCATCGAGGACCGGGCCACGTGGCCGTACATCTCGGCGAACATCGTCAAGGCCGGCACCACCGACCCGGCGTTCACCCCCTGGTCGATCGTCGAGAAGGGCGGCGTGAAGGTCGGCTTCATCGGCGCGACCACCGAGGCACTCATCCCCGGGCTCGTCAGCCCCGGAGGGGTGAAGGGCCTCGCGATGGCCCCGATCGTCAGCTCGGTCAACCGGTACGCGGACGAGCTCACCGACGGCGACCCGGCGAACGGCGAGGCCGACGTCCTCGTCCTGCTCGTCCACGAGGGCGCCACGACGGGTGCGCTCGGCGACGCGACCGGCAGCGGCGCGTTCGGGCAGATCACCGGGAAGGTGTCGTCGAAGGTCGCGGCCATCGTCTCGGCGCACACGCACGCGACGTACAACCACTCCATCGCGGGACCGGACGGCACCGCCCGTCCCGTCATCCAGACCGGCTCGTACGGCGTCGCCTACGGCCGCCTCACGATGACGGTGTCCGCCGCGAAGAAGCTGACGGGCATCACCTCCGCGGTGACCTCGCTCAACGCCGCCACCGCGAAGCCGGTCGACACGAGCTCGGTGGACGCGGTGACGAAGACGGTCGCCGACGCCAAGGCGATCGCCGACGTCAAGGGCAAGCAGCCGCTCGGCACGATCACGGGCGACCTCCGCCGCGCGGTGCAGTCGGACGGCAAGACCGAGAACCGCGGTGGGGAGTCGACCCTCGGCAACAACATCGCCGAGGTGCAGCGCTGGGCCACCGAACGGCAGGGGTCGAAGATCGCGTTCATGAACCCGGGCGGCCTGCGGACCGACCTCGTCTACGCCTCGAGCGGCGCCGGCGACCCCGACGGCAGCGTCTCCTACAAGGAGGCGGCGCTCGTCCAGCCGTTCGCGAACACCCTCGTCACCGAGGACATGACCGGGCAGCAGATCAAGGACGCCCTCGAGCAGCAGTGGCAGCCCGACGGTCTCGAGCGTCCGTTCCTCAAGCTCGGCGTCTCGAACGGCTTCGCGTACACGTACGACCCGACACGGGCCCGTGGCGAGCGCATCACCGGCATGACCCTCGACGGGCAGCCGATCGCGCTCGACGCCGTCCTCAAGGTGACCGTGAACTCGTTCCTCTCGACGGGCGGCGACAACTTCGCGGCCTTCGCGACCGGGACGCACAAGGCCGACTCGGGTCAGGTCGACCTGCAGGCGCAGGCGGACTACTTCGCGGCGCACGCGGCCGTCGAACCGCCGAAGGACCAGCGCGCGGTCGGTGTGACCGTCACCCCGACGCCCGAGGGCGGCTTCCAGCCCGGGAACGCGGTCGAGGTCGACCTGTCCTCGCTCGTGTTCAGCAACGCCGGCGACCAGCGCGGGGACGTCACCGTCTCGGCCGGCGGTCAGGTGCTCGCGAGCGCCCCGATCGACACCACGGTGGTCGACAAGACCGACGAGCAGGGCCGTGCCACGCTGGCCTTCACGGTCCCGACCTCCGGCGAGGCCCTCCCCGGCACCCCGACCGCGCGGGCCGCTGTCCGCGCCGCCGCGACCTCGGACGAGCCGCTCGTCGTCACGCTGCCGAGCGGCCAGACCGTGACCCTCGCGGTGACCATCCCGGTGGCGGTCGTCGCCGCACCCGGGACCGACCCCGTCGACGGTGGCACGCCGGCCCCGAGCACCCCTGGCGCGACCGGCCCGGGCGCGACCGGTCCGGGCACCGGGACCGTCGTGGTCCCGCGCCCGGGTGCGACCGGCGGCCGGACGCCGTCCGGTGCGCTCGCCTGGACCGGTGCCGACGTCGCGGGCCCCGCGGCCCTCGCCGGGCTCCTGCTCCTCGCCGGCACCACGGCCCTCGTGGCCCTGCGCCGGAAGCGAGCAGCGCACACGGGAACGGGCACGGCGGAGGGCTGACGCGCCTCCAGACCGACCCGAGGGGGCGCGCCCCCCCCCCGGGGGGGGGGCCCGGCGGGGGGCGCGCCGGCCCCGGCCCGCCGGGGGGGGGCCC
>JASCOJ010000103.1 GCA_029959645.1 Microbacteriaceae bacterium PS02332 | reverse complement strand
CGAGCCCGAGTGCGACCGCCGAGCACACGTACGGCACGGCGGACGTCTGCATCAACTGACCCGTCCCCCGACCGGCCGCGCCGGTCGGGGTACGGCGGACGGAGGCGCGCCGCGGTGCGTCCACGGTAGGTTCGAGCGGTGAGCAGCCCAGCGCGACCGATCACCCTGATGACCTACAACGTCAAGAACCCGGACCCCGCGCACGACTGGCCCGCACGCCTGCCGGTCGTCCTCGACGTGATCCGCCGACACGACCCCGACCTGCTCTGCGTGCAGGAGGCCTTCGCCTCCCAGATGGACGCCCTCCGTGCCGGTCTGCCCGGGTACGCCGACACCGGGCAGGGCCGTGAGGGCGGGACCGCGGGCGAGCACGCCGCCGTGTTCTTCCGCCGTGACCGGTTCCGACCCGTCGAGGAGCGCTCGTTCTGGCTCTCGGACACCCCGGACGAGCCGGTGTCGAACACCTGGGGCAGCCTGTACCCCCGCATCGCGAACTCGGCGCGGTTCCTCGACGCGGAGGGGCCGACCTTCACCCTGCTCACCACGCACATGGACCACGAGCCCGGGCCGCACGGCGACGAGGTCCGGCAGCGGAGCGCCGCGCTGATCGTCGAGCGCCTGTCTGCGGAGGACGGCCCGGTGGTCTTCGCGGGCGACTGCAACGAGCCGTCCGGCTCCGGCCCGGCGTCACGCGTGTTCGCGGACGCCGGCTGGTCGGACGCGTGGACGGTGGCGGGCGACCCGGAGGACCGGACCGCCTCCTTCAACGGGTGGCAGCCGCCGGTGCAGACCGGGGAACGCATCGACTGGGTGCTCACGCGTGGCGTCAGCGGCGTCGACCGTGTCGAGATGGACCACGCCGGACCGGAGACCTGGTTCGCGAGCGACCACTTCCCGGTCGTCGCGACGATCCGGATCTGACCGGCGCGGTCGGTCAGCAGCCGGCGGCGGCGCGCACCGGCATCGGCGACCCGATGACCACGACGTCGGTGTCGACGGTCAGGGCGGAGACCCCGTTCTGCTCGTCGTCGGCCGGGTCGGACTGCCAGCCGCGCTCGAGCAGCAGCTGCCAGGCGGTCGAGTCGTCGGAACCGAGCGACTTGCGTTCCGCGGCCGCCGCGTCGTCGAG
The DNA here is from genome assembly GCA_029959645.1 of Microbacteriaceae bacterium PS02332. GTDB lineage: Bacteria > Actinomycetota > Actinomycetes > Actinomycetales > Microbacteriaceae > Curtobacterium. The sequence goes on along the minus strand of JASCOJ010000103.1, from coordinate 12,161 downwards.
CCGGTCCCGCACGTCGTCGCCGACGCGGACGCCGTCCGGGCCGGTCAGCTGCACGGACGTGCCGGTCCGGGACCGCACGACGGGACGGAGGAGGCGCACCTCGACCGCGTTGCCGGCCCGTGCCGGGACGGCGAGGGCGGAGACGCGGAGGGCGCCGCCCCAGGTCGACGTCGTCGCGGCGGGGGTGCACCGGCCGGCGTCACCGACCGCCGTCCGGGAGCGCGCCGGGGTCCCGAGCAGTCGGTCGAGCACCCGGACCGTCGGTCCGGCGTCCCGCATCGAGAGCGTGGCGACCCGGTCGCCGTCCTCGTCCGAGAGGACGATCGACTCGGCACGGAGTTCGACGGTGTCGACGGAGCGGAGCGCCTTCGCCGAGACCGCCCGCGGTGCTGCGGTGTCGACCGGCGCGGGGCCGTCACCGGTCCGCCAGGACGCACCGTCGACGGAGCCGCCCGCCACGAGGGCGAGCACGAGGGCGCCGGTCGCCAGCACGGTCTGCGGAGTCACCGTTCGACCGTAGCGACCGGGACGGTGTCGCACGACGGGTGTTACCGAACCGCCGCCCGGCCGTCACCGGACCGTGACCTGCCAGAGCACGCCGGGTACCGTCGCCCGCATGGCTGAGTACGTGGTGGACAGCACCGGTGACGACGCGGCGCACGGCGTCGACCTCCTGGACGGGGACACGCCCGCCGTGCGCATGATCGTGCACGGCGACCTGCCCCCGACCATCGAGCACGACGGGCGCACCTGGGCGCGGAGTGCGGAGGCCGAGGACCAGGGCGACGACGCCCCGCCGATCACGGTCTACCGCCCGGCCTGACCGGCACGGTCCGGGGTACGCAGACGGGGGACACCCGGCTGGGTGGACCGGACGGCAGCGTGCGTACCGTCATGGCCATGACGGACCAGCAGATCGACCAGTACACCATGCAGGACCCGACGAAGCTCTACGCGGACAAGAAGCCCGACGAGCAGTACCTCGAGGGTGCCGGCACCGACGCCGAGATGGCGGAGAACGTCCCCGCCGACCACGGTGAGGACACCTACCGTGGCTCCGGCCGCCTCGAGGGCCGCAAGGCGCTCGTCACCGGTGGTGACTCGGGCATCGGCGCAGCGGTCGCCATCGCCTTCGCCCGTGAGGGTGCCGACGTGGCCATCGGCTACCTCCCGGAGGAGCAGGAGGACGCCGACCGCATCGTGGGCCTCATCGAGGCCGCCGGCCGCAAGGCCGTCGCGCTGCCCGGTGACATCACGGACCTCGCGTTCTGCGAGCAGCTCGTCGCCTCCGCCGTGGAGCAGCTCGGCGGGCTCGACATCCTCGTCAACAACGCCGGCAAGCAGCAGAACGTCGACTCCATCACCGACATCTCCGACGAGGAGTTCGACGAGACCTTCAAGACCAACGTGTACGCGACGTTCCGCATCACGAAGGCCGCCGTGCCGCACCTCAAGCCGGGTTCGACGATCATCAACACGACGTCGATCCAGGCCTACGCGCCGTCGCCGAACCTCGTGCACTACGCCGCGACCAAGGCGACCGTGAACAACCTCGCGAAGGGCCTCGCCGCGCAGCTCGCGCCGAAGGGCATCCGCGTCAACGCCGTCGCGCCGGGCCCGATCTGGACCCCGCTGCAGCCGGCCGGTGGACAGCCGGCCGAGGACCTGCCGTCGGTCGGCGAGGAGACCTACCTCGGCCGTTGGGGCCAGCCCGCCGAGCTCGCGCCGGCCTACGTGTTCCTGGCCAGCGGCGAGTCGTCGTTCGTCGTCGGTGAGACGCTGCACGTCGACGGCGGCATGCCGACCCCGTAACGGGTCCCCGGGCCTCCCGGCCTGCACACCACCGAGCCCCCTGCGCCGCCGTCGGCAGTGCAGGGGGCTCGTGGCGTGCTCGGGCCTCAGCAGTCGACGCCGCAGCTCCGGGACATCTGCTCGAGCAGCTCGCGGGCGGACAGGGCCGCGGCGAGTTCGATCTCGACCGGGTTGATGCCGAACGCCCGCTCGAGTTCACGGCGACGTGGCTGGTCGGCGACGGGCACCTCGGGGCGTTGCGGCAGCACGGCGATCGCCTGCGCGGCGGCGTCGAACGCGCCCTGCGGCCGGCCGAGCTGCTCCCACATGGTGCGGACGTCGTGCGCGACCTGGTCGGGTTCGCTGCCGAACTCGAAGCCGGCGGACGCCATGGTCGCCAGGCCCTGCGCGATGGAGTCGTTCGGGGTCATGGGGGGCATGGTCACACATCCTGCCGAGCGTCGGGTGGTCCGTCTGTCCCCCATCCTGCCGACCCCCCAACCGGGGATCGCGCGGCGCCACGCCATGCGCGATGCTTGACGTCGCGGACAGGACGTCCGCACACCGGATGCATGACCCTCGACGACGTCGGTCCTCGCGTCCCGGACCACGGAGGGCACGATGCTCGAGGACACCAGCGCGGACACCGCGGCAGCCGCCGCCGCAGCCGCGACCCTGCACCTGCGGATCGTGATCGTCGGTGCCACCGTCGACCTCCTGCGCGACGTGCCCTTCCACGAGGCCCGCCCCGAGCAGGTGGCCGAGCGCGTCGACATCTCCGTGCAGGAGCTCGCCCAGCACTTCCCGTCCTGGGACGGCCTCGTGCTCGCGGCCCTCGACCGCTGGAACGGCGCGCGCATGGACGAGGTCACCCGCGAGGTCGGCGACGGCAGCACCGTCGACCTGCTCCGCGCCATCGTCGCGTCGAACGCCGAGGACCCGGCGCTCATGCGCCTCCTCGTCGCGCTGCTCAGCGTCGCCGGCAACCCCGACCACCCGATGTCGACCTACCTGCGCTCGCGGTACCAGCTGTTCTTCGCGCAGGTGAAGCGCGGGCTCGAGCGCGACGTCGCCACCGGCCGTGCGCCGCACACGATGGACCCGCGGCGCGGGGCCGAGCAGCTCATCGGGCTGTACGAGGGCCTCCAGCTCCAGGCACTGCTCCGCAACGAGCTCGACCTGGTGCCGGCGTTCGACCGCGCCGTCGCCCGGCTGGAGCGCGGCTGGATGGAACGGTACGAACCGCAGGCGCAGCGCCGTCTCGCCACCTGGTCCGACGCCACCTGGTCGGACGACGCCTGGTCGCTCTGACCGCAGGGTCCTCACCACCCGTGCTCTGGCCGGGGGACGCACCTCCCTGGCCGTTGCGGAGGGGGCTCCGGGTACACCGGGACCTCCAACGGAAGGAACGATCGTGGCAGCACCGAACCCCATCCAGATCCAGAAGTACCTGAGTGGCATCGACTACCCGGCCTCGAAGGACGACGTCGTGTCGACCGCCGAGCAGGAGAACGCCCCCGACGACGTGCTCGAGGCGCTGAAGGCGATCCCGGAGGGCCAGTACGACGGCCCGACCGACGTCTCCAAGGCCGTCTCCGACGCCTCCTGACCACCCGCTGACGGGCCCGCCGGACGTGTGCGTCCGGCGGGCCCGTCGCCGTGTCAGCGGCGTGTGCGCGGGGAGCGCGGCACGCTCCCGTCGCCCGGGTCGTACCCGGAGTCGCGGATCACCCGGATGGCGGTGGTGTCGCTGTGCATCGAGTGCACCGTGACCCGGCGGCCGCGTCGCAGCGCCCGTCGCGCGCCCGGGGTGGCGAACAGCCCGCCGAGCACGAGGCCGGCACCGATGGCGAGCGCCACGGACACCGCCGAGACGAAGTCGAGTGCCGCGCCGGGGGAGCCGGACATCACGTTGAGCAGCGCGTTCGACACGGCGACCCCGGGCAGGAGGGCGCCGCAGAACGCCGGGACCGCGATCGCCGCGACCGCCGTCCGCATCCGGGCCGCCGCGACCGTGGCGAGCACGCCGAGGAGCACCGAGGCGATGAACGTCGCCCCGAGCAGCGGGATCCCGAGTTGCTTCAGCTCCCAGAGCGCCGCGCCGGCCGCAATCGAGAACACCACCGCCACCGGGATCACCCGGGCGCTGGCCTGCTGCACGAAGCAGTTCGCCGCCGCCGACACCACCGTCAGCGCCAGGGAGGCCCAGAGCGGCAGGGTGTACGTCACGATGCCCGAGGGGTCGACCTCGAGCCGGAGCCAGTGCGTCACGGCGATCCCGGACGGCACGCCGACCACGATCGCGGCGATCACCAGCCCGATGGTGAAGGCGCGGGCGACCGCCATGGCCCGGAACCCGGAGATCGCGTCCTGCGCCCAGGTGACGAGCGACGTGTGTGGCAGCAGGAGCACCACCAGCGCGCCGACCATGGTGGCGGCGCCGGCCGGGGTGAGCACCTCGGCCCGGATCGCGACGGTGCCGAGTGCCGAGGCGAGTGCCCCCTGCGCCCCGGAGACGAAGAACTGCGGGTAGCCGCGGCCGGTCAACCAGCGCCCGGACACGATGATCCCCATCATCAGGACGAAGGCGCCGACGCCGGCACGCCATCCGCCCCCGGCCTGCATCGCGATCGAGGTGCCGAGGACCGCGAGTCCGACGTCGGCGGTCCAGAGCGGCCACCGCGGGGGCATCCGGAGCACGGCGACGAGGGCGCTGACCGCCGAGGTCATGTCGCGTTCGTCGTGGACGACGTCGTCGACGATCTGGTTCGCCCGGGTCAGGCGATCGAGGTCGGACCCGTCCGAGCGTGTCGAGCGCACCTCGACGAGTGGCGGGCCGTCGGCGGGTGCGTACTGGATCGTGACGGCGCTGCCGGAGATGTCGAGGTCGAGCGGCGCGAGGTTCCACTTCGTCGCCACGGCGACGACGGCCGTCTCGACGCTCCGGGTGTCCGCGCCGGAGGCGAGCATCACCTCGGCCAGGTCGAGGCAGAAGTCGACGATCTGCCGCGCCGAGTACTGCTCGCGCAGCGACCGGGTGTCGGGTTCGACGTCCTCGTAGAGCGTGCCGCGGAGCCGGACGCGGACGTCCCGCATGTCGTGCTGGGCGACGCTGCGGGCACGGGGACGGGGTGGTCGTCCCGGGCGCGGGCCGGGGAGGAGCGGATCGGCCATCGGACCATCCTCGCAGCCTCCCGCCTGCACGCCCACTGGACGGCGGCCGGACGACGGACGGGAGGCCCGCACCGGTCTGGTGCGGGCCTCCCGTCGGTCAGGTGGTCGCGTCGGGACGCGACCTGCCTACTGCTCGAACGTCGCGTTCAGCGTGATCTCGACGCCGGTGAGCGCCTTGCTGACCGGGCAGGTCGCCTTGGCCTCGTCGGCCGCCTTCAGGAAGGCCGCCTCGTCGATGCCGGAGACCTCGCCGTGCACGGTGAGGACGATGCCGGTGAGCTTGAAGCCACCAGCCGAGTCCGGGCCGAGCGAGACGTCGGCCTTCACGTCGAGGGCCTCGACCGTGCCGCCGGCCTCACCGAGGATCGCGGAGAACTGCATCGCGTAGCACGCGGAGTGCGCGGCGGCGATGAGCTCCTCGGGGCTCGTGGTGCCGTTCGCGTCCTCGGCGGCGCGCTTCGGGAACGAGACGTCGTAGGTGCCGACCTTCGAGCTGGAGAGCTCGACCTGACCGGAACCGTCGTTGAGGCCGCCGTTCCAGGCAGTGCGTGCGGTGCGCGTGGGCATGCCGTTCCTTTCGTCGTGGGGGTGGGACCGTCCGGTCCCGCTGCAGCCGAGTCAACCGGAGAACGCTCGTTCTCGCAAGCCGCTCACGGCGAAGACGCAGTGTTCGGCACACTCGACGGCGCGGGTGCGGAGACGTAGGGTGATCGCGACGACGCACGGCGCGTCGGGGGACGGGGTGGACCATGGTGCAGGACCGAGACGGGTACGACGTCGGCAGGACGACCTCGCCGGACCTCCACCGCCCGCGGCTGCCGTACCGGGCGCCCGAGGCCGTGGCCCGCCCGCGTGCCACGGGGGACTCCGGGACCAACATGGTGATGGGCATCCCCTACGAGGCGCCGACCGCCGGGGCCGCCGCGTCCGAGCAGCGTCCCGTGACCACCGGCGCCCTCGTCTGGCGCATCGTCGCCTCGGTCGTGCTCGTCGCCCTCGGTGTGAACGCCCTGGTCCGGGCGGTGCCGCTCCTGCAGACGGCGAACAGCGACCCCGCGAGCGCCGCGTGGGTGAGCGCGCTCGGCCTGCTCGTCATCGCGGCCCTGTTCCTCGCCTACCCGGTCGTCAACGTCGTGCGCTGGCTGCACGCGAGCCGCTCGCGGCGCGCCTGACCCGGCACCGCCCGCCGGGTCAGCGCCGGGCGGGTCAGCGCCCGGCGGCGTAGCCCTGCGCGCCGCGGGGGTTCGCCGCGGCACCGAGCACGCCGGTCGCCGGGTCGCGCGTCACGCAGGTGAGACGACCGAGCGACCAGTCGCCGGCGCGCGTGACGACGTGCCCACGGGCCTCCAGGCCGGCGATGACGTCGTCGCCGAGCCGGTCCTCGACGACGAGGCCGGCCGGCTCCCACGTCCGCGGCCAGAACGAGCCCGGGAACGACGTCGTGTGCAGCGCGGGCGCGTCGATCGCCTGCTGCGGGGAGTACCCGCCGACGATCCACCGGAGCAGGAAGAGCAGTTGCCACTGGTCCTGCTGGTCGCCGCCGGGGGAGCCGAGCGCGGCGACCGGCTGGCCGTCCCGGAGCACCAGGGTCGGCGTGAGTGTGGTGCGGGGGCGCTCGCCGGGGCGCAGGGTCGAGGCGGTGCCCTCCTCGAGCCACGTCATCTGCAGGCGGGTACCGAGGCAGAAGCCGAGTTCCGGGATCGTCGGTGACGACTGCAGCCACCCACCGGACGGCGTCGCGCTGACGGTGTTGCCCCAGCGGTCGACGACGTCGATGTGGACGGTGTCGCCGCGGGTCTCGCCGTCCGGGGCGACGAACGGCTCGCCGCGGTCCTCGACGGGGACGGCCCGCTCCTCCGCGCGCCGCACCCGCACGGTGGGCTCGCCGACGCCCTGGCCGGTGACCGCGCCGGCCGCGGCCGCCTCTGCCTCGGTGCGCACCGGCGGCAGGGCGTGCCGGACGCCGGCGCCCGTACCCGGCCGGAGCTCCGTCGAGGCCCGCTCGCCGCTCAGGGCACGGCGCTCGGCGGTGTACGCGTCGGAGAGCAGCACGTCGAGGGGGACGTCACCGTCGCCGTAGAACGCCTCACGGTCGGCGAGGGCGAGCTTCTGCGCCTCGACGACGGTGTGCGCGCCGACCTCGGTGGACGGGTCGAGCAGGGCGTCGTCGAGCGGCTCGAGCAGGCGCAGGGTCTGCAGGAGCGCCGGGCCCTGGCCCCACGCGCCGGTCTTCGCGATCGTGCAGCCGCGGAACTCGACGGTCGTCGCCGGCTCGTAGGACGCCCGGAACGCGGCCATGTCCGACGCGCGGAGGACGCCGGCGTGGTCGGTGCCGGACGCATGGCGGTGGGGCTGCCGGACGGCACGGTCGACGGCTTGCGCGACGGCGCCCTCGGCCCACTCGGTCCGGGCGGCGTCGATGCGGGCCGTTCGGCTGCCCGCCCCTGCGCCGGCGGCGACGAGCCGGTCGTACACGGCGGCGAGCGGCTCGTTGCGCAGGAGGTCCCCGGGCGTCGGCACCACCCCGCCGGGCAGCCACTGCGCGGCGGAGGTCGGCCAGTGGTCGCGGAAGAGGTCCTGCACGGCGGTGATCGTGCGGACGACGGCCGGCGCCACGGGATGGCCGTCGCGGGCGTAGCCGATCGCGGGTGCGAGGACGTCGGCGAGCTCCCACGTGCCGTGGTCGCGGAGGAGCAGGAGCCACGCGTCCACCGCCCCGGGGACGGCGGCGGCGAGGGCGCCGGACCCGGGCACGAGGTCGAGGCCCTCGGACCGGTAGTGCTCGGGCGTCGCCTCCGCCGGGGCCGGCCCCTGGCCGGAGAGCACGACGGGCGTCGGGTCGGCGGCGGTGGCGAACACCGCGGTCATGTCGCCGCCGGGCCCGTTCAGGTGCGGTTCGACGACGTGCAGCACGAAGGCCCCGGCCGTGGCCGCGTCGAACGCGTTCCCGCCCCGCTCGAGGACGGACTGGGCGACCGCGGTCGCGATCCAGTGGGTCGACGCGGCCATCCCGAACGTGCCGCTGAGGTCCGGTCGGGTCGGGTGCGGAGCGGGCGGGACGAAGGCGGGGTTCGGCATGGACATGCCCCCATCATGTCCGGCGGCCGGTCGTAGGCTTGCCGGGATGTCCCCCACGACCGCCGAGCAGGTGCTCGCCGCCTTCGCCCGGACCCCGGGCGACGTGGCCGCCGCACGGCGGGTGGCGCGGCAGCACCGCGACCTCGACGCCGCGGAACGGTCGGCGCTGCTCTGGAGCGAGGACCCCGGTGCCCGGCTCGTGGCGGTCGTCCTGCTCCTCCAGGCCGCCCGGGAGCGACCCGACCCCGACCTGACCGACGAGTTCCTGGCGGCGCTCCGGGCGGAACGCCTCGACGACCCGGCGCTCGTCGACCTCGCCGCCGAGGAACTCGTCGGCGTCCCGCTGCTCGGCGGCTCCACCGGGCCGCTGTTCGCGCTCGCGAAGTCCGACGTCGCGCTCGTGCGGCGGGCCGCGGTCGTCGCGACCCTGGCGTTCGTGAAGCAGGGCGACGCCGAGGTACCGCTCGCGGTGGTCGGCCGGCTCGTCCGCGAACGCGGGGAGACCGTGCAGTCTGCGCTCGGGTGGGTGCTCCGTGAGACCGGCAAACGGGCCTCCGAACCGGCGCTCGTCGCGTTCCTCGAGCAGCAGGGACGGTTCCTCGCGCGGTCCGCCCTGGAGACCGCGACCGAGCACCTGCCGCCCACGGAGCGCGACCGGCTCCGCAGCTGAGCACCCCCCCTTCCGAGGACGGCGCCGGACCCGGGCTGTGCGGTCCGACAGGATGGACACCTCGACGACGGGAGACCTGACGTGCACGAACACGGCGGCGGCCTGGGCACCTTCGCCCTCATCGCCCTCACGGTGGCCGGCGCCCTGTACGTCATCAGTGCCGCCGGACAGCGGCGGCGGGGACACGGGCGGTGGCCGACCGCGCGGACGGTGTCGTGGATCGTCGGCCTGCTCGCGGTCGCGTCGGTGCTGGTCGGACCGCTCGGCCACGCGGGGAACCACGACCTCGTCACACACGTCCTCGGGCACGTCGCGATCGGCATGGTCGCACCGCTGCTCCTCGTGCTCGGCGCCCCGGTCACGCTCGCCCGGCGCACCCTCGAACCCGTGCCGGCGCAGCGGCTCGGGCGACTGTTCGGCGGGTGGCCGACCACGGCCCTCGCGTTCCCGGTCGTCGCGGGCGTGCTCGACCTCGGGGCGGTCTGGCTCCTGTACACCGGCACCGCCGTCGGGGACTCGACGCGCGCCCCGGGGCTGCACTCCGTCCTGATGCTCTGGTTCCTCGGCGCCGGGCTGCTGCTCACCGGATCGGTCCTCGGCCTCGCACCCCGGCGGGTACCGCCGCTGGCGTTGCGCGGGGCCCTGCTCGCGGCCGCGGCCGTCGTGCCGTGCGTGGTGGCGGTCGTCGTCGCCCGCGAAGGTGTGCCCGGGCTGCCCGACGACACCACCGAACAGCCGGCCGCGGTGGCACTCGCGGTCGGGGCGGTCCTGACGGCGGTGGCGCTCGCCGCGGTCGTCGTGTTGCCCGCGGTGCGGGCACGGCGGGCTCAGCGGGCCCAGCCGATCGCCACGGCCTGATCGGTCGGCCGGCGCGGTGCCGGACGGCCGGCGCCGTGCGGAACGGCCGGCGCCGCCAGACCCGGCCTGGTCTGCCCTGCCCGGTCGAGGTCAGCGGCTGAAGACGTCGTCCAGGGTGAAGGTGGCGAGTCCGCGCGTCCGGAGCAGGTCCCCGAGCCGGGGGAGCGCGCCGATCGTCCCCGGGTGGTTGGCGTGCCCGATGACGACGTGCGCCGGCTGGAACCACTGCTCCGCGAACCCGACGATCTGGTCCGCGGTGATGTCCCCCGAGTCGGCGAGCGAGCCGTACCAGAGCAGCGGGGTCGTGTAGCCGACGCGTGCCGCCGCGGCGTCGACCCGGGCGTCGTGGTAGCCGAACGGCGGCCGCCAGTACGGGCGGGCGTCGACGCCGAAGGTGTGCTCGATGAAGTCGTGGTTGCGGGAGAGCTCGTCGGCGATGCCCTGGTCGGACAGGTGCGTGAGGGCCGGGTGGTCCCACGTGTGGTTGCCGATCTGCACCTGACCCGAGTCCACGAGCGGGCGGAGCAGGTCGGCGTGCTCGGTCCACGCGGGACGGACGCCGTTGACGAAGAACGTCAGGCGCGTACCGGTGTCCGCCGCGAACCGCGCGTAGGCGGCGACCACGTCCGGGTCCGCACCGTCGTCGACGGTCCAGGCGATCCCCGGGGTGCCGGCGGGGAGGCCCGTTACGGTCCCGGCGGGCAGCGGCCGTCGGGTGAGGGCGACCGGAGTCGGAGTCGGGGTCGGAGTCGGGGTCGGTGTCGGCGTGGCCGTCCGCGTCGCCGCACTGCCCGGGGTGCCGGCTGCACCGGCCGCGCGGGCACGCGGCGTCGGACCGCCGCCGCTCCGGTCCGCCGAGCACGCGGCCAGTGCCGCGGCCCCGAGGACGCCTCCCAGGGTGCTGAGGAGGGCACGGCGGCTGGTGCGGGGCGTGGTGCGGTGGTCCATCGGTCTCAGCGTCCCGGTGCGGCTGTCGACCTCGCATCGGTCGGGCGGATGATCTCGACCGCCAGCCGGCCAGGTGGTGCCCGGTGCGTGCACCGGACCACGCTGTGAGGCCGCCCCGCGCCGGAGCGTAGCCATGAGGGGAACGCGGGCCGCGCCTCCCGGGCGGCCCACCGCCGACGGAAGGACCCGCACATGCGCGCACTCACCTGGCAGGGCACCGAGAAGGTGTCCGTCGAGACCGTGCCCGACCCGACCATCCAGGAACCGACCGACGCGATCGTCCGGATCACCTCGACGGCCATCTGCGGGTCCGACCTGCACCTGTACCGCGTGCTCGGCCCGTACATCGACAAGGGCGACGTCCTCGGCCACGAGCCGATGGGCATCGTCGAGGAGGTCGGCTCGGCCGTCACGAATCTCAAGGTCGGCGACCGCGTCGTCGTCCCCTTCAACATCTCCTGCGGCCACTGCTACATGTGCCAGCGCGGGCTGCAGTCGCAGTGCGAGACGACCCAGGTCACCGCGTACGGCAGCGGCGCCGCCCTGTTCGGCTACACGAAGATGTACGGCCAGGTCCCCGGTGGCCAGGCCGAGTACCTGCGCGTGCCGCACGCCGACTACGGGCCCATCAAGGTGCCGCACACCGGTGCCGACGACCAGTGGCTCTTCATGAGCGACATCCTGCCGACCGCGTGGCAGGCCGTGCAGTACGCCGACGTCCCCGAGGGCGGCACGCTCGCGGTGCTCGGCCTCGGCCCGGTCGGCCAGTTCGCCGCCCGCATCGGCAAGCACCTCGGCTACCGCGTCCTCGCCGTCGAGCCGGAGCAGGTCCGTCGCGACCTCGCGGCGAAGTACGACATCGAGACGTTCGACCTGTCCGATGACCTCGTGTCCGAGCTCGTCGACCTGACCGACGGCCGCGGCCCGGACGCCGTCGTCGACGGGGTCGGCATGGAGGCGCACGGCAACCCGGTCGCCGGCTTCGCCCAGCGCGCCGCCGGCCTGCTGCCCGACAAGCTCGCGCAGAAGGCGATCGAGACGGCCGGTGTCGACCGCCTCGACGCCGTGCACACCGCGATCGACCTGGTCCGCCGCGGCGGCACCGTCTCGCTCTCGGGTGTCTACGGCGGCATGGCCGACCCGATGCCGATGATGACGCTGTTCGACAAGCAGATCACCATCCGCGAAGGGCAGTGCAACGTCAAGCGCTGGATCGACGACCTCATGCCCCTCGTCGAGGACCCGTCCGACCCGCTCGGCACGCTCGACCTGACCACGCACCGGGTCTCGCTCGAGGACGCCCCGCACATGTACGAGGTCTTCCAGAAGAAGGAAGACAACTGCATCAAGGTCGTGCTCGACCCCGCGATGGCAGCCGGTACCGCGGCCTCCGCATGACACGGGTCGTCATCGTCGGCGCGACCGGGAACGTCGGGACAGCACTGCTCCGACGCTTCCGGGACGCCGGTGCCGACCTCGTCGGCGTCGCCCGGCGGCTCCCGGAGCTCCGGGCGCAGCCGTACGACGCCGCGGTCTGGCACGCCGTCGACGTCGGTGCGCCCGACGCCGTCGACCGCCTGACGGCGGTGTTCCGCGAGGCCGACGCGGTCGTCCACCTGGCGTGGGCGCTCCAGCCCACGCC
>JASCOJ010000102.1 GCA_029959645.1 Microbacteriaceae bacterium PS02332 | reverse complement strand
CCCCGGCGCCGGGCCCGCGGGCCCGGGGGGCCGGGGGGGGCCCCCCCCCGGGCCCCCCCGTCCGCCGCAGGCGCACCTTCCGTCCCATCACGCGTGCAGTGGAAAGGCGAATCGCGCGGAGGGGGTCGGAAGAACCGACCCCCTACGCCCGATTCGACCCCCTATGCGCGAAAGAGCCACCGACGCGCGATTCGACCCCCTACGCGCAGCGCGACACGCCCGGGGCGGTACTGGTAGACTCACAGACGACTTCGGCGAGGGCCGCTTCCGAGCGGCCGTGATCGACGCAGTGGGAGACCCGGCCAGACCTCTGGGACCGTTCCTCACGCGTGCATGCGTTCGAGTTGCAACACCACAGACCCCCACGATGCCGGCACCCCGGTGTCGTCCCCGAGACCAGGAGGCACCCATGGCCGACTACACCAAGCTCGCAGCGGAAGTCCGCACCAAGTTCGGCAAGGGCGCTGCCCGCAAGCTCCGCGCCGCCGACAAGATCCCCGCGGTCGTCTACGGCCACGGCACCGAGCCCCAGCACATCAGCCTGCCGGGCCACGAGACGATGCTCCTCGTCCGTACCGCCAACGCGGTCGTCGACCTCGACATCGACGGTGGCGCCCAGCTCGCCCTCGTCAAGGACGTCCAGCGTGACCCGGTGCGTCAGATCATCGAGCACATCGACCTCGTCGTCCTGCGTCGTGGCGAGAAGGTCACGGTCGACGTGCCCGTCGTCATCGAGGGCGAGTCCTTCGCCGGCACGATCCACGTGCAGGACCTGAACACGGTCTCGCTGCTCGTCCTGGCGACCGACATCCCCGAGCACGTCGTCGTGGACGTCGAGGGCCTCGAGGACGGCAAGCAGATCACGGCCGCCGAGCTCACCCTCCCCGAGGGCGCCGAGCTCGAGACCGACCCCGAGGCGCTCGTCGTGCAGATCGTCACCCCGCGTGGCACCGCTGACGACGACGCGGCCGACGAGGCCGCCGCCGAGGCGGGCGCCGAGGCCGGTGCCGAGGGCGGCTCCGCCCCCGTCGACGGCGAGTAAGACCCCGTAGAGACATCTGGCCGACGCTGATGGCAGGACGCACGTTCGTGGTGGTCGGGCTCGGGAACCCCGGGCCCGACTACGCGGGCAACCGCCACAACGTCGGCCAGATGGTCCTCGACGAACTCGCAGCCCGCATGGGTGCGACGTTCCGCAAGCACAAGACCCCGAACCAGGTCGCCGAGGGCTGGCTGGTCCCGGGAGGCCCGAAGCTCGTCCTCGCGAAGCCCGGGTCGTTCATGAACACGTCGGGCGGCCCGGTCTCGAGCGTGCTCGCCTTCCACGGTGCCACCGCCGAGGACCTCATCGTCGTCCACGACGAGCTCGACCTGCCGTTCGACACCGTGCGCCTCAAGGGCAGCGGCGGGCACGGTGGCCACAACGGGCTCCGCGACATCATCAAGGCCACCGGCACGAACGAGTTCGCCCGGGTGCGCGTCGGCATCGGCCGCCCGCCCGGACGCCAGGACCCGGCCGACTACGTGCTCCGGGACTTCGCGGCGGCGGAGAAGAAGGCGCTGCCGAACCTCGTCGCCGACGCCGCCGACGCCGTCGAGGCGATCGTCGCCGACGGCCTCCTCGCCGCGCAGCAGCGGTTCCACGCCCCGGAGTGACCGCGCAGCGCTGACCGCGTTCGCCCCGCGCGGACCCGGGCACCCCTGTCGGAGCCCGCCGGTACCATGTGCTGAGTGACGATCTCGGGCATCATCCCTGCGCTGACGCGCGCCTCCGCGTTCGATCGCGTGCTCCGTGCCGCTCCCCGCGACGCCGACTTCTCGGTGGTCGACGGCCTCCGCGTGCCGCTGCTCGCCGCGCTCCTGTCGGAGCGGTCGGGCCCGCAGTGCGTCTTCGTCATCACCGCCACGGGGCGTGAGGCCGAAGCGGTCCGTGACGCCTTCTCCTGCACCGTCCCCGACGGGGACGTCCTCGAGTTCCCCGCGTGGGAGACCCTGCCGCACGAGCGCCTGAGCCCGAGCGCGCAGACGGTCGGCACCCGGATCGCCACGCTCCGCGCGTTGCGCCGCTGGCAGGACGCCCCCGAAGCCGAGCGTCGCACCACGGTGGTCGTCGCGAGCGTCCGAGCGGCGCTGCAGCCGATCGCCGACAACCTGACCGAGCTCGCACCGCTCGTGCTCACGTCCGGGTCGCGGGGCAACGACCTCTCCGGGATCGCGTCGCAGCTCGTCGACCTGGCGTACGCCCGGGTCGACCTGGTGAGCCGCCGCGGTGAGTTCGCCGTGCGCGGTGGCATCCTCGACGTCTTCCCGCCGACCGCCGACCACCCGGTCCGCGTCGACTTCTTCGGCGACGAGATCGAGGGCATCAAGGCCTTCTCCGTGGCCGACCAGCGCTCCACTGACGACGACCTCGGTTCGGTCGAGCTGACGGCCTCCCGCGAGCTCCTGCTCAGCGACGACGTGCGGCAGCGGGCGCGCGAGATGCTGCACGAGTTCCCGAACCTGTCGCAGATGCTCGCGAAGGTCGCCGAGGGCATCCCGGTCGAGGGCATGGAGTCCCTCGCGCCGGCGCTCGTCCGGAACCTCGTGCCCGTCACGAGCTACCTGCCCGAGACGGCGACGATCGCGGTGTTGTCGCCCGAGCGGGTCAGCGGTCGCGCGCACAGCCTGGCCGAGACGAACCAGGAGTTCCTCCAGGCGGCGTGGTCCGCGGCGGTGGCCGGTGCGCAGGCGCCGATCGACCTCGACGCGGGCAACTTCCTCACCGTGCAGCAGCTCCGGAACGGCCGCGGGCAGCGCACGTGGTGGACGGTGTCGCCGTTCGACTCCGGGGCCGACGAGCCCCTGACCGATGCGGACGCCGCCGCCGAGGCCGGTGAGTACGTCCGGGTGCCCGCCGAGTCGATCCCGAGCTTCGCCGGCAGTGCCGACGGTGCCGTCGCCCACGTGAAGGCGCTGACCGACGACGGGTGGGCGGTCGTCGTGACCGCGCAGGGCCAGGGCCTCGTCGAGCGCGCCGTGCAGGTGCTCGCCGACGCCGGGGTCGCCGCGCGCGCCGAGGCGCTCACCGGGCCGCCGGAGCCGGGCGTCGCGATCGTGACGACGGCGAGCGTCGAGGCCGGCTTCGCCGTCGCCGACCCGCGGATCGCCCTCATCAGCGAGGCCGAGTTCTACGGCCGCAGCGTCCAGCAGGGTGCCCGCACGGTCAAGAAGCTCGCGAGCCGCCGGAAGAACGTCGTCGACCCGCTGCAGCTGAAGGCGGGCGACGTCGTCGTGCACGCCACGCACGGCATCGCGAAGTTCGTCGAGCTCGTGTCGCGCGAGGTCAGCTCCGGCGGCCGCAACGCTGTGAAGCAGCAGCGCGAGTACCTCGTGCTCGAGTACGCCCCCTCGAAGCGCAACTACCCCGGCGACAAGCTCTTCGTCCCGACCGACCAGCTCGACCAGCTCTCGCGCTACGTCGGCGGGGAGAACCCGACCCTGTCGAAGATGGGTGGCTCGGACTGGTCCGCCGCGAAGTCGAAGGCCCGGAAGGCCGTCCGCGACATCGCCGTCGACCTCGTGAAGCTCTACTCGGCCCGCATGGCGTCGAAGGGCCACGCGTTCGGTCTGGACACCCCGTGGCAGCGCGAGCTGGAGGAGGCGTTCCCGTTCGCGGAGACCGCCGACCAGCTGACCACGATCGACGAGATCAAGCGCGACATGGAGAGCCCGATCCCGATGGACCGGCTGCTGTCCGGCGACGTCGGCTACGGCAAGACCGAGGTCGCGGTCCGTGCGGCCTTCAAGGCCGTGCAGGACGGCAAGCAGGTCGCGATGCTCGTCCCGACGACGCTCCTCGTGCGCCAGCACTTCGAGACGTTCCAGGAGCGCTTCGCCGGCTTCCCGGTGCACCTCCGCGCGCTCAGCCGGTTCCAGAGCGAGAAGGAGACGAAGGAAACCATCGCGGGCCTCGCCGACGGCACGGTCGACATCGTCATCGGCACGCACCGGATCCTGTCGCAGAGCGTGCAGTTCAAGGACGTCGGTCTCGTCATCATCGACGAGGAGCAGCGGTTCGGCGTCGAGCACAAGGACCAGCTGAAGAAGCTCAAGACGAACGTGGACGTCCTCGCGATGTCCGCCACGCCGATCCCGCGCTCGCTCGAGATGGCGGTCACCGGCATCCGCGAGATGTCCACGCTCGCGACCCCGCCGGAGGACCGCCACCCGATCCTCACCTTCGTCGGGCCGCAGTCCGACCTGCAGGTCACCGCGGCGATCAAACGCGAACTGCTCCGCGAGGGCCAGGTCTTCTACGTGCACAACCGCGTGAAGGACATCCAGTCCGTCGCGGCGCACCTCGCCGAGATCGTGCCGGACGCCCGCATCGGCGTCGCCCACGGGCAGATGTCGGAGCAGGCGCTCGAGCAGGTGATGGTCGACTTCTGGGAGCGTCGGTTCGACGTCCTCGTGTCGACGACCATCATCGAGACCGGGCTCGACATCGCGAACGCGAACACGCTCATCATCGACAAGGCCGACAAGTACGGCCTGTCGCAGCTGCACCAGCTCCGCGGTCGTGTCGGTCGCGGCCGTGAGCGCGGCTACGCGTACTTCCTCTACGACGCCGACAAGCCGCTGTCCGAGACCGCGCAGGACCGCCTCGAGACCATCGCGGCGAACAACGAGCTCGGCGCCGGCATGCAGGTCGCGATGAAGGACCTCGAGCTCCGCGGTGCGGGCAACCTCCTCGGCGGCGAGCAGTCCGGTCACATCGCGGGCGTCGGGTTCGACCTGTACCTGCGGATGATCGGCGAAGCGGTGTCCCAGTTCCGGGGCGACGTGGCGGAGGGACAGACCGAGCTCCGGCTCGAGATCCCCGTCGACGCGCACATCCCGGAGGACTACGTCGAGTCCGAGCGGCTCCGCCTGGAGGCGTACCAGAAGCTCTCCGCCGCATCGGCTCCGGCCGCGCAGCCCGAGGCGATCGACATGGTGCTCGACGAGCTGACGGACCGCTACGGCACCCCGCCGCAGCCGGTCCTCACCCTGGTCGAGGTGTCCCGCCTGCGCCGCATGGCCCAGCAGGTGGGTCTCTCCGACGTCGTCGTGATGGGCTCGAACCTGCGGGTCGCCGGCAAGGAGCTGGCCGACTCGGCGCAGGTCCGCCTGAAGCGCATGTTCACGGGCGCGCGCTGGTTCCCGCAGCAGGACGCAGCGAGCATCCCGGTCCCGAAGCCGCACGGCGAGACCCTGCCCGACGACGCACTGATCCAGTGGGTGGAGAGCATCCTCACCGCCGTCTACGGCGCCACGACCCCGGCGGAGGCGCCGGCGGTCTGAGACCGGCCACCGGACGGACGGGAGGCCCGACACACGTGCTGTGTCGGGCCTCCCGTCCGGTGCATGGTGCGTCCGACGCGCTACTCGGTCGCTTCGGCGTCCGACAGGGCGCGTCGCGCCCGGTACGAGCGCGCCTTTAGCGAGACGACCACCGCGGAGGCGACCATCGCGATGCCGGACCCGACGAGCACGGCGAGGACGCCCTCGTCGACGACGTCGTGGTCGCTCGCGAACGCCAGTTCGTTCATCAGGAGCGACACGGTGAAGCCGATGCCGCCGAGCACACCGACGGTGACGACCGAACCGAACGACAACCGGGAACTGCTGCGGTGCGCGAACAGCCGACCGGCGACGGTGCCGAACACGGTGATCCCGATCACCTTGCCGACCGGCAGGGCCAGGACGACCGCCCAGAACGTCGGCGAGAGCGCACCGATGCCGACCGTGGGGACGACCACCGCGGCCGAGACGAAGGCGAACAGCGGCAGCACGACGGCGTTCGACCAGGGTTCGACGCGGTCGTGGAGCGTGTGGCCGGGGCGCCGGGGGAGCACCAGTCCGAGGGCGACGCCGGCGATCGTCGCGTGCACGCCGGAGTGGTGGACGAGCCACCACTCGACCGCGCCGACGACGACCATCGCGGCGACCACCCACCCGTGTCCGCGGCGGCCGGGCCGGAGCAGCCGGGCGAGTGCGGCGAACAGGGCGAGGACGACGACGGCACCGCCGAGGGCGGCGAAGTCGGTGCCGTGCGCGAACACGACCGCGATGATGACGATCGCGATCAGGTCGTCGAGGACGGCGAGGGCGAGCAGGAACGCGCGGATGCTCGACGGCAGCCCTCGGCCGAAGACCGCCAGGACGCCCAGCGCGAAGGCGATGTCGGTCGCCGTCGGGATCGGCCAGCCGTGCGTGTACTGCGTCCCCGAGGTGACCGCGAGGTAGATGCCCGCGGGCACCAGGACGCCGCCGATCGCCGCGATCGCGGGGACGACGGCGGTCCGCGGGTTCGCGAGCTCGCCCTCGAGCAGCTCCTGCTTGAGCTCGACGGCGACGAGCAGGAAGAACACCGCCAGCAGCCCGTCACTGACCCAGTGCGCGACGGACAGGTCGAGGCCGATCGCGCCGAGCGGCAGGTGCCGGTCGAGGAGGCGTTCGAGTCCGGGGCCGAGCGCGGTGTTCGCGACGAGGAGGCCGAGGACGGCGGCGGTCAGCAGCGCGACGGCGCTGAACCGGGGTGAGCGCAGGATCGAGGACATGCATCTCCGGGGAGTGGGTTCGACAGGATGACCGTCGACCAGGCTTCCCGACACACCTCGACCAGGATACCGGGGGACCGCTGGCGACGCGATGGCACGATGGCGGCATGACCTCCGTCGAAGACCTCGTCGCCGTCGTGGACCGCCTGCTCGACCCCGAGCACGGCTGTGTCTGGAACCGCGGGCAGACCCACGCGACCCTCGCCCGGTACGCCGTCGAGGAGGCGTACGAACTCGTCGACGCCATCGACGACGGTGACGCCGACGAACTCCGCGAGGAACTCGGCGACGTGCTCTACCAGGTCGTGTTGCACGCCGGGATCGCCGCCCGGCAGGGGGCGTTCACGTTCGAGGACGTGGCGGAGTCCGTGCGCGAGAAGATGGTCCGCCGGCACCCGCACGTGTTCGGCGACGAGGAGGCGCACACCGTCGAGGACGTCGTCCGGGTGTGGCGTGCGGCGAAGGCGCAGGAGAAGTCGGCGCGCACGAGCGCCTTCGACGGGGTGCCGCGGGCGATGCCGCCGCTGGAGCGGGCGACGAAGCTCGTCGAGCGGCTCGCGGAGCGCGGGGACCTGCACGCGGCGCTGTCGGCCGTGCCCGACGAAGCCGACGGACCCGCCTCGGTCGCTCCGGCCGACGCCGAGGTCGACGCCGCGTGGGGCGCTGCACTGCTGGCGGAGATCGCGGCCGCGCACGAACGCGGCGTGGACCCGGCCGCGAGCCTCCGGGCCGCGGTGGTGGCGCTCGAAGCGGCCGGGCGGCGGCTCGAGAGCGCCTGACGCTGCGGCGCTGCCGACGCCGAGAACCGCGAGCGCGCGGGGACGCGGTCCGGACGCGGGGACGCGACCCGGACGCGGTCCGGACGCGGGGACGCGACCCGGATGCGGCGATGCGGCTCGGCGCCGGCGCGGCGAAGCGGCGCGGGACGCAGAGGAGCGGGCGCCCTCTCAACCCGAATGAAGAGGGCGCCCGCGAGCGGGGATCGGCACCCTGGGGGGATGGTGCCGTCAGGGATCCCGCTCGAACCGCGGGGACGGACTGCAGCATGTCGCCCCCGCGAACGGCCGCGCAGGCGGATCAGGCACCTCCGCGACCGAGGTTCTGCATGTCACAATATCACCGGACACTCCCGCATGCAACCGCTGCGCTCGTCTGGGAGGATTGCCCCATGGCGACCACCGTGACGGCCCCCCGGGGCATGCGTGACCACCTCCCGGCAGAGAAGGCCCGACGCGAGCACGTGCTCGGGGTCATCCGGGACGTGTACGCGCGGCACGGGTTCGACGAGATCGAGACGCCCGTCGTCGAGGACGCCGCGCGGCTGCACTCCGGACTGGGCGGCGACAACGAGAAGCTCGCGTTCGCGGTCATGAAGCGCGGACTCACCACCGAGGACCTGCACGGCGCCGAGGCGCCGCTCGACCTCGCCGACCTCGGGCTCCGGTTCGACCTCACCGTCCCGCTGGCCCGGTTCTACGCCTCGCACCGCGCCGAGCTGCCCACCGTGTTCCGCGCCGTGCAGATCGCACCCGTGTGGCGCGCGGAGCGTCCGCAGAAGGGTCGCTACCGCCAGTTCGTGCAGTGCGACATCGACGTGCTGGGGGAGCCCGGCCAGCTCGCCGAGATCGAGCTCGTCACCGCGACCACCGCGGCGCTGGACGCCCTCGGGATCACGGGCACCTCGATCCGCATCAACGACCGCCGCGTCCTCCTGGCGCTCCTGGCCTCGTGGGGCATCACCGACCCGGCCGCGGCCGAACGCGCGCTCATCACGGTCGACAAGCTCGACAAGATCGGCCCGGACGGGGTCGCGCGCGAGCTCGGGGAGACGCTCGACGTCGACCCCGAGGGGCTCGAGGACACCATCCGCACGCTCGGCGAGGCCGACTGGGAGAGCGTCCGGGGTGCGGCCTGGCTCGACGCCGAGGCGTTCGCCGACCTCGAGCGGCTGCGCGCGGCCCTCCCGGGCGTCGACCTCCGCTTCGACCCGACGCTCGTCCGGGGCATGGGCTACTACACGGGCACGATCTTCGAGGTCGCGCACCCCGACTTCGGCTACAGCCTCGGCGGCGGTGGCCGGTACGACGGCATGATCGGCCGCTTCCTCGGCCAGGACGTCCCGGCCGTCGGGTTCTCGCTCGGGTTCGAGCGGCTCGTCGACCTCGTGACACTCCCGGACTCCGCCGAGTCCGACGCGGTCGTGCTCGTGTACGACAAGGACGTCGACCCGGTCCGGCTCGCGGCGCTGAAGACAGAGGCGCTCGGATCGCACCGCCGGGTCCGGCTGGAGAAGCGCACGAAGAACACGAAGAACCTGCTCGCCGGCCTGGCGGCGCAGGGCTTCGGCGCGATCGCCACCGTGACGGCCGACACGGCGTCGCTCGACGGCGTCGAGTTCCGCCCGCTCACCTGACGCGCTCCCGTCGATCGCTAGGATCGACAGCGCAAGCACCACATCCGCAACGTGTAGGGAGTTACCCCGTGGCCGTGATCGATGCCGTAGGAGCACGCGAAGTCCTCGATTCCCGAGGCAACCCGACGGTCGAGGTCGAGGTCCTCCTCGACGACGGCGTCGTGTCCCGCGCGCTCGTCCCGTCCGGTGCCTCCACCGGTGCCTTCGAGGCGTACGAGCTCCGCGACGGTGACGCCTCCCGCTACGGCGGCAAGGGCGTCCTCAAGGCCGTCGACGCCGTGCTCGACGAGATCGGCCCGGCGCTCGAGGGCTTCGACGCCTCCGACCAGCGCCTCGTCGACGCCGCGCTCATCGAGCTCGACGGCACCGAGAACAAGTCGCGCCTCGGTGCGAACGCGATCCTCGGTGCCTCGCTCGCCGTCGCCCGCGCCGCCGCCGACTCCGTCGACCTGCCGCTGTTCCGCTACCTCGGTGGCCCGAACGCGCACACCCTGCCCGTCCCGCTGATGAACGTCGTCAACGGTGGCGCGCACGCCGACACGAACGTCGACATCCAGGAGTTCTTCCTCGTGCCCTACGGCGCCGAGAGCTTCTCCGAGGCGCTCCGCTGGGGTGTCGAGACCTACCACGCCCTCAAGGGCGAGCTGAAGAAGCAGGGCCTCGCGACCGGCCTCGGCGACGAGGGCGGCTTCGCGCCGGAGCTCGCCTCCAACCGCGCGGCGCTCGACTTCCTCCTCGCCGCGATCGAGAAGGCCGGCTTCACCCCGGGCAAGGACATCGCCCTCGGCCTCGACGTCGCGAGCACCGAGTTCTTCGCCGACGGCAAGTACGCCTTCGAGGGCAAGCAGCTCTCGAGCCAGGAGTTCACGCAGTACTTCGTCGACCTGGCCCGCGACTACCCGCTCGCCACCATCGAGGACCCGCTGGCCGAGGACGACTGGGAGGGCTGGACCCACCTGACCTCCGAGCTCGGCTCGAAGCTGCAGATCGTCGGCGACGACCTCTTCGTCACCAACCCGAAGCGCCTGCAGCGGGGCATCGACGAGCAGGCCGCGAACTCGATCCTCGTCAAGGTGAACCAGATCGGCACGCTCACCGAGACCCTCGACGCGGTGTCGCTCGCGCAGCGCCACGGCATGACCGCGATCCTCTCGCACCGCTCCGGCGAGACCGAGGACACCACCATCGCCGACATCGCGGTGGCGGTCGACGGCGGCCAGATCAAGACCGGTGCGCCGGCCCGATCGGACCGCGTCGCCAAGTACAACCAGCTCCTCCGCATCGAGGAGGAGCTCGGCGACGCCGCGGTCTACGCCGGCCGGTCGGCGTTCCCGCGCTCCGCGTCGCTGTAACCAGCGCTCCCGAGACGCCGTCCTCCTCCGGGAGGGCGGCGTCTCGTCGTCCCGCCGCAGGCCGTGCCCGGGGAGGCCGGCCTGGCGGCCCGGGGCCGCGCCTCCAGGCCGCCCGCGGTCGCTGAGAGGGTGCGGAACACGCGCGCGGCGGGGTGCGCCGTCGCCACCCGCCGCGTTATCGTCGTCCCCGTGCCCAGCCAGAAGCCCCGCGTCCGCCGCATCCCCGTGGCGATGCCGGAGGGCGGCGGCGCCGACCAGCCCTGGTACCGCTCGCTGCGGTTCTCCGGCTTCAGCCTGCTGATGCTCGCGATCATCGTGCTGTTCGTCGTCGTGCTCGCACCGTCCCTCCGGACGCTCATCCAGCAGCAGGAGGAGATCGCGGCACAGCGGCACGCGGTCGCGGCGCAGAAGGCCGACGTCACGCAGAAGAAGCGGGACGTCGCGCGCTGGGACGACCCGGCGTACATCGAGGCGCAGGCCCGTGACCGGCTGCTCTACGTCTACCCGGGCGAGGAGAGCTACCTCGTGATGGGCTCGGAGGGCGACGCCCGCAGCGATCGTCGGCCGAAGACCGCGTCGGGCACGCCGGTGAGCGCCACGGTGCAGACGCCCGACGTCGACTGGGTGCAGGCGATGCTGTCGTCGGTCCTGGAGTCCGGGCTGTCGACGAAGACCACCGAGCAGCTCGTCGCGCCGGACGTCTCGGGCAGCGGTTCCACGAAGTAGGTCGGGCTACGAAGCAGGGCGGGTCTGAGCTAGGCTCTCCTGTCCGTGACGACCCCTCCGTTCGACCCGCCGACCGATGCCGACGTCCGGGTGGTCTCCGCCCAGCTCGGCCGCCCCGCACGCGACGTGATCGGCATCGCCGCCCGCTGCGTGTGCGGCAACCCGACGGTCGTCTCGACGAAGCCGCGTCTGGCGAACGGCACCCCGTTCCCGACGTTCTACTACCTGTGCCACCCGGCTGCCACCGCGGCCGTGAGCACGCTCGAGGCGAACCAGGTCATGCCGGAGCTCGCCGCGCTGCTGGAGGACCCGGACACCGCCGAGCAGTACCGGGCGGCCCACGAGGCCTACCTGCACGACCGCGAGTCGATCGAGCACGTCGACGAGATCGCGGGCATCAGCGCGGGCGGCATGCCCACGCGCGTGAAGTGCCTGCACGCCCTGGTCGGGCACGCCCTCGCCGCCGGCCCCGGCGTCAACCCCATCGGCGACCTCGCGCTCGAGCGCGCGGACTGGTCGCCGACCCGGTGCGAGTGCCGGGCCTATGATGAGGGTGCAGACGCCGGAGTCGGGGCGGGTGGCGGCGAGTCCTGACCAGCCTCCCAGCAGCAAACCCACCCCAAGGAGAACACCACCCGTGCCCAAGATCCTCGTCGTCGGTGGCGGTTACGCCGGCTTCTACACCGCATGGAAGCTCGAGAAGCACCTTCGCCAGGGCGAAGCCGAGGTCGTCATGGTCGACCCGCTGCCCTACATGACCTACCAGCCGTTCCTGCCGGAGGTCGCCGCCGGGTCCATCGAGCCGCGGCACGCGGTCGTCTCGCACCGTCGGCACCTGAAGTCGACGCGCGTCGTCACCGCCAAGGTGACCGCCGTGGACCACGCCACGCGCACCGCCACGATCACGCCCGAGGTCGGCGAGCCCTGGCAGGAGACGTACGACCAGATCGTGATGACCGCCGGCGCGGTGTCCCGCACGTTCCCGATCCCGGGCGTCGCGGACGAGGCGATCGGCCTCAAGACCATCGAGGAGGCCGCGGCGATCCGCGACAAGGTCCTCACCAACTTCGCGAAGGCCGCCAACCTCCCGGCCGGTCCCGAGCGTGACCGCCTGCTGACCGTCGTCGTCGTGGGCGGTGGGTTCGCCGGCATCGAGGTCTTCGCCGAGCTCCGCTCCTTCGTCTCCGACCTGCTCGGCAGCTACCCGCAGATCGCCTTCGAGGACACCCACTTCCACCTCGTCGAGGCGATGGGGCGCATCATGCCCGAGGTCTCCCTCGAGACCTCGCACTGGGTGCTGCAGAACCTCGCGGAGCGCGGCGCGACCGTGCACCTCGAGACGCAGCTGGCCTCGGCCGTGGGCGGCGTCTGCCAGCTCAAGGCCAAGGACGACTCGATCGAGACGATCGCGTCCGACCTCATCATCTGGACCGCCGGCGTGATGGCGAACCCGATGGTCAAGGGCACCGACTTCCCGCTCGAGCCGCGCGGCCGCATCACCGTGCAGCCCGACCTCCGCATCGTCGACGACGGCACCGTCGTCCCGGACGCCTGGGCCTGCGGCGACGTCGCGGCCGTGCCGGACCTCACCGGTGGCGGCGTCGGTGGCATGTGCGTCCCGAACGCCCAGCACGCCGTCCGTCAGGCGAAGCAGCTCGCCAAGAACCTCGTCGCGGTGCTCCGGAACGAGGCGACGGTCGACTACAAGCACGAGAACCTCGGCGCCGTCGCGGGTCTCGGCGTCGGCATCGGCGTGTTCCAGTCGGGCAAGTTCGCGATGAAGGGCTTCCTCGCCTGGGGTGCGCACCGCGGCTACCACGGCCTGGCCATGCCGTCGTGGGAGCGCAAGATCCGCGTGGTCACCGACTGGGTCACGGGCTTCTTCCTCGGCCGCGACATCGCGTCGCTCGACGACCGCGAGACCCCGCGCGCCGCGTTCGAGGCCTGGGCCTCGCGTCCGAAGCCAGCCGGCGAGGCCGCTCCGGCAGGCGACGCCGCCGCGACCACCCCCGCCGCGGGGCAGCCGGCCGGCGCCGCCGGTCCCGCCTACGCGACCCCGGCCGAGGACGTCTCGAAGAGCGCCGAGCCGGTCCCGGCCGGTGGGTCCGCCACCGCCGAGTAGCACCAGACGCACGTCCGCCGCGGGGGGGGGCCCCCCCCGCGGGGGGGGCCCGCGGGGGGGGGGGGGGGGGGGGGGGGGGCGGCGCGCGCCCCCCGC
>JASCOJ010000101.1 GCA_029959645.1 Microbacteriaceae bacterium PS02332 | reverse complement strand
CCGCCCCACCCCAGGTTCCGTGATCCTGGAACCTGAAGGCGTCGTGCCGTCGAGTCGTGCGACCTGGGCGATGCGCGCGCGGCGAGTCCTGCGACCTCGGGGGCACGCTCGCGGCGGGTCGCGAGCCGCGCGACCCGCACGTTCGCGACCGGGTGTCGGACGGGAGACCCGTGGCGGCCCCGCACCGCGCCTCCCGTCCGTGCTGTCGCCACCGCATGTCCGGGTCGCACGACTCGCCGTCGTCAGCGCCGCAGCGTCGCGCGGGCCAGGCGGTTGCCGACGAACTGGCCGAGCTGCACGATGACGACGATCGCGGCGACCGACACGTAGACGATCCACCAGTCGTAGCGCTGCGAGCCGGAGGTGATGGCGTACTCGCCCAGACCGCCGCCGCCGACGAGGGCGCCCTGCGCGGTCATGTCGACGATGCCGACGAAGACGAACGTGTAGCCGAGGACGAGCGGCCCCAGCCCCTCGGGGATGAGCACGGTCAGCAGGATCGAGACGGGGTGCGCGCCCGCGGCCCGTGCCGCCTCGACCACGCCGGGGTCGACCGTCAGCAGGTTCTGCTCGACGATCCGTGCGACCGCGAACGACGCCGCGAAGGAGATCGCGAACGTCACCGCGGGCACCCCGATCGTGGTGTGCACGGCGACACGGGACAGCGGCGCGATCGCGGCCAGGAAGATCACGAACGGGATCGGCCGGACGATGTTCACGACGAGGTTGAGGACCGTGTAGCCGCTACGGCTGCCGAGCAGGTTGCCCGGTCGGGTGGCGTACAGCGCGAGGCCGAGTGCCAGGCCGACCACGCCGGCGATGACCAGCGACACGATCGACATGACGATGGTGTCGCGTGCCGACGACAGGAACACGTCGAACGAGTCGATGACGCTCTGGAAGGAGTTGTTCATGCTGCGGCCTCCTCGACGACGGTGATGCCGGTGGCCCGGAGTGCGGACACGGCCTGGTCCACCGCACCCGGGGCACCGCCGAGCTCGTACGTGAGGGACCCGATCCGGCGCTCCCGGATCTCGCTCACCCCGCCGAAGACGAGCTCGGCCGAGACCGCGGCGTCGCGGAACGCCTGGTCGATCCGGGCCTGCAGACCGGCCTCGTCGGTGATCCGGACCGACACGAGCCGGCCGTGGTGCCGCTCCCGCAGCCGTGCCACCGTCTCGGCCGACGGACGGTCGTGGAGCGCCGAGCGGACGAACCGCTGTGTCGCCTCGGTGGCCGGGGCGGAGAACACGTCGTAGACGTCACCGACCTCGACCACGCGGCCCTGCTCCATGACGGCGACGCGGTCCGCGATCCGGCGGACGGCGTCCATCTCGTGCGTGATGACGATGATCGTGACGCCGAGCTCCTGGTTGACGCGGCGGAGCAGGGCGAGCACCTCCGCCGTGGTCTCCGGGTCGAGGGCGCTCGTCGCCTCGTCGGCGAGCAGCAGTTCGGGGTTCGAGGCGAGTGCCCGGGCGATGCCGACGCGTTGCTTCTGCCCGCCGGACAGCTGCTCCGGGTAGGCGTACGCGCGGTCGAGCAGGCCGACGAAGTCGAGCAGCTCGGCGACACGGCGGTCCCGCTCGTCCTTCCCGACACCGGCGACCTTGAGCGGGTACGCGACGTTGGCGGCGACCGTGCGGGAGCGGAACAGGTTGAACTGCTGGAAGACCATGCCGATGCGTCGGCGCGCCTGCCGGCGGTCCCGTTCCGGGATCGCGGTCAGCTCCTGCCCGGCGACCGTGACGGTGCCCGAGGTCGGGAGTTCCAGTGCGTTGACGAGTCGGACCAGGGTCGACTTGCCGGCGCCGGAGTAGCCGATCACCCCGAGCACCTCGCCCTGGTGGACGTCGAGGTCGACACCCTCGACCGCGGTGACGGTCTCTCCGGTGTCGACGCGGCGGTAGCGCTTGGTGACGCCGCGGAGTTCGACGAGGGCAGCCACTACTCCGTAGCCGCCTTCGCGTCCTTCTCGACCGTGGCGAGTTCCGCCTGCAGGGTCTTCGCGCTCTCGTCCCGGGCGACGGCGTCGGGGTAGTCCTGCGTGAAGGCCTTCTGCACGGCGCTGTCGTGGAACAGCTCCGCCAGGTCGAGGTAGGTCGAGTTCGTCTTGTCCTCGTCGCGGACCGCGAAGACGTTCACGTACGGGGCTGCCGAGGAGCTCGACGGGTCGTCGGTGAAGACCTTGTCCGAGGCAGGCAGGCCGGCTGCCGTCGCGAAGTTGTTGTTCACGACGGCGGCGGCGACGGAGCCCTGCTGCAGGGCGTTCGCGGTCTGCGAGGCGTCGAGCGGCTGCACGTCGACCCGGTGCGACGTGATGTCGTCGGTCGTGGAGAACGCGGTGCCACCGTCCTTGAGCTCGATCAGCTTCGCGGACTGCAGCACGAGCAGCGCGCGGGCCTCGTTGATGGCGTCGTTCGGGACGGCGATCTTCGCGCCCTCGGGGATGGCGGAGGGCTTGCTGTACTCCGTGGCGTACAGCGGGAGCGGGTAGACCGCCGTCGAGCCGATCGGCTGCAGGTCGTCCTTCGAGGAGACGTTGTAGTTCGCCAGGTACTGGATGTGCTGGAACTGGTTGATGTCGATCTGCCCGTCCTTCAAGGCCGGGTTCGGCAGCGAGTAGTCCGCGAAGTTCGTCAGCTCGACCGTCACGTTCAGCCGCTGCTTCGCGAGCGCCGTGTAGGTCTTCCAGTACGGCAGGGCCTTGTCCGCGACGCCGATGGTCACGGTCTGGGGCTTCCGGTCCGACCCCGCGGTGCCGGCGGCTCCGGGCTGGTCGGACCCGCCACCGCGCACGGCGACGACCACGAGGGCGACGACGACTGCGACGACGACGACCGCCGCGGCGACGATCCACCCGATCGGGCGCTTGCGCTTCGGACGCTCGGGCAGGACAGGGGCTGCGGACATGGGTGCTCCTCGAGAAGGGTCGCCCTGCTGGCAGGGACGGTGGTGGTGGTCCCGACGCTGGGTGGGCCGCGCGACGGCGACCCCACGAGTGTGCCTGCGGGCGGGAGCGGGGGCGACTTGCGTTCCGTCGTGTTACGACCGTGTGACGCGGAGCTGGGAGCGGCGGCCCGGCCGCGCCGACGATCGGCTGCGGCGGGCAGGCTCGGAGCGTGCGCAGCATCGAACTCGTCCTCACCCCCGACGCGGAGGCGTCCGTCCGCGCCGCCTGGGACGCCCTCGTCGCCGCGGACCTGCCGAGCATGGGCCGGTCGACCTCGGACACGAACGCGCCGCACGTGACGCTCACGGCGGGGGAGGAGCTGCCCGTCCCCGCCGGGTTCGACGCCCCGGTGCCCGCAGTGGTCCGTCCCGGTGGCCTCCTGCTCTTCGCCGCGGGTCCCGGCCGGCACGTCCTCGGCCTGTCGATCGTGGTCGACGGCACCCTGCTCGCCTTCCACGAGGCCGTGCACCGCGCCGCTCCTGGTGGCGTCGACACCGCGCTGCCCGGACGGTGGGCACCGCACCTCACCCTCGCACGACGACCGCGGGACACCGACCTGCCACGGATGCTCGAGGTCCTCGCAGCCGTCGCGCTGCCGGACGAGCTCGCCGTCGCGGGCGTGCGGCACTGGGACGGCGGGACGCGCACCGTCACGACGCTGGTCTGACCGGGTCGCGCCCCGACACGACGCCGGCCAGGCCGGGTCGCGCCCCGACACGAACGAGGCACCCCGTCGGAACGGGGCGCTGTGTTCGGCGCGGGGCGCAGCGGGCGCCCTGCGCAGCGGGGCGCAGCGGGCGGCGCGCGGCTTCCGCAGCGCGGGCGGCCTCCGGCCCGGAGGCCCGGCTCAGCTCCCCAGCACCCGCTCCCCGAACGCGGACGCGAACTTCCGCTCCGGGTCGCGCCGCGCGACGAGCTCGCGGAAGTCCGCCAGGCGCGGGTACAGCGCGGCGACCGCCGCGCCGTCGAGGCTGCTCATCTTCCCCCAGTGCGGGCGGCCGCCGAACGGGGCGAGCCGGGCCTCCAGGTCGGGCAGCAGCGCGGCGACCTCGACCGGGTGCTTCTTCCAGGTGAAGGCGATGCAGAGCACGTCCTCGCCCTGCGTCGGGCTGAGCCAGAGGTCGTCGGCCGCCATGGTGCGGAGCTCCGACACGTGCAGGTGCGGCTGGATCCGGTCGGCGAGGCCGCGCAGTGCGTCGAGGGCGGCGGCCGCGTGCCGGAGCGGGACGAAGTGCTCGCTCTGCACCTCGGAGCCGACGGAGGGCACCGCCTCGATCGGGAAGTGCGGCAGGCGGTCCCACCACGGCCCGACGGATCCGTCCCGGGCGGTGTGGTGGCCGTCGCCGGGACTGCCGGGCAGGCGGGGTGCGCCGAGGAGGTCGGCCGGGACCGTGACGTCGGCGGCACCGTCGGGCACGCGGCTCTTCACGAGCACCTCGGAGACCGTGTCCCCGAAGACCGTGTACGCGCAGACCGAGTAGCCGGCGGCGAAGACCTCGGCGGCGGCGGCGGTGAAGGCGTCCCACGCGATCGGTCCGTAGGTGTCCTGGCGCATCCGGTAGGTGGGTTGCACGTCGACCGTCACCCGGGTGACGATCCCGAGCAGACCGAGGTGGATCGCGGCGCCCGACATGTCCGGGTCGCCGCGGCGGACCGTGCTCGTCGTGCCGTCGGGGCCGACGACCTCGAGGGCGGCGACCGCGGTGCTCAGCGACCCGAGCGCGGTGCCGGAGCCGTGCGTGCCGGTGGCGACCGCGCCGCCGAGCGAGATGTGCGGGAGTGACCCCTCGTTGTGCAGGGCCACCCCGGCGGCGTCGAGCTCCGGCGCGACGAGCCCGTACCGGGTGCCGGCGCCCATCGTCGCGGTGTGGCGGTCGTCGGCGACCACGAGGTCGGTCGGCACCGCGGTCAGGTCGAGCAGGACGCCGGGGGTGTCCGCGACGTCGTTGAACGAGTGCCGGGTGCCGAGCCCGTGGATCCGGGGCGCGGCGGCGACGACCTCGGCGACGCCGTCGAGCGAGGTCGGTCGGAGCACCCGTTCGGCCGTGTAGGTGACCGTGCCGGACCAGTTCAACTCGCTCGTCGTCGACCGCATGCGTCCACGA
This sequence comes from Microbacteriaceae bacterium PS02332, assembly GCA_029959645.1. GTDB lineage: Bacteria > Actinomycetota > Actinomycetes > Actinomycetales > Microbacteriaceae > Curtobacterium. The sequence continues at coordinate 8,317 of JASCOJ010000101.1, read as the reverse complement.
TGCCACGCCCGGGACCGCGGACGCAGGTCGCGCCCCCGGACGGACATCGCGCCCCGTCGGGACGGGGCGCGATGGACGGCGCGGGGCGCGACGTGGTGGAGCTAGTGCATGACGGGGGCGGGGACGCCCTCGGGCGTGACCGGCTTGCGGACCATCGCCGAGGCGACGATCCCGAACATGGAGATCACCGCGCCGACCAGGAACGCCGTGTGCACGCCGGAGGCGGTGGCCCGGGCGACGGCAGCCGCCGTGGCCGCCGCACTCGTGCCCGGGGCGAGGTCCGGCATCGCGGCCGTGGTCCCGATGGTGAGCAGCGTGACGAACAGGGCCGTCCCGGCGGCACCGGCGAGCTGCTGCGTGGTGCCGAGCACCGCGCTGCCGTGCGAGTAGAGCCGCGGGGGCAGACCGCCGAGCGCCGCCGTGAAGAGCGGCGTGAACGTCAGGGCCAGGCCGAGGCTGAGGACGACGTGCGCGCCGAGGACGAACCACACGCTGGTGTCGGCCGTCACGGTGGAGAGCGCCCAGAGCACGGCGCTGATGATGATCGACCCCGGCACGAGCAGCACCCGCGGCCCGCGGCGGTCGTAGATGCGCCCGACGATCGGCGAGAGCAGCCCCATGAGGAGGCCGCCCGGCAGGAGCAGCAGGCCGACCTTCAGGACGTCGAGCCCGAGGACGCGCTCCAGGTAGATCGGCAGCAGGATGAGCGTGCCGAACATCGCCATGAAGCTGATGCCCATCGCGACGATCGGGATCGTGAACCCCTTCGTGCTGAAGGTGCGGAGGTCGAGCAGGGCGGCGTCGCGGCGCTGGAGGCGCGTCTGCCGGACGATGAAGACCGCGAGCGCGGCGAACCCGACCACGAGCGAGCCGACGGGGACGCCGAAGCCGGTGTCGCCGGCCTCGCCGATGCTCGACAGGCCGTAGACGATCCCGCCGAACGCGAAGGCGGAGAGCACCACGGACAGCACGTCGATGGCGGACTTCCGCGGCGTCGAGACGTTCCGGACCTTGAGCATGCCGATGACGAGCGCGGCGAGCGCGATCGGGAGCACGAAGCCGAAGAGCCAGCGCCACGAGAACGCGTTGAGGATGAGGCCGGAGATCGTCGGGCCGATCGCCGGGGCGACGGAGATGACGATCGAGATGTTCCCCATCACGCGGCCGCGGTGTGCGGGGTCGACGAGGGTCAGGACCGTCGTCATGAGCAGCGGCATCATGATCGCGGTGCCGCTGGCCTGGACGATGCGGCCGACGAGGAGCATGGAGAAGCCCGGCGCGAGGAGCGCGATCAGCGTGCCGGCCGAGAACAGGCTCATCGCCCAGACGAACACCGGGCGCGTGTCGAACCGCTGCAGCAGGTAGCCCGTGATGGGGATCACGACGGCCATGGTGAGCAGGAAGCCGGTGGTCAGCCACTGCCCGGTCGCGGCGCTGATGTCGAGGTCGTCCATGAGCCGCGGCAGTGCCACACCCATGATCGTCTCGTTGAGGATGACGACGAACGCCGAGACGAGCAGCAGCCCGATCACGAGACGGTTGCCGGCGGCGGTGGCCTCGTCGGCGCTCCCGTTCCGGGGTGGTGATTCGACGGCCTGGGTCATGGGGGTGCTCCTGTGGGGTCGCGGCAGCCCGTGGCGCACGGGTACCGGAGGTGCAAGACCTGTACGGACTCGAGCATTCCCGCTCAGTGGAGTATGCGGAAGCCCTCTTCGTCACCGTGCGGTGGGACGTCCCGGACCGACACGTCGGTGACGGTGGCCGAGGTCGGCCCGGAGCGGAGCATGACGAGCAGGGCGTCGACGGCCGGTGCCGGGCCCTCGGCCTCCACCTCGACCGTGCCGTCGAAGCAGTTCCGGGCGTACCCGGCGAGCGCGAGCCCGTCCGCCTTGCACGCCGTCCACCAGCGGAACCCGACCCCCTGCACCGTCCCGGTCACGACGGCGTGCTTCCTCGCAGTGCTGCCCATGGGTTCGATCGTAAGGAGGCCGTGTTTCCCGGGCGTTCCGGGCGCGTTCCGATCCGGTGACCAACGTGATACGGTCGGCAGTACCCGAACAGTTCAGGTCACAATGACCAGAACAAGCGGCACGACGACAGGAGTCCCCGTGGACGACGCACCGATCCGCGTCGCGGTCTCCACCGTGATCGTGGCGCTGCGGCCGCACCCCGACACCGGTGCCCCGGCGCTGTGGATGCCGCTCGTCCGTCGGGTGGCCGACCCGTTCGCGCAGGTGTGGGCGCTGCCGGGCGGCTGGGTCGGTGCCGACGAGGGGCTCGACGAGTCCGCGGCGGCGCGCCTGCGCGAGACGACGAACGTGCAGCCGCGGTACCTCGAGCAGCTCTACGCGTTCGGCGACGTCGACCGCTCGCCGAGCCGCGTCGTCTCGGTCGTCTACTGGGCGCTCGTGCACCCGGACGAGGCGAGCGTGGTGCCGGACGACTGGAACGTGCGGTGGTTCCTCGCCGACGAGCACCCGCCCCTCGCCTTCGACCACGACCGGATCGTGGCGTACGCGCTCTGGCGACTCCGGAACAAGCTGTCGTACTCCCGGATCGCGCAGGCCTTCCTCGGTGACCGGTTCACCCTCGCCGAACTCCGCGGCGTGTACGAGGCCGTGCTCGGCCGCACCCTCGACCCCGCGAACTTCCGACGGCAGGTCGCCCAGAGCGACGCCGTCCTGCCGACCGACGAGACCACGAGCGGCGGCCGGCACCGACCGGCCCGGCTCTACCGCTCGAACCCCGACCTGTCGTACGCGGACAACGGCCCGCTGACGACCGCGCCCGCCGTGGCGCACCCCACCGAACACCCCTGAACGAACGGGAACCGCCGTGTCCATCGCGACCACCATCGAACTGATCTCGAACGGCCGGGCAGCCGGCAGCACCTGCACGCCCGACCTCGCGGCCCCGACCTGGGACTTCGACGCCGTCCTCGGCTACGGTCCCGGCTCGTCGATGTCCGACGTCATCCCGACCACCGCGCCCCGGCAGGGCGCGCTGCCGGACGAGTACAAGCACGCACCGGTCGAGGAGCTCCACGAGCGCATCGAGCGGGCGAAGGCGACGCTCGGCGACCGGGTCGTCGTCCTCGGGCACTTCTACCAGCGGGACGAGGTCGTCCGGCACGCGGACTTCCTCGGCGACTCGTTCCAGCTCGCGAACGCGGCGCTGACGCGGCCCGACGCCGAGGCGATCGTCTTCTGCGGGGTGCACTTCATGGCGGAGACGGCCGACGTCCTGGCGCGGGACGACCAGCACGTGATCCTGCCGAACCTCGCCGCCGGGTGCTCGATGGCCGACATGGCCGACATCGACAGCGTCGAGGCGGCGTGGGCCGAGCTCGAGGCGCTGTACGGCACCGAGCCCGACGCCGACGGCCGCGTGCCGGTCGTCCCCGTGACGTACATGAACTCCGCCGCCGACCTCAAGGCCTTCTGCGGCCGGCACGGCGGCATCGTCTGCACGTCGTCGAACGCGGCGACCGTGCTCGAGTGGGCGTTCGAGCGGGGGCAGCGCGTGCTGTTCTTCCCCGACCAGCACCTCGGCCGCAACACCGCGAAGGCCATGGGGATCAGCACCGACCGGATGCCGCTGTGGAACCCGCGGCTGGCCGGCGGCGGCAACACGGCCGCCGAGCTCCTCGACGCGCAGGTCGTCCTCTGGCACGGCTTCTGCTCGGTGCACCGTCGCTTCACGGTCGACCAGATCGAGCAGGCCCGCCGCGACGACCCGGACGTGCGCGTCATCGTGCACCCGGAGTGCCCGATGGCGGTGGTCGACGCCGCGGACGCCGCCGGCAGCACCGACTTCATCCGCAAGGCCGTCGCCGCCGCGACCGAGCCGACCCGGTTCGCGATCGGCACCGAGGTCAACATGGTGAACCGGCTCGCCGCGGAGTTCCCGCAGCACACCATCACGTGCCTCGACCCGGTGGTGTGCCCGTGCTCGACGATGTACCGGATCCACCCGGGCTACCTCGCCTGGGTCCTCGAGGCGCTCGTCGCCGGCGAGGTCCTGAACGAGATCGTCGTCCCGGACGCCGTGAAGGCCGACGCGAAGGTCGCGCTCGAGCGGATGCTCGCCGCGAAGCCGCGCCCGCTCGCCGGACAGGTCGAGCCGGGCAGCCCGGCCGCCGCCCCCGCCGTCGAGGCCGTCCCCACCGTCGGGGCCTGACCGTGCACGTCGTCGTGGTCGGGTCCGGCATCGCCGGGCTGACCGCCGCGATCCGCGCGAGCCACGTGCACGACGTCACGCTCGTGACGAAGGGCGCCCTCGCCGACGGTGCCACCGCGGCCGCGCAGGGCGGGATCGCCGTGGCGCTCGGTGCGGACGACTCCGCCGCGCTGCACGTCCGGGACACGCTCGCCGCCGCCGCGGGCAGCGCCGACGAGCGGGCGGTCGACGTCCTCTGCACCGACGGTCCGGCCCGGGTGCGCGACCTCCTCGCGCTCGGCGTCCCCTTCGACCGGACCGCGGACCGGGCCGCGCTCGACCGGTACGGCGACGACCTGGCCCGCGGACGTGAAGCGGCGCACGGACGCTGGCGCGTCCTGCACGCCGACGGGGACGCGACCGGCGCCGCCGTCGAGGCCACCCTGATCGCCGCGCTGCACCGCCGCCACGTCACGGTCCTCGAGCGCACCTGTCTCGTCGACCTCGTCGTCCGCGACGGCCAGGTGCGCGGCGTCGACGTCCTCGACCTGCTCGGTGAGCCGCAGCGGATCGCCGCGGACGCGGTGCTGCTCGCCAGCGGGGGAGCAGGACACCTGTACCGCGAGACGACGAACCCGCTCGTCGCGACCGGCGACGGCACCGCCGCGGCCTGGCGCGCCGGTGCGGTGCTCGCCGACCTCGAGTTCGTGCAGTTCCACCCCACCCGACTCGCCGTCCCCGGCGGCGGCCTCGTCTCCGAGGCCGTGCGCGGAGAGGGCGCGGTGCTCCGCGACGCCCGTGGCCACCGCTTCATGACCGACCTGCACCCGGACGCCGAGCTCGCACCGCGGGACGTCGTCGCCCGGGCGATCGCCGCCGCCGTGCGCGCCCAGGACGGCGGCCCGGTGCTCCTCGACGCCACCGGGCTCGACGCCGACTTCCTCGTCCGCCGCTTCCCCGGGCTCACCCGTGCGACCCGGGCCGCCGGCTTCGACTGGACCCGCGAGGGCGTCCCGGTCAGCCCCGCCGCGCACTACGCGATGGGCGGCATCGCCACCGACGCCGAGGGGCGGACGAGCCTGCCCGGACTCCTCGCGGTGGGGGAGACCGCGTGCACCGGCGTGCACGGTGCGAACCGTCTGGCGTCGAACTCCCTGCTCGAGGGGCTCGTCTTCGCCGTGCGCGCGGCCGACGCCGTGGCGGGCCCGCGGCCGGCTGTCCTGCGACTGCGCGGGGACGCGACGCTCGTCCCGACGGTCGTGGGCGGTGCGCCGGACGCGTCCCGGGCCTCCCGGCCGGGAGGCCCGGAGCAGCCGGGCAGCGACGGTGCCGTCCGTCACGTGGTGCAGTCCGTGATGACCGACGCCGTCGGGCTGCTCCGCGACGCCGACGGCCTCGCGGCCGCCCGGCGGGCGCTCGCCGACGTCGCAGCGCCGGCGCCGACCTCCGTGCGGGCCGCAGAGGACCGCGCACTGCTCGACCTCGCACGGGTCACCGCGGTCGCCGCCGAGGCCCGCACCGAGTCCCGCGGAGCCCACGCCCGCACCGACCACCCCGACACCGACCCGAGCGCTCCCGCCTCCCGCACCTGGGTGCTCGCGCCGCGCGCCCGTCCGACCGCACCCGACACCGCCCCCGCACCGACCGTGCGCCGGCCCGTCGCTCCCCAGGAGGCCCTCGCATGACCACCACCACCGCTCCGACGACCGTCCTCGACCCGGGCACCGTCCCGGCGCACGTGCTCCGCCGGGTCATCGACACCGCACTCGAGGAGGACGCACCCTGGGGTGACGTCACGAGCGAGACGCTCATCCCGGCGTCCGCGACGGCGACGGCGACCCTCGTGGCGCGCGAGCCCGGCGTGCTCGCCGGCGGCGACGTCGTCGCGGCCGTGATGCACGCGGTCGACCCCGCGATCGTCACGACCGTGGCCGTGCCCGACGGCACGGCGTTCGCCGCGGGCGACGTCCTCGCCACCGTCAGCGGCCCTGCCCGGGCGGTGCTGCGCGGGGAGCGTGTGGCGCTCAACCTCGTGCAGCGCCTCTCCGGCATCGCCACGCTCACCGCGCGGTACGTCGCGGCGGTGCAGGGGACCGGCGCGCGGGTCGTCGACACCCGGAAGACCACGCCGGGCCTCCGCGCGCTCGAGCGGCACGCCGTGCGCTGCGGCGGTGGCCACAACCACCGCACGTCGCTCTCCGACGCGGTGCTCGCGAAGGACAACCACCTCGCGGTGCTGCTCGCCGAGGGCGTCGGCATCGGGGACGCGATCCGGGCCGCCCGCGGACGCCTCGGCCACACCGTGCACCTGGAGGTCGAGGTCGACCGCATCGACCAGGTCGAGGAGGTCGTCGCGGCCGGGGTCGACACGATCATGCTCGACAACTTCACCGTGCCGATGCTCGAGGAGGGCGTCGCCCTCGTCGCCGGTCGCGCACTCGTCGAGGCGTCCGGCGGGGTCTCCCTCGAGACGGTCGCGGCGATCGCGGCGACCGGTGTGGACGTCGTCTCCGTCGGCGCGCTCACGCACTCGGCGCGGGCGCTTGACCTCGGGCTCGACGTCGACGTCGCCGCCGTGGCGACGCCGTCCGGGGTCTGACCCGTGTTCTACCTGGACCGGGCGGCCACGACCCCGGTCCGCCGCGAGGTGCTCGAGGCGATGTGGCCCTGGCTCACCGGGGCGTTCGGCAACCCGTCGTCCACCCACGGCGTCGGCGACACGGCCGCCAGGGGGCTCACCGCGGCGCGGGCCGTCGTGGCGGAGGCCCTCGGCTGCCGGCCCGGGGAGCTCGTGTTCACCAGCGGCGGCACCGAGGGCGCGAACACCGCGGTCAAGGGGATCGCGCTCGCCACCCCGCGCGGCCGACACGTCGTCACGAGTGCGATCGAACACGAGGCCGTGCTCGAGAGCTGCCGGTACCTCGAACACCACCACGGGTTCACCGTCACGGTCCTGCCGGTCGACCCGGACGGCACCGTGCGTGCCGAGGTGCTCCGGGAAGCGCTGCGACCGGACACGACGCTGGTGTCGATCGCGCACGCCGACAACGAGATCGGCACCGTGCAGGACGTCCGGGCGCTCGCCGCCGAGGCCTCCGCGGTCGGCGCCCGGTTCCACACCGACGCCGTGCAGTCCGCGCCGTGGCTGCCGGTCGGGCTCGACGTCCTCGGCGTCGACGCCGTCTCGGTGTCCGGGCACAAGACCGGCGCGCCCAAGGGCACCGGCGCGCTCGCCGTCCGTGCGGGTGTCCCGCTCGAACCGCTGCTGCACGGCGGCGGGCAGGAACGCGGGCGCCGGTCGGGGACGGAGGACGTCGCCGGGGCCGTGGGGCTCGCCCGTGCGTGGACGAGCCTCCTCGCCGAGCGGAGCGCCGCCGCCGCGACGGCCACGAGGACCCGGGACGCCGTGATCGACGGCGTGCTCACCCGGGTGCCCGGCGCCGTGCTCACCGGGGCACGGCACCGACGACTGCCGGGGCACGCGTCGTTCTGCTTCACCGCGGTCCCGGCCTCCGACGGCGCTCCGGCCCTCCCCGGCGTACACGGCGAGACGGTGTTGCTCGAACTCGAACAGCGCGACGTCGTGTCGTCCTCGGGCAGCGCCTGTGCGGCCGGCAGCACCGAGGCGTCGCACGTGCTGACCGCACTCGGGCTGTCCGAGGACGTCGCACGGTCGGCCGTCCGGCTGACCTTCGACGAGACGCTGACCGACGCGGACGTCCCGCTCGTGGTCACCGCCGTCGCCGAGGCGGTGGCGACCGTCCGCGGCCTGGGGTAGCCGTGTACTAGACGTTCTACTCCAGCACTGGGGACCTGTCCCCCCTTCTGCGGACAACCATCCTCGGGCACGATGGGCTCATGGCGAACGCACTGCTCGGTCGGAGCACCACGGGAGAGCGCTTCCACGTGGTCCAACTCATGCCCGCACCGGCCACCGTGCTCGCGCTGGCCGTCGCCGCGGACCACGGGCTCGGTGCCGCTCCGCTCGCGGTCGTCGCGGTCGTCGGTGCGGTCGCGACGGTCGCCAGTGCCCTGCTGCCGAGCATCCTGCCGGCCGGGCGTCGCGGCATGCCCACCCCGTCGGAGGCGGACCGACACCGCGAGCACCACCAACACCACTGAAGACCCGCGCCGCCGGTCCTCCCGGACACGAGCGGCG
>JASCOJ010000100.1 GCA_029959645.1 Microbacteriaceae bacterium PS02332 | reverse complement strand
AGCCTCCGGCCCGACGCCCCCCCCACCCCGACGCGGGCGGCACCGGGGACTCCACGGTGCCGCCCTCGTCGTGTGGCTGAGGCGAACGGGCCGGCCGTACGCCGGGTTCTGTCCCGCCTCGCGGCGGTGACGGCCATCTCTCTCGGACCGACGTTGCCGTCGGCCTCCAGCGGTCCACCCGAGGACTCGGCGAGCAGCCTCGACGTCCTCTGTCTGACCTTGCTCCGGGCGAGGTTTACCGAGCGAGTCCGGTCACCCGGACCCCTGGTGGTCTCTTACACCACCGTTTCACCCTTACCGGTGTCGCCACCGGCGGTCTGTTCTCTGTGGCACTGTCTCGCGGATTGCTCCGGGTGGGTGTTACCCACCGCCCTGCTCTGTGGAGCCCGGACGTTCCTCGGCACTCCCGGGGGAGTGACGCGACCGTCTCACCGACCCGTTCGCTCCGACGAGTGTAGCGGGCGTCCAGATCCCGTGGGTGCCGCGGCAGCGGCTCCGTCGGTCAGGACGCGCTGCGGGCCGCCAGGGTCGCCGCGCCGATGATGCCGGCGTTGTTGCGGAGCGTGGCGGGGATGATCTCGGCCTGCAGGTCGAGCAGCGGGAGGAACTCCTCGTGCTGCTTCGAGACCCCGCCGCCGACGACGAACAGCTCCGGGGAGAGGAGTGCCTCGAGCCGCGAGTAGTACTTCTGGAGCCGCTTGGCCCAGTGCTTCCAGGACAGCTCGTCGCGCTCCTTGGCCGCGAAGGACGCCTTCGTCTCGTAGTCGACGCCGTCGATCTCGAGGTGGCCGAGCTCGGCGTTGACGATGAGGACACCGTCGTTGATGAGCGCGGTACCGATGCCCGTGCCGAGCGTCGTCATGATCACCAGGCCGTCCCGGCCCTTCGCGGCACCGAACTGCTGCTCGGCGAACCCGGCGGCGTCGGCGTCGTTGACGAAGTGAATGGAGCGGCCGAGCTCCTTCTCGAAGAGCGCCTCGGCCTCGAAGCCGATCCACTTCTTCGAGACGTTCGCGGCGGACATCGTCTTGCCGTCGCGGACGATCGCCGGGAAGCACACCCCGACCGCGACGTCCGAGGCGGGGGACAGGTCGTCGAGGATCGACTTCGCCACGTCGACGATGTCCTGCGGCTTCCCGCCCTCGGGGGTGGCCTTCTTGATGCGGTCCGTCGTGAGCTCGCCGGTGGACGTGTCCACGATCGCGCCCTTGATGCCCGTTCCGCCGATGTCGACGCCGACTGCGAGGGAGGTCATGAGAAAGCGGTGCCTTTCGTTGGCCGTGCTGGAGGTGGTGCGGTCAGGAGACGGTGAGGAGTTCGGTGCCGCGCTCGGTCACGACGAGCGTGTGTTCGAACTGTGCCGTCCACGTCTTGTCGCGGGTGGACACGGTCCAGTCGTCGGCCCAGATGTCCGCCTCGACACCGCCGAGGGTGAGCATCGGCTCGATCGTGAAGACCATGCCCGGCTCGATGACGGTGTCGTACCGCGGGTCGTCGACGTGCGGGATGACGAGCCCGGAGTGGAACGCACGGCCGACGCCGTGGCCGGTGTAGTCGCGGACGACCCCGTAGCCGAACCGCTTCGCGTAGGACTCGATCGCACGACCGATGACGTTCACCTGGCGACCGGGGGCGACGGCGCGGATGCCGCGGCGGAGGGCTTCCTCGGTCCGGGTCACGAGGTCCTGCACCGCCGGGGCGGCCTCGCCCACGGTGAAGGTGCGGTTCGTGTCGCCGTGCATCCCGTCCTTGTAGGCGGTGATGTCGATGTTCACGAGGTCGCCCTCCTGCAGCACGGTGTCGTCCGGGATGCCGTGGCAGATGACCTCGTTCAGCGAGGAGCAGAGCGACTTCGGGAAGCCCCGGTACCCGAGCGTGGACGGGTAGGCACCGTGCGACACGACGAACTCGTGGCCGATCCGGTCGAGCTCGTCGGTGGTGACGCCGGGGCGGATGGCCGCACCGACGGCGTCGATCGCCTGCGACGCGATGCGACCGGCGACCCGGATGCGCTCGACCTCGTCCGGGGTGTAGGTGTCCCCGAGGCCGTGCTCGTGCGGCTCGACCTTGCCGACGTACTCGGGCCGCTCGACGTCCTTCGGGACGGACCGCTGCGGGGAGATGCGGCCGGCGGTCAGGTGTCCGTGTTCGTCCCGGGGCATGCGGACCACTCTAGCCGCGCGCCGGCGCCCGACCGCCGTCCCGCGCCCGCTGCCCGCGGGTACGCTCGGCCGCATGAGCGACGAGCGCATCGAGTCCCAGTGGTGGTACAACGACAAGACCGGCGAGGTCGAGCAGGGCCTGCAGTCGCCGAACCGGCATCACATCGGCCCCTTCGCCACCCGCGACGAGGCCGCGCACGCCCTCGACCGCATCGCGGCGAACAACGAGCGCGCCGACGCCGAGGACTGACCCTCAGTCCGCCGACGGCCCGGACCCGTCGGCGGGCAGCTCCGGCTCCGTCCGGAAGCCGATGAGCTTGTGCGTGCCGTCGCAGTACGGCTTCAGCATCGACTTGCCGCAGCGGCAGAGCGCGACGGTCCGGCGTCGGCGGGGCAGTTCCTGCCCGTCGGGACCGAGGACCGCGACGTCCCCGCGGAGCAGGAACGGGCCGTCCGGGTAGGCGACGATCGAGGGCTCGTCCTCGTGCTCACGCGACACGGGTGGCACCCGTCGTCGTCGCGGCACCGTCGTCGGCGAGCGGCCGACGGAGCGAGCTCTGCCCGGCCTCCCAGCTCGACAGCAGCTGTGCGCCGGCCATCCCCTCGACGGTGAGGCACGCCGCGGCACCGAAGAGGACGTCGGCGAGGAGGGTGGGGTCCGCCTCCACGAGGCCACCGGCGAGGTCGCGACCGGCGATCTGCTCGTGCACCGCGTCGGCCTCGACGTGCTCGTCGAAGTACCAGGTGGCGTCCGCGTCGAAGCCGTTGCGTCGGAACCCGTCGCCGTAGAGCTTGCTCGGGATCGACGACGTCATCTCGAACGCCGCGAGGTGCCCGACGATCGCACCCCGGAGCCGGCGGTGCAGGCCGAACATGCTCATCATGTTGAGCGCGCCGAGCGTGATCGCCGGCAGGTGGTCGACGTAGGCGCCGTACGAGTCGTCGAGGCCCGCTGCCCGGAGCGTGCGGGCGAAGATCGCCGAGTGCATGCGCTTCGGGCGACCGCCGCCGTACTCGTCGGACTGGATCTCGACGAGGGCCGCCTTCGCACGGCCCGACAGCCGCGGGATCGCCCAGCTGTGCGGGTCGGCCTCCTTGAGCGTGTACGCGGTCTTCTGCACGAGGAACTCGCGGATCTGCGCGCGGTCGGCCTTCCGCGCCACCCAGCGCGAGACGCTCGGCCCGCTGTCGGCCGCGGCGAGGGCGAACAGCGCGGCGGACACGGCCTCGGCCGTCGGCTCCGGGAGCTCCGGCACCGGGACCACCGCGCGGACGGCCTGCTCGAGCGCGTGTTCGAGCACCGCCCGGGCGGCGAGGAGCGCGGTGTCCCACTCGAGGTCGTCGGCGACCCCTCGGACCCCGCCGTAGTGCAGTTCGTAGAGCACGAACAGCGCCACCTGGACGTCGTCGTCGGTCAGGAGGTCGTCGGCCTGCGCGACGGCGGTGACGGCTGCCTGACGCAGCGCGGCGTCCGGCGTACCGGCGTGGAGCGCGTCGAGGAGGGCGGCACTCAGCGGACCGCGGGCCTCCGGTGCCGGCATGGGGGACTGCGTGAGGACTTCGGCGGCGTCGAGGACGGCCATGACGGTGCTCCTTCGGAGATCGGTACGCGACCAGCCTCGTCGCCACCACTGACAGCCCTCGGAGGAGACCGTCCGAGGGCCGCCCGGCGCGCGCGTCCCCGCGCACGACGGGCGGCGCTGGCACTACCCTGGCAGGACGGTCGCGACGCGGCCCCGGCGGACCGCGACGCGGCCCGGCGAACACGGAAAGGTCGTGCATGGACAAGCAGACGGACTTCGTGCTCCGCACCATCGAGGAGCGCGGGATCAAGTTCATCCGGCTCTGGTTCACCGACGTCATCGGGACCCTGAAGTCCGTCGCGATCGCCCCGGCCGAGGTCGAGGGTGCGTTCGCCGAGGGCATCGGGTTCGACGGCTCCGCGATCGAGGGCCTGACCCGGTCGTACGAGGCCGACGTGCTCGCGCACCCGGACCCCTCGACGTTCCAGATCCTGCCGTGGCGCGGCGAGGTCGACCCCACCGCCCGGATGTTCTGCGACATCACGACCCCGGACGGGCAGCCCGCCGTCGCGGACCCGCGCAACGTCCTCAAGCGCACCCTGGCGCGGGCGAGCGAGCGCGGCTTCACGTTCTACACGCACCCCGAGATCGAGTTCTACCTGCTGAAGAGCCGCGACTGGCGGGACGGCGGTCCGCAGCCCGTCGACCAGGCCGGCTACTTCGACAACGTGCCCGGCGGCAGCGCACACGACTTCCGACGCCGCTCGGTGCGGATGCTCGAGGACCTCGGCATCTCCGTCGAGTACAGCCACCACGAGGCCGGCCCGGGGCAGAACGAGATCGACCTGCGCTACGCCGACGCGCTGACCATGGCCGACAACATCATGACCTTCCGCACCGTCGTGAAGGAGGTGGCGATCGAGCAGGGCGTCTACGCGACGTTCATGCCGAAGCCGCTCTCCGGGCAGCCGGGCTCGGGCATGCACACGCACGTCTCGCTCTTCGAGGGCGACCAGAACGCGTTCTACGAGCCGGGTGGCGAGTACCAGCTCTCGCCGACGGCCAAGCACTTCATCGCCGGCGTGCTGCGGCACGCGCCGGAGATCACCGCGGTGACGAACCAGTTCGTGAACTCGTACAAGCGGCTCTGGGGTGGCGACGAGGCCCCGTCGTTCGTCACGTGGGGCCACAACAACCGCTCGGCCCTCGTGCGCGTCCCGCTGTACAAGCCGAACAAGGGGCAGTCGTCGCGGATCGAGTACCGCGGCATCGACTCCGCGGCGAACCCGTACCTCGCGTACTCGCTGTTGCTCGCCGCCGGGCTCAAGGGCATCGAGGAGGGCTACGAGCTCCCGCCCGAGGCCGAGGACAACGTCTGGAGCCTCAGCGACGCCGAGCGCAAGGCCCTCGGCTACAGCCAGCTCCCGGCGAGCCTCGACCACGCGCTCAGCCTGATGGAGGACTCCGAGCTCGTCGCCGAGACGCTCGGGGAGCAGGTCTTCAACTTCGTGCTGCTGAACAAGCGGCAGGAGTGGAAGCGCTACCGCGACCAGGTGACGCCGTTCGAGCTCGACACCAACCTCGGGATGCTCTGAGACGGGTCGCAGCACCCAGGGAGACGCACACCGCATGACCGGCAGGACGAAGACGTCGCGCTCGGAGCTGGCCCGGCTCGGGTTCGCCGACCTGTCCGACGGGCTGGAGCGGATCGCCGCCCTGGAGGCCCGGACGGACCCCGCCACGCGGGTGCCGGTCGCAGACGCCCCGGCCGTGTGGGAACGCACCGCCGACCCCGACGGCGCGCTGCGGGCGGTCGAGCGGCTCCTCGACGTCGCGGCGGGGCCGATGCAGCGCGTCCTGGCGGACGCCGGCGCGACCGAGCGGCTCGTCCGCCTGCTGGGGTCGTCCATCGGGCTCGGTGAGTTCCTGCAGCGGCGACCCGCGGAGGTCGCCCTCGTGCTCGACCCGGTCACCCCGCCGTGGTCGCAGGACCGGTACACCGCCTCCCTGCTCGAGGCGGTCGACGGCTCCACCGGCGAACCTGCGCGCGTGCGGCTCCGCGTCCGGTACCGCCGGCACCTGGCCCAGATCGCCCTGTACGACGTCTTGCACCCCGTGCCGACCGAGGCGTTCCCGGTCGTCGCCGCCGGCCTCGCCGACCTCGCCGGTGCGGCCCTCGACGCGGCCGTCACGGTGGCACGGGCCGAGGTGCCGTTCCCCGCGGCCGACGTCGCCGCGACGCCCCTCGCCGTCATCGCGATGGGCAAGGCCGGCGCACGCGAGCTGAACTACGTCAGCGACGTCGACGTCATCTTCGTCACCGAGCCGACCGCCGACCCCGACACCGGGACCGGCGTCGGCACCGACCGTGCCGTGCTCGTCGCCACGCGGATCGCGATCGCCGCCACCCACGTCATCACCGACCTCGCCGCGGAACCGGCGCTGTGGGAGGTCGACACCGCCCTCCGACCGGAGGGCAAGGACGGCGCCCTCGTCCGGACCCTCGACTCGCACGTGGCGTACTACGAGCGCTGGGCCAGGGCATGGGAGTTCCAGGCGCTGCTCAAGGCCCGGGTGATCGCCGGCTCCAGGGACCTCGGGGAGCGCTACGTCGCCGCGATCGCCCCGTTCGTGTGGTCGTCGTCGAAGCGGCCCGGGTTCGTCGAGTCGGTGCAGCGCATGCGGGAGCGGGTGACCGCGCACATCCCGGACGGCCAGGTCGACCGGCAGCTCAAGCTCGGCCCGGGCGGGCTCCGCGACGTCGAGTTCACCGTCCAGCTCCTCCAGCTCGTGCACGGGCAGGACGACGCGGCGGTCCGGCAGCGCTCGACGCTCGACGCGATGGAGGCCCTCACCGACGCGGGGTACGTCGGCCGCCCGGAGGCCGCGCGGTTCGGCCCGGACTACGCCACGCTCCGGGTGCTCGAGCACCGCATCCAGCTCCGGCGGCTGCAGCGCACGCACCTCATGCCCGCCGACGAGGACGAGCTCCGGGTGCTCGCGCGCTCGACCGGCTTCGCCGCCTCGGCGGCCGCCCTGGAGACCCGGTGGCGTTCGGTCAAGCTCGAGGTCCGCGGGCTGCACGAGCGGCTGTTCTACCGGCCGATGCTCGCCGCGGTCGCCGCGGCCGACGGTGAGATCACGCTCACGACCGGCCAGGTCCGCGACCGCCTGGCCGCCATCGGGTTCGTCGACGCCGACGGCGCCGCCGCACACATCCGGGCGCTCACGCAGGGCACGTCCCGTCGCGCGGCGATCCAGCGGAACCTGCTGCCGGTGCTGCTGCGCTGGATGGCGGAGGGTCCGGCGCCGGACCGTGCGCTGCTCGCCTTCCGCCGGTTGAGCGACACGCTGGGGGAGTCGAGCTGGTTCCTCCGGATGCTCCGCGACTCGTCCGGTGCCGCACACAGCCTGACGACGGTGCTCAGCGAGTCGGCGTTCCTCGCCGGGCTGCTCGAGCGGTTCCCGGAGGCCGTGGCCTGGTTGGACGAGCCCGAGGCCCTGCTCCGACCCCGTCCGCTGCCGGCCCTGCTGGCGGAGACGGGGGCCACGACGGCGCGGCACGGCGACGACCCGGACGCCGCAGCCTCCCTCCTGCGCTCGGTGCGTCGGCGGGAGACGCTCCGCCTCGGCATGGCCGCCGTGCTCGGACACCTCGACGTGGACGGCCTCGGTCCGGCGCTCTCCGACGTCACCGAGGCGACGTTGAGCGGCGCGCTCGACCTCGCCCGACGCGGTGCCCCGGCGGACCTCGAGTTCGGCGTGGTCGCGATGGGCCGGTACGGCGGCCGCGAGCTCGGCTTCGGGTCGGACGCCGACGTGCTGTTCGTGCACCGGTCGGCGACGCTCGGCACCGAGGCCGCCGCCCGGGCAGCGCAGGGCATCGTGCGCGAACTCAACCGGCTCGTCGAGGACGCCCTGTACCCGTTCGACCTCGACGTCGACCTGCGCCCGGAGGGCAAGAACGGTCCGCTCTCACGCTCCCTCGACTCCTACGGCGCCTACTACGCCCGGTGGTCCCTCACGTGGGAGGCGCAGGCGCTCCTCCGCGCCCGCGGTGCCGTCGGGGACCCGGCGCTGCTCCGCGACTTCGAACACCTCGCCGACCGGACCCGGTACCCCGTCGCCATCGAGGACCGCGAGGTCCGCGAGGTGCGGCGCATCAAGGCGCGGGTGGAGTCGGAGCGGCTGCCACGCGGTGCCGACCCGTCGCGGCACCTCAAGCTCGGCCGCGGTTCGTTGAGCGACGTCGAGTGGTTCGTGCAACTGCTGCAGCTGCAGCACGGGCGTGCGGACCCGACGCTCCGGACCACGTCGACGCTCGAGGCCCTCGCCGCCGCCACGGCCTCCGGTCGGGTCGAGCCCGACGACGCGGACCGGCTCGCGGCGGCGTGGCGGTTCGCGTCCCGGACGCGCAGCGCGCTCGTGCTCTGGTCCGGACGGACCACGGACGTCCTCCCCGTGGACCGCACGCAGCTCGAGGGCATCGCGCGGCTGCTCGAGTACCCGCCCGGATCGGCGACGCAGCTCGAGGAGGACTACCTCGGCGTCACCCGTCGGGCACGACAGGTCTTCGAGCGCGAGTTCTACGGGGCCTGAACCGGGGCGACACGCCCGGGATGAACGGCAGACCTCATGTTGAGGAGTCATCGGCGATTTTTCCGGCGTATTACTGTTCGTCCCCCGCTGGAAAACGCGCGTACCCCGGACTCCGTTCGCACCCGGTACTACTCAGGTGGCGGCCAGGGTTTCGGAACACGGCATCGGACGCTGTCCCGCCGGTCGGATGCGACGATCCGCACCCTGTCCTGACCGGGGATTCTCCGTCGCGGTGATCCGGGCCTCCCGTCCGCGCGACGACGTGTGTCACGCACGGACACGCGTCGGAGCGGTCCACGCAAGTGCTGTCAGCACCAGTGCGGACACGCGTTGTCCGGCGCGGAGCGGACCGGACTGTACCCCGGCCGGTGAGCGCTGCACCCCCGCCCGGGGGTCGTGTTGCTGCGTCTTCCCAGGTCTGCCTGAATGAACACACCCGAACCGACCCCCTGATTTCCCGATGGCGCGGAATCACCACCTTCGAACGTTGCAGGGATCGATGTTCACCTTCATCCTCCAGATCCGGCAGATCGTCGACGGACACCCCGAGTTCTACCTCTTCGCCGTGTACTCCGCGGTGATCTGGTTGCTCTGGCTGCTCAAGGTCGTGCTGTCCGCCCGGTACCGCCCCTTCACCGGCACCTACACCGGGACCACGAGCGTCGTGGTCCCCGTCGTCGACGAGCCCCTCGACCTGTTCCGTGACGTCATCGGCCGCATGGTCGAACAGCGCCCCGGCGAGATCATCGTGGTCATCAACGGCGCCCGGAACGAGGCCCTCGAAGCCGTGTGCGACGAGTTCGCACCCCTCGTCCGTTGGACCCACACCCCGATCCCGGGGAAGCGGAACGCCGTCAAGGTCGGCACCGAGATGTCGCGCGGCGACATCACCGTGCTCGTCGACTCGGACACGGTCTGGACGCCCGGGACGCTCAGCGAGCTGCTCCGCCCCTTCGCCGACGAGTCCGTCGGCGGGGTCACCACCCGGCAGCGCATCCTCGAGCCGACCCGCTCGTGGATCACCCGCTGGGCCGACTGGCTCGAGAACTCGCGGGCGCTGTACTCGATGCCCGCACAGAGCGTCCTCGGCCAGATCGGCTGCCTGCCCGGGCGGACGATCGCCTTCCGCCGCACGATCCTCGAGCGCGTCATGGACCGGTTCATGCACGAGGAGTTCCTCGGGGTGTTCCTCGAGGTCTCCGACGACCGGACCCTGACGAACCTCACGCTCAAGGAGGGCTACCGGACCGTCTACCAGTACACGTCGCTGGTCTACACCGACGCCCCGCTCCAGGTGAAGAAGCTGTTCAAGCAGCAGCTCCGCTGGGCCCGCGGATCGCAGTACAACACGCTCCGCATGCTGCCGTGGATGCTCGGTCACGCGCCCGTCCTGGCGGTGTTCTTCATCACCGACATCCTGCTGCCGTTCATGCTCTTCGGCGTCATCGCCGGCTGGGTCTACCGGGCACTCACCGGGCAGGGCGAGAACCTCTACCAGGGGATCCTGCACGAGTACGGCTTCTCGACCGGCTTCGTGTACGTCGCCGGACTCATGGTCGTCTCGAGCGTGCTGAGCATGGCGATCCGGCAGATGCGGCACCTCGCGGAGAAGCCGAGCGACTTCTTCCGCCTGCCGCTGTTCATCATCGTGTCGACGTTCTTCCTCATGCCGATCCGGCTCATCGGCTTCTTCCGCCTGGCGCACGCGTCCGGCTGGGGGACCCGCGCCGGCGCCTACGCCGGGGGACCGGTCGAGGAGGACCCGGCGCAGCCGCAGTCCGCCGTCGCCACCGCCCCGACGAGCCCGGTCGACCTGGCCGCCCCGGAGCAGGCCGACGTCGACCGTGCGTTCGACGAGCTCTTCGGGCCGGACGCGCCCACGGCCTCCACGGCGACGGTCCTCGCCACCCGCCGGGACGTCGCCACCGCAACCGACCGGGCACCGCAGCGCCCGGCGAAGCCGGCCCGCCGTCGACCCAACCCGTACGCGGCCATCCCCTACTGCATCGGGATCGCCGTCTTCGCTCTGGAGGCGTTCCTCATTGTCTGATCTCCCTCGTCCCTCCGGCAGCTGGTGGGCCCCGTCCACGAAGCACGCCAAGCGCACCGCACTCGGCATGACGGCGATCGTCGCCGCCCTCGCGGTCATCACCTGGTCCGTCTGGATCTCGCCCTCGGGCCCGGTCTCCTCGGCGGTCAGCCGGGCGCTCGGCGTCCCGGTGCAGGAGCAGCCAGCCCCCGACGTCGACGCCGTGCAGGCGAAGCTCACCGCCGCCCAGCAGCAGGTCTGGGCGCTCGAGGGGAAGCTGAAGAGCACGTCGGCGCAGTCCGGCTCCCGCGGGGACCAGGTCGCGCAGCTCCAGGCGCAGATCGCCGACCTCCGGTCCCAGCTCGGGCACGCGCAGTCCCTGGCCGCGGCCAGGGGCGGTTCGTCCGCCTCGGGCACGACGGCAGCCGGGCAGGGCGGCGCCGGCGGTGCCGGGCACGCCGGCACGGCGGGCTCGGGTGGCGGAGCGACCGTCGTCCCCGGCAAGGGCGGCCCCTCGACCGACCCGGACCCGACCACGCCGGTCGCGGTCCCGACCAAGGCCGAGGTCCTGGCGCAGCAGTCCCGCTGGTACGGCCTCTACACGGCGCAGTCGCCCTTCAACTGGGCCGAGTACGACCAGGTGTCGCAGCAGGTCGGCAAGGCCACGAACATGGTCGGGTACTTCCAGGGCTTCGACCAGGACTTCAACGCCAGCGCCGTCCAGCGTTCCTGGACGAACGGGCGCGTCCCGATGCTCACGTGGGAGAGCCGCCCGCTGCAGACCGGCAACGACCAGAAGTACGTCGCGGGCTACACGAACGCCGACGTCTCCGGTGGGGCGTTCGACGCCTACCTGACGAAGTACGCGCAGGCCGTCCGGGCCAACGGGCAGCCCCTCGTCATCCGGCTCGACCACGAGATGAACGGCAGTTGGTACAACTGGGCGGAGGGCGCCACGCAGCAGAACGCGCCGGGCTCCTTCGTCGCGATGTGGCAGCACGTGCACGACGTGTTCCAGCGCGCCGGAGCGAACGACTACGTCATCTGGAACTGGTCGCCGACCCGCATCGACGCCCTGGGCAACGCGAAGTACCAGACGCTCGCCTACCTCCAGGAGTACTACCCGGGGAGCGAGTACGTCGACTGGGTCGGCATGAGCGGCTACTACCGCAAGTCCGCGGAGGCGCCGACCTTCGCGACGACCTTCGCCAAGACGCTCGGCCAACTCCGCCAGGTCGCGCCCGACAAGCACATCCTGCTCAGTGAGGTCGGTGCCACCGAGAGCGGCGCCGCCGTCACCGACGGCCAGAAGGCCCGGTGGATCACCTCGCTGTTCGACGCCCTGGCCGACCCGGCGAACTCGGACGTCATCGGTTTCGCGTACTTCAGCGAGACCGCCACCACCATCGTCGACGGCGTCCGCGCCACGAACGACTGGCGCCTCAACTCCCGTGCGGACAGCCTCGCGGCCTTCGTCGCCGGGATCGCACGGACCGACACCGACTACGACCTGCAGGAGGTCAAGCAGTGACCGCATCGAACCCCTCGTCCGCATCGGCTCCGACGCCGACCTCGGCCGACCGTCGCCCCGCACCCGTCATCAGCGTCATCGGCACCGGCTACCTCGGTGCCACCCACGCCGCCGCCATGGCGGAGATGGGCTTCGAGACCATCGGCGTGGACGTCGACCCGACCAAGACGGCTGCACTCTCCGCCGGGCAGGTGCCGTTCTTCGAGCCCGGGCTCCCCGAACTCATCACGGAGCACGTCGCCAGCGGGAAGCTCCGGTTCACGTCGGACATCGCCTCGGCCGTGGCCGCCGCGGACGTCCACTTCGTCTGCGTCGGCACCCCGCAGAAGGCCGGTTCGCACGCCGCGAACCTCGCCTACGTGGAGAGCGCCACCCGCGCCGTCGCCGAGCACCTCACCCACCCGGGCCTCATCGTCGGCAAGTCCACCGTCCCGGTCGGCACCGCGGCACGCCTCCGTGGCATCGTCACCGAGTTCACGCCCGCCGGCATCGATGCGGAACTCATCTGGAACCCGGAGTTCCTCCGCGAGGGCAAGGCCGTCGAGGACACCCTGCACCCGGACCGGTTGGTCTGGGGCGGTGCGTCCGACGCCGCCGACGCGGTCATCCGCGAGGTCTACGCGGCGCCGATCAGCGAGGGCACCCCGGTCATCACGACGGACCTCGCGACGGCCGAGCTCGTGAAGGTGAGCGCCAACGCCTTCCTCGCCACGAAGATCTCGTTCATCAACGCGATCTCCGAGATGTGTGCGATCGCCGGCGCCGACGTCACGACCCTCGCCGACGCCCTCGGGCACGACGCCCGCATCGGCCGGAAGTTCCTGAACGCCGGCCTCGGGTTCGGCGGCGGCTGCCTGCCGAAGGACATCCGGGCGCTCATGCACCGGGCGAACGAGATCGGCGCCGGGCAGGTCGTCGGGCTCATGCAGCAGGTCGACGAGATCAACATGGGCCAGCGCCAGCGGGTCATCGACATGGCGATCGAGAGCGCCGGGGGATCGGTGCTCAACCGGCGCATCGCGGTCATCGGCGCGGCGTTCAAGCCGCTCACCGACGACGTCCGCGACTCGCCCGCGCTGAACGTGGCCGCGGCGCTGCACCTCCGCGGTGCCCAGGTCACCCTCTGGGACCCGGAGGCGGTGGACACCGCCCGTCGGTCGTTCCCGACGTTGAGCTACGCGACGTCCATGACCGAGGCGGTCGACGGGGCGGACCTCGTCCTCGTGCTCACGGAGTGGGACGAGGTCGTGCACGCCGACCCGGCCGCCCTCGCGGCGATCGTCGGGCAGCGCATGGTGATCGACGCCCGGAACTGCCTGCCGCGTGACCGCTGGACGGCCGCGGGCTGGACGGTCCGCTCGCTGGGACGGCCGACACCCCTGTCGGCTGCGTCGGCGAGCATCGCGGCCGGGGCGGCGGACGCCCTGGTCACGGCGCGGTAGACACCCTGCCGCCCCAGCGGGCCCGCGCCGATCCCCGGCGCGGGCCCGTTCCGTGTCCGCGTGCGCGCGGGTGCTCGCGCCCGGTCGCCGGCGGTGTGGGGAGGGACCGATCGACCGGCACGCAGAAGGGCCCCCCCCCCCCCCCGGGGGGGGGCCGGGGGGGGGGGGGGGGCGGCGCCCCCCGTACCCGGGGGGTGGTTT